>NZ_JBAKHE010000005.1:0-380575 GCF_049065885.1 Brucella sp. IR068 | reverse complement strand
GCCCGCTTCCTTCAGACGGATCGCCTCTTCAACCGCGATCTCGTCAAAAGGGTTCATCGACATCTTCACGTTCGAAAGCTCAACCCCCGAACCGTCTCCCTTTACACGGATCTTCACGTTGTAATCGACAACCCGTTTCACTGCGACAAGGACTTTCATCCGCGATTACCTCTTCAATGACTTCTGCAGCACGACTATGCCGCCGTGAACTCCCACCCGCATGTCAAAATCCGACATGAAAGCGGCACCGGCGCAAAACTGGGTAGTGACGCAAATGCGCTGCCTCTCCGCCGGGAACCGGCACGAAACCTAAAGACGGTTGACGTGCACGTCAATCAGGCACAGGCCGCTATATCGATTAAAATCAATTTATTCTGACAACAGGTCATTCCGAATCCGAGCAACCCGACGCCTCCCCTTTTTCGTGTCGTTTACAAGCGATGCAGCATGCTTTAGGTAACGCCTCGCAATCCGGTCGCAGCCTACCCGGTCAAAACAAGGAACCCTGACTTATGAAAACGCTCGTCGTCTGCTCCGGCGGACTCGATTCTGTTTCGCTTGCTTATAGAATAGCAGCCGAACATCAACTCACAGCCATCCTCTCCTTCGACTATGGCCAACGCCACAGGAAGGAACTGGATTCGGCCAAAGCCTGTGCCGAAAGGCTCGGCGTTCCCCATCAGATCATCGACATACGGACTATCGGCGCGAGCCTTACCGGCTCCGCCCTCACCGACGATGTCGATGTTCCCGACGGGCATTACGCTGAAGAAACGATGAAGATTACCGTCGTGCCGAACCGCAATGCAATCATGCTGGCGATTGCCTTTGGGGTGGCCGCTGCACAAAAGGCCGACGCTGTGGCGCTCGCCGTCCATGGCGGTGATCATTTCATTTATCCCGATTGCCGCCCCGATTTTATTGATGCTTTCCAGACCATGCAGGACCATGCACTGGACGGCTATGCCGACATAAAACTGCTCGCGCCTTATGTGCACGTTTCCAAAGCCGACATCGTTATCGATGGCGCAAAATATGGCACGCCCTTTGCCGCAACGTGGTCCTGCTACAAGGGTGGCGAACATCATTGTGGACGCTGTGGCACCTGTGTCGAGCGACGGGAAGCCTTTCATCTCGCCGGTATCGAAGACCCGACCTTCTATGTGGATGCCGATTTCTGGCGTGCGGCAATCGAGAAGCGGAGCGTCTGATGTTTCGCATTACCAAGGAATTTCATTTCTCCGCATCGCATCAGCTGACCGGCCTGCCGGAAGACCATCAATGCGCCCGCCTGCACGGGCACAACTATATCGTTGAGGTCGAACTCTCGGCTTCCGATCTCAACGAGCACGGCTTTGTTCGCGACTATCATGAGCTGGCGCCGTTCAAGCGCTATATCGATGATTGTTTTGACCATCGCCATCTGAACGACGTTCTGGGCCATGATCAGAGCACGGCTGAAACCCTCGCCCGGCACTTTTTTGAGTGGTGCCATGCGCGCTGGCCGGAAATATCCGCCGTGCGGGTCAGCGAAACGCCCAAGACATGGGCCGAGTACCGACCGTGACGCGGATACGGATCGCGGAAATTTTCGGTCCCACGATACAGGGCGAAGGCGTGCTCATCGGCCAGCCGACGGTATTCGTGCGAACCGGCGGCTGCGATTATCGCTGCGCATGGTGCGACAGCCTGCATGCCGTCGAGAGCCGTTTTCGTCATGAATGGAAGCCAATGAGTGTCGAGGCGATTTGGGATGAAGTGACGGCACTTTCCCGAAATAAGCCCCTGACAGTGTCACTTTCGGGGGGCAATCCGGCCATCCAGCCACTGGGACCGTTGATCGAACATGGCAGGAAAGACGGCTATCGCTTTGCGCTGGAAACGCAAGGGTCAGTTGCACAGGGCTGGTTTTCAGCGCTCGACACGCTGGTATTGAGCCCAAAGCCGCCCTCAAGCGCCATGGACACCGATTTCGATGCGCTGGCCGCATGTATCGAGGCTGCGGGCAATACGCCGCGAACGGTGCTGAAATTCGTGATCTTTGATGACGCCGATTACGCCTTTGCCAAAGAAGTGGCTAATCGGCATGCTCACCTTCCAGTCTATCTCCAGCCGGGTAATCACACTCCGCCACCGCCCGAAGCGAATGACGCTGCAATAGACATCGACGGCATCATGCGGCGGATGGAATGGCTGGTGGAAAAGATGATTGCGGATGGCTGGTACGAAGCGCACGTCCTGCCCCAGCTCCACGTGCTGATCTGGGGCAACAAACGAGGGGTTTAGACTAGCGGTTCGCGCCCGGCACCCAGAGAACATCCTGCGCGCCATTATCATTGACGGTTCGCGACGCCACGAACAGGAAATCGGAAACGCGGTTGATATATTGCAAAGCCTCCGCCGAGACGACTTCACCTTCGACACGGGCAAGCGCAACCATCAGCCGCTCGGCCCGGCGAGAGATCGTGCGGGCAAGGTGCAATGCGGCAGATGCAGCCGACCCACCGGGGAGAATGAATGAGCGGAGCGGCTGCAGATCGGAATTGAGGAGATCAATGTCGGCTTCCAGACGCGCGACCTGCGAAGCGACGATGCGCAGCGGTTCGTAGGCGAGCGGTTTCCCGTCATCCGGCGTCGACAGATCAGCGCCAAGGTCGAAAAGATCGTTCTGGATGCGTGCCAGCATGGCATCAATCTGTGCATGAGGATTGTTTTCACCGCCTGTATGGAGGCGTGCCATACCGATGCAGGCATTGGCTTCATCCACAGTGCCATAGGCTTCGACGCGCAGGTCCGACTTCAGCCGGCGCGGCCCGCTGGCCAGTCCTGTCGTGCCCTTGTCGCCTGTACGGGTATAGATCTTGTTGAGCTTGACCATGCCTTATTGACCGTTTTTCACACGGGCGTAATAGATCGCCCCGACGATCAGGACTATGGCAATGAACTGCAGGAAAACCCGCAGCTGCATCATCTTGTTGGAAAAATTGGCGTCGCCGCCGCGCATCATGTTGCGCAGGCCGATGATCAGAACGACAGCCACCGCAAACATGGCCACCATTGCCGCGCCCTTGAACAGAACGTCCATTTCATTTCCTTCCCATGCGCACTGTTCCTGACCTCATGACTGGTCGGACAGCATTCGGTAAAGCCAGCGTGCAGGCATCAGGCGCCGCGCCAGTGAACCAAGTTTCGCCGGTCTCGTCACCACGTAATGCGGGCGGGGACGCGGCGCCTCCAATGCATGAAGCAGTACAGCATAGACGGCTTCCGGTCCAAGCTTGTTCTTGGATTTTGTGCCGCCACTTTTCAATTTCGCCATCTGGCGCTGGTAAAGCTCGCGATGAACAGACGCTTCCATGTCGATATTGGCTTCCGCATGGCTGGCGGCATTGTAGGTAAAGCGCGACGCAATCGGACCGGGCTCGATCAGCGACACATCGATACCGGAACCTTCCAGTTCCATGCGTTGCGCAAGCATCAGCCCTTCAAGCGCAAATTTGGACGCCACATAAGCGCCGCGCCATTTCATGGGCACCAGTCCCAGAATCGATGAGCAATGAACGATGCGCCCGTGCCCTTGCCGGCGCATGATGGGAATCACGCGGCGGGTCAAATCATGCCAGCCGAAGAAATTGGCTTCGAATTGCTGGCGCAAGGCTTCGACCGGCAAGTCCTCTATCGCGCCGGGCTGTGCATAAGCGCCATTGTTGAACAGCGCATCAAGCGTGCCGTCAGTCTGGCGCAGCACCTCGTCGACCAGATTCGCGATCGACTGCGGCTGCGTATAATCGAGATAGTGCGCCTCAATGCCCTTTGCCCGGAGCGCATCGATATCCGCATCCTTGCGGGCGGTCGCAAAGACGCGCCAGCCTTGGCTCTTCAGCGCTTCCGCGCAATAAGCGCCGATCCCGGAGGAGCAACCGGTAATGATGATGCTGCGCTGTCGGTTCTGACCGGATCGTGCCGGAGCCATATGTTCGTTTCCCGCTGCCGTTTTGCCAAGATTGCTTGATTCGTGCCCGGTTTAAAACGGGGCCTGCCCTTGCAATCCGCGGACCGATGCTAGATTTAAGGCCTTGAAACACCGGCTGAACGCGTTTCAGACGCCAATCGCGACTTTGGGGACAAATCTGCGGATGCGAAAAATCAGACGTTTTCTCCGTCAGATCACCTGGGACGTCATTGGTCATTTCAGTTCGGACGACGGTTGGGCTTTCGCCAGCCACATTGCGCTTTCCGGCCTGATGGCGCTGTTTCCGTTCCTCATCTTCGCCACGACGCTCGCGAGCTTTCTCGGCACCAAGGAATTTGCCGATACGGCGGTGCATGTCATCTTCGACATGTGGCCGTCGAACATCGCCGCTCCCATCGCCAACGAAGTGATGAACGTGCTGACCGTCCAGCGCAGCGGGCTTCTGACCCTTAGCGTCATCGCAGCCGCCTATTTTGCCTCCAACGGCGTAGAGGCGCTGCGCATCGCACTTAACCGCGCCTATCGGGTGACAGACCAGCGTTCGATCATTTTCTGCCGCCTGCAAAGTCTCGGCTTCGTTCTGGTCGGCACGCTGAGCCTGATGGCCATCAGCTTCCTGCTGGTTCTGGCCCCGCTTGCCGTGCGTATTGCCGAACAATGGTTTCCTGACATAGCGCCGTTCACAGGCACCATCGCCTTCTGGCGCTATACGGTAGCGGTGGCGGTTCTGGTTCTGGCGCTGTTCATGGTACACATCTGGCTTCCCGCCGGGCGACGCAGCCTCGGCGACATCCTGCCGGGCATACTGGTCACGCTCATCGCCTGGCTTGCCGCTGCGATGGCCTTTGCCAAATATCTGGAAACCTTTGCCAATTACGTGACGACCTATGCCGGTCTGGCCTCGATCATGGTGGCGATCGTCTTCCTCTACATGCTGTCGGCCATTTTCATCATCGGCGCGGAAATAAACGCCGCCATCATGATTTTCCGCAAGCGAGAGCAACAGCCCGAGCTTAACTCATAAAAATCAGCGCATGATCCGGTCCGAAAACCAGTTCCCACTTTTCGGCATCATGTCCGGCGTAACGTCGTCAGCGCAACGCCGAGCGTCGTCACCACCATGCCCGCAATCTGGATCGCCGACAGCGTTTCGCCGAAAATCAGATAGGCCATGATCGCGGCCGTGCCGGGGACGAGATAGAACAGCGAAGCAACTTTCGACATTGCGCCTTCGCGTATCATGACCAGAAGTGCCAGAATCGCCCCGATGGAAATGGCAAGCGTCAGCCAGACCAGCGCAAAGATCAGCGATCGCGACCAGATCATGATGCGCGTCTCGAAGGCAAACGCACACACAGCGGTGAGAATGGCCGCAGCGATATACTGAACGGCTGTCCCGGCCTTGAGGTCGCCCGCCGTGCCGAAACGTTTCTGCCAGACCGTGCCGGTGCTGATCGCCAGCACGGCCACGAAAGCCGCCGCAAGGCTTTTGGGATCGACGCCGCTGCCCGCCGAAAATTTCGGCCATACCACCATTGCCACGCCGATGAAGCCGATGAGAAGCCCGGCCCATTGCCGCCCGCTCGCCCGTTCGCCCAAAAGAATGGCGGCGATCAGCGTGGTCAACATCGGCTGAAGACCTGCCACGAGACCCGACATTCCCGCAGGCAGACCGTGGTGAACGGCCCAGAACAAGGCGGAGAGATAAACGCCGTGGATGAGACATCCGGCAATCGCCACATGGAGAAGAACATCTCCCTTGGGCCAGATGCTCCGGCTTGCCAGCGCCCAGAGCGTCATGATGAGGGCTGCAATGGAAAAACGCACCGCCATGAAGGTGAACGGTTCGGCATAAGGCATGGAAAGCCCCGCGCCAATGAAACCGGTGGCCCAAAGCAGGACGAACATGATGGGGAAGAAACGGGCGGCCATGGCGGAACTCTCACTTTTGCGGCCCGCCTTATACCGTTTTTCGCCGATCCCCTATCGCATAAAACTGATCGCAGCGTTGAATTTGCCAAACAGCCGCTCCCATTTTATGAAGCAGCATGAACACGCAACCCGAAACGATCCACATTTTTGTCGATGCAGACGCCTGCCCGGTGAAGGCTGAAATCTATCGTGTGGCGGAACGGCACAATCTGCCGGTCATGCTGGTGGCCAACAGTTTCATTGCCATCCCGCGCGATGCGGAGCGCGTGGAACGCGTCATCGTATCGGACAAGCTGGACGCTGCCGACGACTGGATCGCCGAAAATTCCCGTCCGGGCGCCATCGTGATTACCGCCGACATTCCTCTGGCCAGCCGCTCGCTCGAAAAAGGTGCCTCGGTAATTGCACCGAACGGGCGCGTTCACACCCAGAGCACCATCGGCAACACGCTGGCGACGCGCAATCTGATGGACAGCTTGCGTTCCGCAGGCGAAATCACCGGCGGCCCTGTCCCCTTTTCACCGAAAGATCGCTCTGCATTTCTCTCGGCGCTGGATCTTGCCATCGTTCGGCTGAAACGAGCCGGTTTTGTCTCAGGCTGACCGCATCGAGGCAGTGGCGACACCCGCGCCGATCAGCAAAGTTCCGCCCGCCCGATTGAAGATGCGCAGCGCCCGTTCGCTCGAAAAGAAGCCGCGCGCGCGGGTTGCCAGAAGCGCATAAGAAAAGGCATTGAGGAAAGCGAGCACGAGGAACGTGCTTTCGAAAACCAGCATCTGGGTCAGGAAATCCCGATGCGGGCTCAGGAACTGCGGAAGAAAAGCCACAAAAAAGGTAATGCTCTTCGGGTTGAGCGCCGTCACCAGCCATGCATGAACCAGCATCCGCACCGGATGCACCTTGTCATGCCGGGCGTTTGCATGAAGGGCGCCGCCAGCCCGGAACAGCTTTATGCCGAGCCAGATCAGATAGGCCGCACCCGCCCATTTGACTGCGGTGAACACGGTTGCCGATGCCGCGAGCAGCGCACCCACGCCAAGCATGGAAAGCGTCATCGCTGTAAAATCGCCAAGCGCGACACCGACCGCCATCGGAAAAGCCGCCTTCCACCCCTGTCCCAGAGCGTAGGATACGACGAGCAATACGGTCGGTCCCGGTATTACCAGAAGCACGATGGATGCGGCGGAAAATGCGAGCCAGACTTCAAAGCTCATGGACGGTCTCCTTCCCTCACAGGAAAGAAAGCCACCGCATTTCGCTTTTGTCGAGACTAAAGATTTTTGGCCGCTTCGATGAGTTTTTTGGCTTCCGGGCTGTCCCACGGCGCAGGTCCGTTCATGGATGCTATCTGACAGCCATCCTTGTCTACGAGCAGGGTTATGGGAAGGCCAAAAGCCAGGTTCTTGCGCTTCAATTCGTTGAAGCTCGACATGGAAGCATCCCGGTGCAAGGTCAGGTTGTTGATGCCGATTTCATTGAGAAACCCCTTGGGCTTGTCGTCGGAGCCGGTATCGATGTTGATGGCGACAACGTCGAAATCGCTGCCGCCTTTCTCGCCTTGCAACTTGTCGAGAGCGGGCATTTCCTCACGGCAGGGAGCGCACCACGTCGCCCAAAGATTGACCAGCAGCGTCTTGCCCTCGAAGTCCCCGAGCGTCATCTGTTTGCCGTCCGGGCCGGTAAAGGCGATATGCGAGACGGAAATCGGCTTTTCGGCAGCGCGCATGGCTGCCACACCGCCGGTCGCAGCTGCATCCAGCGCCTTCAGCGCATCAGCTTTAAGAGCGCACTGCGCCGATGCTTCGTCGCTTTCGGCCGCAACATTCGCTGAAACATTCTGGTCAACGACATTGCCAGAAGGCCGCTCCATCACGTATACCGCCACGATACCGGCAATGACACCGGCAAGGGCGGCAAGAAGGACGATCTTGCGATTTCCCGATTTCGTCTGCTGTTCGGAATTCGCCTTTTCGTTGTCTTCTGCCATGTCGCGTTACTTCTTTCCAATATTCCGCCAAATCGTCACTCGGGGCATATGAGCATGAGCGAACAAAAATCAAGCAACCAGATGTGGGGCGGCCGTTTTGCCTCAGGCCCGGATGCGATCATGGAAGAGATCAATGCATCGATCGGCTTCGACCGCAAGCTCTATGCGCAGGATATTCAGGGCTCGCTTGCCCATGCAGCCATGCTGGCAAAGACAGGCATTATTGCGGCGGAGGACCATCGCCAGATCGAAGATGGCCTGAAAACCATTCTCAAGGAAATCGAGGAAGGCAAGTTCACATTCTCGCGCAAGCTCGAAGACATTCACATGAATATCGAAGCGCGGCTTGCCGAACTGATCGGCCCTTCCGCCGGACGTCTCCACACCGCCCGCTCGCGCAACGATCAGGTGGCCGTCGATTTCCGCCTCTGGGTCAAGCGGGAACTGGAAAAGACCGCCGCCGCGCTCAAGAACCTGATCGAAGCATTCCTGGAGCGCGCCGAAGAACACGCCGCAACCGTGATGCCGGGTTTCACCCATCTCCAGACCGCGCAGCCCGTCACCTTCGGTCATCACTGCATGGCCTATGTGGAAATGTTCGGCCGCGACCTGTCGCGTGTGCGCGATGCAATCGAGCGCATGGACGAATCGCCTTTGGGTGCGGCAGCCCTTGCGGGAACAGGCTTCCCGATCGACCGTCATATGACCGCCAAGGCGCTCGGCTTTCGTGAGCCGACCCGCAATTCGCTCGACAGTGTTTCCGACCGTGACTACGCGCTGGAATTCCTGTCGCTTGCCGCGATCTGCGCCGGCCATCTGTCGCGGCTCGCCGAAGAGATCGTCATCTGGTCCACACCGCAGTTCAATTTCGTGCGGCTTTCGGACGCCTTTTCGACCGGCTCGTCCATCATGCCGCAGAAGAAGAACCCGGATGCCGCCGAACTGGTTCGCGCCAAGACGGGCCGCATCAACGGATCGCTGGTTGCACTTCTGACCATCATGAAGGGGCTGCCGCTCGCCTATTCCAAGGACATGCAGGAAGACAAGGAACAGGTCTTCGACGCCGCCGAAAATCTGGAACTCGCCATTGCAGCCATGGCCGGTATGGTGCGGGACCTGTCAATCAATGTGGCCTCGATGAAGAAGGCGGCAGGTTCCGGCTATTCCACTGCGACCGATCTCGCCGACTGGCTGGTGCGCGAACTGGGACTTCCCTTCCGCGAGGCCCATCACGTGACCGGACGCGCCGTCGCTCTGGCTGAAAGCCGCAAGGTCGATCTGTCGAAGCTGTCGCTGGAGGAACTGCAATCGATCCATCCGGGTATCACCGATGCCGTTTTCGGCTACCTGACAGTCGAAAAGTCGGTAAAGAGCCGCCAGTCCTTCGGCGGCACGGCCCCGCAGGAAGTGCGCCGCCAGATTCGTTACTGGAAGAAGCGCATTACCAAGGCCTGACAGTCGATCAACATGACGTCATGTGGAATCATCCAGTCAACGGATGATTCCACTCTTGGAAATTTTGCGTTACAGCTAGCGCCAACAGATTTTATTTCGGGAACCAAAGCTGATGACAGGCCGCTCCGCCATTTCTTCCGTGCTTCTGATCGCCGCGCTTAGCGCCACGCTTGCCGCTTGCGGCCGCAAGGGCCCGCTTGAGCCGCCGCCATCTGCCGTCGTGACCGACGAACAGGGTCACACCAAGCCGAAACCGAAGGAAGACAAGCCAATCATCCTCGACAAGCTGTTGTAAGTTTCCGCTGTAGGGCCTTTTCTGTGAACCATTTCGAATATCGCAACGGCGTCCTTCACGCCGAAAATATCAGCCTGCCTGAAATCGCACAGGCCGTCGGTACGCCGTTTTACGTCTATTCCCGCGCGACCGTGGAGCGCCATTTCCGCGTGTTCAGCGAAGCCTTCGCCGGTATGGAAACGCTCGTTACCTATGCGCTGAAAGCCAATTCCAACCAGGCCGTCCTGAAAACGCTGGCCAAGCTGGGCGCGGGTGCCGATACCGTTTCGGAAGGCGAGATTCGCCGTGCGCTTGCGGCGGGCATCCCGGCAAACAAGATCGTGTTTTCCGGCGTAGGCAAGACGCCGCACGAAATGGACTTTGCGTTGGAAGCTGGCATTTATTGCTTCAACGTGGAATCCGAACCGGAACTCGAAATTCTTTCCGCCCGCGCCGTCAAGGCAGGCAAGGTCGCATCCGTATCGCTGCGTATCAACCCTGATGTGGATGCCAAGACCCACGCCAAGATTTCGACCGGCAAGTCCGAGAACAAGTTCGGCATTCCCCGCGTCAAGGCGCGGGAAGCCTATGCCCGTGCAGCAAGCCTGCCCGGTCTCGACGTGGTCGGCATCGATATGCATATCGGCAGCCAGATCATCGATCTGGAACCATTCGACGATGCGTTTGCCCTGATGGCGCAACTGGTCAAGGAATTGCAGGCCGACGGCCACGATATCCGCCACGTCGACGTTGGCGGCGGACTGGGCATTCCTTATCGCACTGACAATACGCCGCCACCTTTGCCCGCGGCCTATGCTGAAATCGTTGCCAGGCATATCAAGCCGCTCGGCCTCAAGACCGTGTTCGAACCGGGCCGCCTGATTGTCGGCAATGCAGGACTTCTGGTGACGGAAGTGATCTTCGTGAAGGAAGGCGATGCCAAGAACTTCGTCATCGTCGATGCGGCGATGAACGATTTGATTCGTCCCACACTTTACGATGCGTTTCACGACATCAAGCCGGTCGCCCTGCCGAAAGACGATGCCCCGCGTATCCGCGCCGATTTCGTTGGTCCGGTCTGTGAAACCGGCGATTATCTGGGCCTCGACCGGGAAGTGGCCAAACCGGCGCCCGGCGACCTGATTGCCGTCTGCACCACGGGCGCTTATGGTGCCGTGCTCTCCAGCACTTACAACAGCCGCCTGCTTATTCCGGAAGTGCTGGTGGATGGCGACCGCTATCACGTCGTGCGCCCGCGCCGAACTTATGAAGAACTGCTCGCACTCGATTCCGTGCCCGAGTGGTTATAATCCCCAGAATACAATTATCATGGCAAAGCCTCGCCTTTGCCATGATGCGTGTTATCCTGTTGCAAGATAAAAACGTGATACACGCCAGAAAGCCCAGATGACGGATCGTAGCAACGACAGGAAAGACAGGCCGCGCCTTGCGCGAGATGCTTTTCTGCGGCTGTTTTGGGGCGACGGTGCCAGCCTCCGCCGTTTACGTCTGCGCGCCTTTCTCTCAATCAGCTTCGAGCGGTTCTGGCCGCTCATCCTGCCGCTGATACTTCTGATCGGCCTGTTTCTCAGCCTCGGCTGGTTTGGCCTGTTCGGCATGATGCCGCGTTGGCTGCATTTTGGCATTCTGGCGCTTTTCGGGCTTGCCGGCCTCGTATCGATCTACCTGCTGTTCCGCTTTCGAGCCCCGATCGACAGCGACATTACAAGCCGTATCGAGGCGATCAACGGCCTCGTTCACGAACCGCTCGCCGTGCAGACGGGCCATATGGCAACCGGAGAACATGATCCATTTGCCGTGGCCTTATGGCGCGAACACCAGCGCCGCATGGCGGACCGGCTGAAAAACCTGCAATCCGGCCTGCCTTACACGCGGGTTCCCGAACACGACCCTCTTGGTCTTCGAGCGGTGGTCGCTCTCCTTTTCGTAACCGCTTTCGCTTATAGTTTCAGTCCGAACAGCGGCCGCATTGCCGATGCCTTTCATATCCGTCCGGGCAATGGCACTGCCGTTGCGCGCATCGATGCATGGGTGACGCCACCACGCTACACCGGCCGCGCTCCCGTGTTCCTGACCGCCACGAACGAAGGCGACGAGGCCGCAATCAACGTGCCGCAAGGCAGCATTCTTTCGGTCCGGGTGATTGGCGGCGGCTCTGAACGGCTTACCGCGACCGATGCGAAAGGCGAGCGCCGCGACGTCCAGCCGGTAAACGCCAGTGAAGACCAGAAGGCCCCTACAGAACATGCTGTCGTCGATGGCAGCCGCAATTTCCGCTATGATCTGCAGCAGGACGAAACCCTGGCGCTTTCCGGCACCGATGCCCGCTGGAAGTTTTCCGTTACTCCGGACAACCCGCCGACGATCCGCTTTACAAAAGAGCCGGGGCGTGCGTTGAATGGCACATTGCAGCTCTCCTACCAGATCGATGACGACTATGCGCCGGTTAAGGCCGAAGGTGAGATCGTCCCGCTCAACAACGATGAGGATGAGGAAGCCGCGCCGCTTTACGACGCGCCGGAACTGCCGCTTGCTTTGCCGCGCCGCGGCGTGAGGGACGCCACCACGTCGAAGGACCTGACCGAGCACCCATGGGCCGGCGAAAAGGTTGCGCTCACGCTGGTTGTAACCGATGCGGCAGGACAAACGGGCCGCAGTGAAACCAAGGTCATCACCTTGCCGGAGCGCCCTTTCAGCAACCCGCTTGCCCGTGCTGTCGCGGAGCAGCGCCGTATTCTGGCGCTTGACGCGACGCAGCGCGATCATGTGCTCGACATGCTGTCGGCAATAACTCTCCGTCCGGAAGAAACCATCAAGAATGCCGCCCATTATCTGGGACTGGTCACGATTGGCACACGTCTGCGGCTTGCCAGAAGCGATGACGACTTGCGTGATGCGGCGGATTATATGTGGCAGGTGGCACTCGGTATCGAGGACGGCAATCTGTCCGCCGCCGAAAAACGCCTACGGCAGGCACAGGAAGCCCTGAAGAACGCTCTGCAGAATGGCGCCTCGCAGGAGGAGATCGAAAAGCTGTCAGCAGAGCTGCGCAAGGCGATGCAGGACTTCCTGCGGGAGTTCGCCCAGCGCCAGCAGCAGAATCCGAATGCCCGCCGGGCCGCACCGGACCCCAATGCGCGGATGCTCACGGAAAAAGATCTCCAGCGCATGATGGACCAGATTGAAAATCTGGCGCGTCAGGGCTCACGTGATCAGGCGCAAGAACTCCTGTCGCAATTGCAGAACCTGATGAACAACCTGCAAATGGGGCAGGCGCAGCAGGGTCAGCAAGGTCAGGGGCAAGGCCAGCAGGGCCAGATGCAGCAGCAGATGAACAAGCTTGGCGAATTGATGCAGCGCCAGCAAAAGACCATGAACGAGACCTTCGACCTCGATCAGAAAATGCAGCGTCAGTTCGGCGGCAGCGACGGTGAAGGCGGATTCGGCGACAACATGCTCCCGGGTGATGACGGTTCCATGGGCGGTGAAACCGGAAACGGACAAGGCCAGGGCGGAAAGGGCGATGTTCCGCCCGATATGGCGGAAGCCATGCGCAAGCTGCAACAGCAGCAGAAGGACCTCCAGTCCGATCTGCAGAAGCTGATGGACGATCTGAAGGGCATGGGCATCGAACCCGGCAAGGATTTTTCGGATGCCGGAAAATCAATGGGCAATGCAACGGACGCGCTGGGCCGAAGCGAAGGCGCGGAAGCAAACGACCAGCAGGGCAGTGCACTTGACGCGCTGCGCCGCGGTGGGCGCGACATGATGCAGAAGATGCAGCAGGCCATGGGTCAGGACGGACAGGGGCAAAGCGGAGCCAACGGCAGCAGGGGCCGCGATCCACTCGGACGGCAGCAGGGCACCGGGGACAGCCTTAACGATGACGTCAAAATTCCCGGCGAAATCGATATTCAGCGCGCGCGTGAAATTCTCGATGAAATCCGCCGCAAGCTCGGCAATGCGCTGACGCCGCAGATGGAAAAGGAATATCTGCAGCGCCTGTTGAAGTTCGATTGAGAAACAGGCTCTATTCCATCACCCGACCGACATAAGGCAACTGGCGGAAGGCGTGCCCCACGTCCATGCCATAGCCGACGACAAAATAATCCGGGCATTCGAAAGCCACGAAATCGGCGTGGAGATCGACCTTGCGGCGCACGCTCTTGTCGAGAAGAACGGCGATACTGACGCTGCGAGCTCCGCGTTCCAGCATCAGTTCGCGGACGAACTTCAGCGTCTTGCCGGATTCCAGAATATCGTCGATCAGAAGCACATCGCGGTCGCGCACGTCACTGTCGATATCGCGCAGCAGACGAACTTCCGTGCTTGTCGTCCCCTTGCCGTAGCTCGAAACGGTGATGAATTCCACATCGGGTTCCACACCCGCATCATGCATTGCGCGGATGAGGTCGGCTGCAAAGATGAAGGACCCTTTCAGGATCGAAATCGTCAGCAGATTGTGGAACTTGCGTTCGGCGATGGCCTTGGCAAGCTCAAGATTGCGGCCTGCAATCTCATCCGGACTAAAGAGAACTTCGATTGTCTTGCCGCCGACTTCGGGCATCTGCTGCTTCTCCTGATCGTTCGCTTACGCGCAGACTTGGGCGGCGCATGAAGGCGCCGGAAAGGCCGCTCTATACCATGGTTTGAGGAAATTGCACCCCACCACTTGAAGATGCTCCGGCTTCTCCATTTCCCAACGTCGAGATTTCATATAGCGTGGCTTCCATGCATCCGGACATCATCGAACTGCGATCATTTTACGATACCACTCTGGGCCATCTCGCGGAACGCGCCATCCGTATGGCGCTTGCCGGATTGTGGGATCGCGTGCCGGGAGAGCGGCTTGTCGGCATGGGCTACAGCCTGCCCTATCTCGACCGTTTCAGCGCCGATACGGAGCGGACCTTTGCCTTCATGCCTGCCGGTCAGGGAGCCGTCGCCTGGCCGTCTGTGGAAAAGCCGGCGACAGCGCTCGTTTTCGACGAGGAACTGCCGCTGCCCGATTCCTCGATTGATCGCGTGCTCATGGTGCATGCCCTGGAGTACGCGGAAAACCCGACGGAAACGCTGAAGGAGATGTGGCGCGTTCTCGCGCCCAATGGGCGGCTCGTTATCGTGGTGCCGAACCGGCGGGGTCTCTGGGCCCGCTTCGAGCATACGCCCTTCGGCAGCGGGCGGCCCTATAGCCGTACCCAGCTGACGACCTTGCTGCGCGAGGCGAATTTCACCGTCAGCACTGTGAGTGACGCCCTGCACTTCCCTCCTGCCACGCGGCGTTGGATGATGCGGCCCTGTCTCGCGCTCGAAGGCATGGGGCGGCGGCTGTGGCCGGTCTTTTCCGGCGTTCTGGTGGTGGAAGCACAGAAGCGGCTTTATCAGGGGCTGCCCGTTGCCCAGCGCTCGTCGCGCCGTGTTTTCGTTCCGGTTCTTGCGCCGCAAGGAACACCTGTCGGCGGGTTGCGGAAAGTACCGGCAGGAACCGGCAAGACAGATCGTAAAAACTAGTGTGGAGCCGAATTTCGGATTCTAACGCAAACTAGGACATTTACGCACCAAGCCCCGCAAAAACGTACAGTTGCTGCGGCCGACAAGCATTATCGGCCAAGGTTTTTCTCGACTTGGACGCAATGGCGGGATATGCCCCATCAGACCTTTAATATTGACCTTTTGGCGGAGCCAAAATCATGACCGATACGCAGAACCTTACCCGTCCCCAGCCCAAGGCAGGCCTGCTCGACATCGCAGCCTACGTACCCGGCAAGGAACATGTGGAAGGCGTCGCCAAGGTCTATAAGCTCTCATCCAACGAAACGCCGATCGGTCCGAGCCCGCATGCCGTGGAAGCCTATCGACGCGCAGGCGAAAAACTGGAGCTTTATCCCGACGGGCAGGCGCTGGCTCTGCGGCAGGCGATTGCCGAAACGCAGGCGCTCAATTTAGCGAATATCATGTGCGGCAACGGCTCAGACGAACTGCTTGGCCTGCTCTGCCAGACCTATCTTGCTCCGGGCGATGAAACCATCATCACCGAACACGGATTTGCGGTTTACAAGATCCAGACCCTGGGTGCGGGTGCAACGCCGGTCACCGTCAAGGAGAAGAACGAGCGGATCGATGTGGACGCCATTCTGGCTGGCCTGTCGCCGCGCACGAAGATCGTCTTCATCGCCAATCCGGGCAATCCGACCGGGACCTATCTTCCTTTCGAGGAAGTCCGTCGCCTTCATGCCGGACTGCCCAAGCATGTGCTTCTTGTTCTCGATGCGGCCTATGCCGAATATGTGCGCCGCAACGACTACGAAGCAGGCCTTGAACTCGTTTCTTCCAACGAGAATGTCGTCATGACGCGCACCTTCTCGAAAATCCATGGGCTGCCGGGCCTGCGTATCGGCTGGATGTATGCGCCCCTGCACGTCATCGATGCCGTCAATCGCATTCGTGGACCGTTCAACATGAATTCGGCCGCCATTGCAGCAGGCGCTGCCGCTATCCGGGACCGCGCCCATGTCGACAAGTCGATCGCCTACAATGAGAAATGGCTTGGCTGGCTGACCGAGGAGTTCACAAAGCTCGGACTTCGGGTAACACCTTCGGTCACGAATTTCCTGCTGATCCACTTTCCCGAAGATGCTGCGCATTCGGCGGACAAAGCTGACGAATGGCTTTCCAGACGCGGTTATATCCTGCGTCGCGTCGGCGGTTACGGCTTTCCGAATGCATTGCGCATTACGGTTGGACCGGAAGAAGCCAATCGCGGCGTCGTCGCCGCCCTGACCGAATTTTTGAAGTAAACCAATGTCCACGGTCCATTTCAACAAGATCGCCCTGGTCGGCATCGGCCTTATCGGTTCATCGCTCGCGCGCGTCATTCGACGCGAGAAGCTTGCCGATCACATCGCCATCGCCACGCGCAGCAGCGAAACGCTGAAGCGCGCCGAGGAACTGGGGCTCGGCGACAGCTACGCCACGGATAGCGCTGAGGCCGTCAAGGATGCCGATCTCGTCATCGTGTCTGTGCCGGTCGGCTCGTCAGGCACCGTCGCGCGCCAGATCGCTGCAAATCTCAAACCCGGTGCCATCGTGACCGACGTTGGCTCCACCAAGGCGTCCGTAATTGCCCAGATGCAGCCGGAATTGCCCGACACCGTGCACTTCATTCCCGGCCACCCGCTGGCGGGAACCGAATATTCCGGGCCGGACGCGGGCTTTGCAGAACTCTTCACCAATCGCTGGTGCATTCTGACGCCCCTGCCCGATACGGATGAAGCGGCGCTGGAAAAGCTGAGCGATTTCTGGAGCGCGTGCGGCTCGCGCCTTGATCGCATGGACCCGCAGCACCACGATCTGGTGCTGGCCATCGTCTCGCATCTGCCGCATATCATTGCTTACAATATCGTCGGCACAGCCAGCGATCTGGAACAGGTGACGAAATCGGAAGTCATCAAATATTCCGCTTCCGGTTTCCGCGATTTCACGCGTCTGGCCGCCTCCGACCCGACAATGTGGCGCGACGTGTGCCTGCATAACAAGGACGCGATCCTCGAAATGCTCGGGCGTTTTTCGGAAGACCTTGCCTCGCTGCAACGTTCGATCCGCTGGGGCGACGGTGAAGCACTGTTCGATCTTTTCACACGCACACGCGCCGTGCGTCGCGGCATCATTGATGCCGGACAGGAAGTTGATGCGCCGGACTTTGGCCGTCAGGCTGCGACGCGCGCATAGGGCAGCACAACTGCCCTACTCCCTTACTGCCTTATTCCCCTGCTCCCCTAAAGAGCGGGCAACCGCCCAAGTGGAATGAAGCCGGCGCTGACCTTGCCCTTGCGAACGGCAATTTCCATCACGGGATTGCCGTTTTCGTCTTTCGGCATGGCCGAGAGAGCAAACAGCACAGTGGCTATATTGCCCCCCTGCTCGGGAAACACCGTCTGCCCCGCCTGTGCCAGCGATTGCGGGTTGACCAGCGTCAGCTTCACATCCGCATTGATCAGCCCGTCCGCATCGATGGAAAACGGTCCCGCAACGGAAACCATGGCTCCATTGGGCATGGACAGGAAAGCCTGATTGACAGTGCCGGAATGCCCGCGCAGCCGTTGATGAAACGGTGCGTCGCTCCTCGCCAGCAGGGTTGCGGCATCGGACACATCAATATCTGCCACGCCGTCGACTTCAGGGCTGGTGGCATTGCCTATGGCCGCCTTGGCGAGCTTCAATCCGGCAAAGCGGCCATTGAGCTTCAGGGCGCCATCCGCTTCGCTCATGCGGAAATCCATCTGCTCGAGCGTGCTGAGCGGTTCTGTCGTCGTGGTTTCCGTGCGCAGACCAACCGCGACTTCGCGCGCGGCCAGTTCGATTTCGGTCGGGAAAGGACGCGCCAGCCGGGTGTTGGAGTTGAATTTGCTCCAGTTCACTTCCAGCGGCGCCAGCCCCGGAAATTCGATGAAGGCGGGGCCCGTCAGGTCATTCGACAGGGAACGCGGTGCATAGACAGGAGAGCCGGAAGTAAACCGCCCGGCGCGGAACGACATGCCTTCGGAGGGGCGCTGCCATGAAATACTGTCGCAGATGACATTGACGCGCAGCGGATAGCCGCCCATGCGCAGGTCTTCGCATTTCACGCCGACACCCTGAGCGGCAAGCCTGGCCATGTCAGCCTTGGCTCGTGCTTCAAGCTTGTTTGCGATATAGAACCAGCCCGCCGTATAGCCAGCAACCAGGACAACAAGAATGACGAGGAGCGTTATAGGACGCTTTCTGGCTTTCGGTGCGTTCATTCCAGTATGCGCCATTTCAAAAGCCTTATTTATCAGTCAGTTGTTCGAGGAGCCCGCGCCGGATTCGGACCAGATCCGAAATCTCGTCAACATTGTGCTCCTCTCGACTGGTGGCCATATTATGGCAGGATTGTGCCTTGTGAAGGGAAGAGGAAGAAAAATCGAGGGATATCCGATGATTACTGGTGGAAATCGACACGCGTCAGAGTGCGTTTCAATCTGATTGAATGAGGGTGGCGCTCTTCCTATCTGTTTTGACGCGCATCTTTTCCGAAAATCATTTCACACTTTTCGGGATGCGCTCTAATCATTAGAGCTTGAATCAAAAGCGGCAGGCGATTTGCAGACCGGCCTGGCGCCTTTTGGAACAAGCTCTCATAGGCACCCCCAATGGCCACGGCTCTCGATGACAGGCAAATGAACGATTTCTGGGTTTTCGGCTATGGATCGCTGATGTGGCGACCCGGCTTTGCGCATGTGGAAACGGTCCGCGCACGTCTTTATGGCTACAGGCGCAGCCTTTGCATCTATTCGCATGTCCACCGCGGAACACCGGACCATCCCGGCCTGGTGCTGGGATTGGATGCCGGCGGCTCGTGCCTCGGTATCGCCTTTCGCGTGCCCGGCGACATGACCGGCGAAGTGATGACCTATCTGCGCGAACGTGAAATGTCGAACCACGTTTATCACGAGAAGCATCTCCGTCTGCGTCTCGCCGACGGTCGCAGTGTCGATGCGGTCACCTATGTAGCGGACCGCCATCACGTCCAATATGCCGGTTCTCTTTCAGCCGAGAACGCGGCGGCAATCGTCGCGTCCGCCCGGGGCGATTCAGGTGCCAATGTGGATTATGTCGCCAATACGCTCAAGCATCTGCGCAATATGCGCGTGCGCGACCACTGGCTGGAACACGTCAACGATCTAATCCACCGCAATATCGACCAGAATTCGACGATTTAAGCAGTTGCGAGCAGGCACAACGCTCCTCAAAAATTCCGGCGCTCAGGTTCTCAGCCCTTGTTCTTGACCGACGCAACCGCTACATCTCCGCCAATTGCCAAGGAGGCCCCCATGATCGCATTGTTCCGCACCATTGATCTGGCGCTTGATATCTATACCTATATCATTATTGCGAGCGCCATTTTCTCATGGCTCTATGCGTTCAATGTCGTCAACTCCGGCAACCGGTTCGTGGCGTCGATCGGGGAGTTTCTCTATAAGGTAACGGAACCCGTCTTGCGGCCGATCCGCAATCTTCTGCCCAATCTGGGCGGCATCGATATTTCACCGATCATCCTGCTGCTGATCATCTTCTTCATCCGCCAGTTCATGTGGACGACGCTGCTGCCGCTTTTCCTTTAAAAAGGCCTCTCCAAAAGTGGGGGTCGGAAGCTGGTACGAACGAACGATCAGTACATATACAAAAGCGCCCGGACATTGCCGGGCGCTTTTGCTTAGACGGGTCGAGAAACTGGCGCTTACTTGTTCTTGGCGCGTTCGATAGCTTCGACGATGAACTTGCGTGCGTAATCTTCGTCACCCCAGTCACCGATCTTCACCCACTTGCCGGGTTCCAGATCCTTGTAGTGTTCGAAGAAGTGCGCGATCTGCTTCAGAGTGATCTCCGGCATATCGGTATAGTCGTGGATCTTCTCATAGCGGCGCGTCAGGTGCGGCGACGGCACGGCGATGATCTTCTCATCCTTGCCGGAATTGTCTTCCATGACCAGAACGCCGATCGGGCGAACATTGATCACGCAGCCGGGAACCAGCGGGCGGGTGTTGCAGACGAGAACGTCGATCGGATCGCCATCTTCCGAAAGCGTATGCGGCACGAAGCCGTAATTGCCCGGATAGGTCATTGGCGTGTAGAGGAAGCGGTCGACGATGAGGGCGCCGGCCTTCTTGTCCATCTCGTACTTGATCGGCTGGCCGCCGACAGGCACTTCAATGATGACGTTGACGTCTTCAGGAGGATTGGAGCCGATGGAGATGGCATCAATATTCATGATGTGTCCTTTCGTGTCGGGCTCTGATAACGGGTTTCAAGGTTGCACGCAAGAAAAACGAAAGTTCTAGAAAACGCGGCGAATTGTCGTTCTCGCAACGCAATTGAACGTGATCAGGCCGTTAACATGGTGTGAAGGTTAAACGCCGAGCTCGTTCAGTCGTTGAACGGCGGTCGGCGGCATCGGGGGAGGATTTGGATCGCGGCTGGCGGCGAGCAGAAATTCGTCGCAGGCGGTTTCCGTCGTTTCGATCAACCTCTTGAGGAATTCCTCTTTCGGCAAACCCGGCGGAATGGGCGGCAGGATACGGGCCCGAACGGTTCCGGGATAACGCAGGAACTTGCGGCGTGGCCAGTAGAGGCCCGCATTATGCGCAATCGGAACAACCGGAATATTGAGCGCCTCATAGAGATGAACGATGCCGTATTTGTATTGCGGCGGAGCGCCCGGCGCACGGCGCGTTCCCTCGGGATAAATGAGGATCTGGCGGCCGTCCGCAATCGCCTTTTCCGCGCCCTTGGTGATGGAGTGCAGCGCCTTGACGCGGGAGCCCCGGTCAACCGGAATCATCTGCATCTTGGCGATATACCAGCCGAAAAGCGGAATACGCATCAGTTCCCGCTTCAGAATCAGCACGGGATCGTCAAGATAGGGCAGGAAAGCATAAGTATCCCAGGCAGATTGATGCTTCGGCGCGCAGATATAGGCGCCTTCGGGAATGTTCTCCAATCCCTCGACGACACAGTCCGTACCGACGATATGCTTTTGAAGCCAGAGATTGACCCGTGCCCACAGCTTCGGCACGATCCAGGCCTTCTTGCGGGGCAACAGGAAATAAAAGGGCGTATAGACGATCATCTGAACAAGTGTGCAGATATAAAACGCCGCATTGAACAGGATTGAGCGCAGGTAGAGAAGCATCAGTCGGCGGAGACCCTGGGCTAAAGCATTTTCGTTTCCGGGTTCCGGCAAACGATCACGCGCGAATTCTGGACTTTCTTCAGAAAGTGACGGCACCGATATATCAGGAAGATCGGCCATTTCCATCAGGAAATCGTATTCCGTGGGCGAGATCAGTTTGCCGCCGTCGCGCTTTGCTGGGGCTGCGTTCCAAACAACTCGCTTGCACCCACACGCACTACGGCGCCCAGATACTTCACATATTCGATGAACAGCACGCGCAACGTGTCGCCTTCGGCAACCCAGCTGTGTTCGCGACGTTCCCCGTTCACCACCGGATAGGGAATGAATTCCACATCCTTCATGAGATAGGACATTTCCAGCGTGCTGCGCGGAATATGATAATTATTGGTGACCAGGATCACCCGGCGATAATTGTTTGTGCGAATCCAGCGTTCACTTTCCGCGGCATTGCCGATGGTGTTGAGCGCCGACCGGTCGAGATCGACGCAGCAGTCGAACAGGCTCTGGTCGGCATGTGTCGCGCGCTGCAGCACCTTTTCGTTGGTCGATGGATGAACGCCGCTGATCAGAAGCCGCTTTCCGCGCTTGTCTTTCAGAAGATTGACCGCAGCCTGGATTCTGGACTGGCCACCGGTCAGGACGATGATCGCATCGGCAGGCTCATCGATGGCGGGAGGCTGCATGCTGGTGACCTTTTCACCGAACGCAAAGAAGCCGACGAGAAACGCCAGAAGAATGACAAACAGAACGATGGAAACCGGCTGAAAACGTCTGAACATGCGCATCATGACAGACCATAGGAAATTACCGGATGCAAGTGCAAAGGATTGGAGGGAAACGTCGTTCCGGCGGCGGCGCCAGACCACATTGCCTCTAGAGAGCCTGTTTGCCGTCTGCCTCTGTGCCACTGCATCGTCACTCGACCGGTGCCCGCCCGATAGCGCTTGCGGGATTCGCGTACCATCTCTCCTTCCATCATAGCCAGCATTGCGGCGAGAAGTCGGAGAAACGGATGAAAATCTCGTCCTGAAAGCGCCCGTGGCGGAAAAGGTCTTCATTCGGAGCGCACTCCCGGACCGTCCATGGTTGCAAGCTGGCGGATCACCGTCAGGCGGCTGGTCAGCATGGTCAGGAAACTGACCAGAATGATGATGACGGCAGCACCGATATAGCCGCTGCGCCCGATAGCGAAATTGCCGAACAAGGCAGCCGCCTGATCACCTTCAGGCGTTGCCATATGGCTCGACGCCCACCAGGAAAAGACCAGAAATACCAGCATCGCGGCCGCACCGCCGCACAGCGCACCCTTCAAGGCGGTGCGGAAGAAATGCCATTCAAATTCGCGCGCCACGAATTTCGATTCCGCACCGATGAAATGCAGCACTTCGATAATGTGGCCGTTGCCCGACATTGCGCCGCGCGTGGCGAAGATCACGGTCAGGACCGTCGCCGCGATCACGAGCGAGAGAACACCGGTCCCGACGAACACCGTCGTATGCGCCATGGAGACAAGCCTGTCGACCCAGGTGCGATGGTCGTCGAAGGTTGCAGCCGGAATGGCGCGCGTAATTTCAGCGCGCATGGTTTCAAAGTCAGGCGGTGCATTTTCATCGATGGTAACGACGACAAGGCGCGGCACAGGCAGTTCATCGATGTTGAGACCACTGCCGAGCCATGGTTCGAGCAGCCGTGCAGTCGCATCCTTATCGATAATGCTCGTGCCTTTGACGCCGGCAAAACCGCGTGCGATCTCGCTCGCCTGGGTCAGCGCCTTCTCCATGTCCTGTCCGTCGACAGGCCGTATCTGGATCGTAGCTTCGCGTGCGATCTGGCTCTGCCAGGCTGCAGCCGAAGCGCGAACGAGCGTCACACCGCCCATCGTCAGACATGCCAGAAAGGTCATGATGGCGATCACAATGACAAGTGCGGTGCCGGTAACGCTGCCATCGGGAACGATGGGACTTGGCCCATGCCGCTTCCGGCGCTTGCCGATACGCACAAGCAGCATGTCCTTGAGGTCTTCAAGACGGACCCGGACATCATCCAGCTTGCGTTGCAAGGCGTTCTTTGCATCAATCATAGATGTCGAGCCGCCCATGTTCGAGGATCATGCGCCGCGCATCGACCTGATCCATCAGGGAAAGGTCGTGGGTCGCTATAATGACAGCGGTACCCGAACGGTTCAGCTCGGTAAAAAGGCGCAGGAGACGCTTTGCAAGCGGCGGATCGACATTGCCGGTCGGTTCGTCCGCCAGAAGCAGTTCCGGCTGGTCGATCAGGGCCCGGGCAATTGCGGCGCGTTGCTTCTCGCCGCCTGAAAGGACCGGCGGAAGGACATTCATGCGATCGCCCAGCCCAACCCAGTGCAGAAGCTCCTCCACCTCATGTCGGTAGGTCGCCTCTTCCTTCCCGCGCACGCGCAGCGGAAGCGCCACATTCTCATAGGTCGTCATGTGGTCGAGCAGACGAAAATCCTGAAACACGATACCGATGCGGCGGCGCAAAAGCGGAACTTCCGCGTGATTGAGCCGCGCAACATCCTTGCCGAAAATATTGATAAGGCCGCGCGTCGGCTTCAGCGCCATGAAGAGAAGGCGCATGAGCGATGTTTTTCCCGCCCCGGAAGGGCCGGTCAGGAACTGGAACGAACGCGGCGGAATATGGAAACTGACATCGCGCAGGATTTCAGGACCCATTCCATATCGCAGGCCGACATTCTCGAAACGTATCACCGGGTTGTTTCTCTTCAATTGTCCGCGCGCTGAAGGACGCACGGATGACATCGATATCGGATCGACCTTTATCCTCTATGGTTAATGTTGCGTTAATTCAGCCCGAACGAGCCTTAAAAAATGCGTGACCGTTGCATCGGCCATGAAGCATTAACCATTATGAGCCAGTGTATGACACCGGTCGAAGGGGCGAAAACGCAAAGGAAGATGTCGTCATGATGGCGAAACGACCATCAACAGCGCAGACGTCGCGTACGCCTTCGCGTGAAAGCCATCCCGCGGCGTGGTTTGCCGCCGGTCGCGGTCCCGTCGAGGATGCCGAATTCGAAACCATCGTCCCGGTTTCGCCTCGCCGAAAATTCCCCTTCCCCGTCATCGCACAAAAGCCGCCCGCTTCGCGGCAGTTCCTGTCGGAAACCCGTCCGGCCAGCGAATGGCCGGGGTTCGGATATTGGGTTCTCGTCGCTCTCTGCGCGACAACCGCTTTCTGGATTGCAGGCGGAGATACGCTGCTTGCCGACAAGCCCGCTTCCGGCGGACAATCGATGCTGCCGCTGGTTTCGGCACTTCAGCTGACCGATCTCAAAACCAATATGCGTGAGAACCACGATGTTCTCAGCGTCGGGGGCCGCATTCAGAACACCACATCGGAAGAACGCCCTGCTCCCCCGCTGATCGTCATGATTACCTATAGCGACGGCAGCAAACGCGAACGCCGTCTGGCTTCGGGAGAAACGATGCTGAAACCGGGCGAATCTATCGACTTCGAGACGATGCTGCCAGCCCTGCGCGGCACCATCGAAAAAGTCGACGTTCGGCTGGCGGACCGGGCTTAGCAGGCGCGGCCCATACAACCCCGATCTGACTTGTTTGCTACTGCCAGCAGCCGAGATTGCGGCCCTTGAGATTGTGCGAGTCGATCTCGACCACAAGGCGCGGATCTTCACGCAGGAGGACCAATGTCGTGCGCTGTTTGAGATCGATCTTCTGCCAGCCTGCACATTCAGTCGGCATGGGGGTACTGTCGATTTTCACTTTTTCCGTCCATGCCGTCGCCGTGCAGCCGGACAGGACCGCAACGATCGGAACGACTTTGGCCGCCCCTGAAACGAGCCTTTGCGCTTTCGTCCCACGATGAGTGTTCAAGGCTGACAACTCCAATCTGCCCCGCGAAACCACCCGCCAATCGCTTCTGCGCTGGAGAGCGTCGCCCGTTCGACCTCAATGCTTATAACGTGCCGCGCCACCGTTCCGCAATATAGCTGAACTGGGTTGACGGCTTTAAAAAAGTTCGGCTGAGCGCGGTTGAATGTCCGCAGAAACCCGGTTTAGAACAGATATAAAAGCAAATTCGAATATAAGAAGAATAGCCTTCCTGTTTACTGGAACGACAGGACAAATCCACAGGAAACAAACGCCGAAGTTCAAGTTAAACATTATTGTTGAAAGAAAAAGGGGATTATATGCTTCTTGCTAAATGATTCGCATGCAGCAGTTTCACTACACCAACCCTGGGGATTTCCATGCTGAACAAATTATCGGCTGAATTTTTCGGCACATTCTGGCTCGTTTTCGGAGGCTGCGGCAGCGCAGTCCTCGCTGCGGCCTTTCCTGAACTGGGCATTGGCTTTCTCGGCGTAGCCTTCGCCTTCGGTCTGACGGTGCTTACCATGGCCTATGCCGTTGGCGGCATTTCCGGCGGCCATTTCAATCCCGCCGTCTCGTTGGGACTCATGGTGGCGGGCCGTCTCCCGGCCAAAGACCTTATCCCTTACTGGGTTGCGCAGGTTCTGGGCGCCATCGCGGCTGCGGCCGTACTCTTCCTGATCGCTTCCGGCAAGGACGGTTTCACCGCCGGAGGATTTGCTTCGAACGGTTATGCCGAGCTTTCGCCCGGCGGCTACAGCATGATGGCAGCACTGCTTATCGAAATCGTTCTGACTGCCTTCTTCCTCATCATCATTCTGGGTTCCACTTCGTCGCTGGCACCGGCTGGCTTTGCTCCGATTGCCATCGGCCTGGGCTTGACCCTGATTCACCTGATTTCGATCCCAGTCACCAATACATCCGTCAACCCGGCTCGTTCGACGGGTGTGGCTCTGTTTGCCGAAACGGCAGCACTCGGTCAGCTTTGGCTGTTCTGGGTTGCACCGCTCATCGGCGCTGCCATTGGCGCGATCATCTGGAAGGGCCTGCTCGGCAAGGATTGATCCGAAACGACAACCCTCAACAACAAGGAAAGGCCGGTTCAAACCGGCCTTTTCTGCTTTCAGGCCGCACCGCAATTTTCCAGTTCCTGCCTTACAAAATAGTTCACAAAAGTGGTTCCGATCATGGGAAGGATGCTGTAAGTAACGTCTATCTTCTTGTTGTCCCGCATTGTCCAACACAAGATCGCTTCGCACTTTTGCTGGAAATGCTTCAGATGTTATGAGCAATGTCCCCCACAACCGACGCTTCTTCTGCTGATCGTTACGCAGCGTTCCGGCATTCTGCCTTCAAAAAATATTGGGGCGCCCGTTTCCTGAGCGCTTTTGCGGTCCAGATCGTAAGTGTGTCTGTGGGTTGGCAGATCTATGATCTGACCCGCGACGCCTTCAATCTGGGCATGGTCGGGCTGGTGCAGTTTCTGCCGTCGCTGCTGCTCGTTCTGGTGACCGGCGCCGCCGCCGACCGTTTCGGCAGACGCTTCATCATGGGTCTTTCGCTCATCCTGGAAAGCATCGTGACGGCATTGCTGCTCGGTCTGACGCTCGCAGGTCTGTTTGAGCCCCTTACCGTCTTTGCGGCACTGACACTTTTTGGCGTGGCGCGTGCGTTTCTCGGACCATCCTCAGCTTCGCTCGTGGTCAACCTCGTGCCGACGGAGGATTTCGCCAACGCCGTTTCATGGAACTCCTCCGCATGGCAGGTGGCTACCATTGTCGGTCCGGTCGCAGGCGGCCTGCTTTACGGCATTTCGCCGGTGGCGGCCTACTCCGTCGCAACTGTCTTTCTGCTCATCGGTTCGGTCCTGATCTTCTCCATCCCCAAGCCAAAGCAGCACACGCTCGCCGAACAACGGTCGCTGACGAGCATGCTGGCCGGGTTCCGCTACATCTGGAAGGAAAAGATTGTCCTCGGCGCGATTTCCCTTGATCTCTTCGCCGTTCTTCTCGGCGGGACAGTGGCACTGCTGCCGATTTATGCGCGCGATATCCTCGATCTCGGGCCGTGGGGGCTTGGATTGCTGCGCTCCGCTCCCGGCATTGGCGCTGTTCTGACCGCCATCTGGCTGGCCGGACACCCGATCCGCGATCATGCTGGCCGCGTGATGTTCGTCTTTGTCGGCCTCTTCGGCTTCTTCAATATTATTTTCGGCGTTTCTACACTGACATGGCTGTCGGTCGTTGCCCTTGCGCTTGCGGGCGCCGCTGACATGATCAGCGTCTATATCCGGGAAACGCTGATGCAGTTGTGGACGCCCGATCACGTGCGCGGCCGCGTCAATGCGGTCAATATGGTCTTCGTAGGCGCATCGAACGAACTGGGTGAATTCCGCGCTGGTCTGATGGCTGCGGCCATCGGCGCCGTTCCCGCCGTTGTCATCGGCGGACTGGGATCGATCGCCGTTGCCATCGCCTGGGCTGCGATGTTCCCGCAACTGCGTAAGGCCCGGCACCTGCAAGGCCGGACCTGATCATTTGAAATGCCGGGAGTTAGGAGGCGGAGGTGCTCCGGTTCGCCTTGTCCATGCGATCCTCTATGGCATTCCGGTCATCTTGCCGGATGCCGACCAGTTCGGCCACCCGCCACATCACGTCTGCCTCGACTTCGCTCACCTTGCCGTCGGCATAAACCATTTCCCACATCAGGCCGATCAGGTCGAGGCGAGCCTGATAGTCGAGCTGCCGCTTGAGGACAGACGTGAAATCCGACAGATCGATTGCTTCCTGATCGGCTTTTTCGGCTGCACGGATCAGCCGCTTCAGACTGTCGCCCTTCAGACCATATTTCAGCGACAACATTGAAGAGAGCTTCTTGCGCTCGCTTTCACGCGTTTCACCGTCAGCATCCATGATGTGATAAAGCAGGGCAGCGGCAGCCAGTCGCGGGTCGTCATTGGAAAATTTTTCATTCCGGTCACGAAAACCGCTGGCCGGAAGTTCTTTTAGAAAATCCAGAAGACGATCGAACATTCAACCTCGCTGCCACATTCAGAGTTTGCCGACCGTATCGGCGGCGTTGGCATATTTCATCAGCAAGATTGAAGGTAACGGGCTGGATACGCCGCGCAAGGCGCTAAGCGGCCTATACAACCGTTTAGCGTCCAAGAGTTGCGCTGCGTTGTTTTTCGGCAACGATCAGCGGGGCAGAATCAGAATAGCCGCAATCCGCTCTGCGCCTTTTGAGCAGTTTGGCCTTCATCGACGCCCGGATCATCCACCACGATATGCGCGTGATGCTGCCCATCCTCTGAATCACTTGCGCCGGTAACATCAACAGGCACAGGCGGCTTCATCTCGTCGAGCTTGGGCACCGGAGGCACGGAGGGCCCCTTGACTGGCTCGGCTGCTGGCACGATGACCACAGCCTCCTCAACATCGCGAACGATCGGCTTGTTTTCGGCACGCACTGCAGCTGCCGTGACCCCGGCTTTTTCCCCCGGCTCTGCCAGAACGATCTGATTGACCGGTTTGTTTTCCACCGGTCCCTTGATTTCGGGTTTCTCCGCCTCGATAACCGGGGCCAGTTCCACCACAGGAACCTTCCACTCGAAACTGTTCAGCCGTCCGCTAACAGGCGATACCGGCGACCATTGTTCGGAAACATAGCCATCGGCGGTCCAGGCAGGATCGCGCGGTGCCTTGACGGCGCGCGCCAGCCATTCACGAACCTTGCCCTGATCGCCGGTTTCAGCTTCTTCGATGTCAGCAAGCAGCAGATAGGCGCTTTCGCGCGGCGACGCACGCAGAACCTGCTCGGCATTGTCGCGGGCAGACCGATAATCGCCAGCCTCGTAAGCCGCACGCGCCAGGGCGAGACTGCCCTCGGCATTGTTGGAGCGCAACGATACGAGATGCTTGGCACGCTTCAGGCGATCCTGTGCCGTATCACCGGATCGGGCATAGACATAGGTTGAGGCAATGTCAGGATGCGGAAAGCGTTTCCAGGCCGCTTCCAGAATTTTTGAACCTTTCCGGATATCACCATCGGAAAATAGCGCACGCGCAGCAACCACGGCGGCGGGAACCAGATCGGGTGCGAGCTTGTTCGCCTCCAGCGCAAGCGTCCGCGCCTGCGCATGATCGACATCGACGACCGCCATTGCCTTGGCTGTCAAAAGCGCGGCGCGCTCTTTCTTCACCACGTCCTTGCCGTGGCTGAGCGCCTGCTTGCGTGCATCGACAAGCTTCAGTGCGGCATCCCAGTCGCCCTCGGCACAAAGCTGGCCTATCACGGCCGACGAAGCCCATTCGAGTTGCGGGGCCTGGGCGGCGGCTTCGGCGGCATAATGGCGGGCGGCATCGCGAGCGCCCACGCGCTGGGCTTCGATATAAAGTCCACGCAAGCCGAGCAGCCGGGTCTCGGGATCGTCCACCATCGCCTCGAAACCCTTGCGGGCATCTTCCGTGCGCCCTTCGAGCATGGCCGTCTGTGCTTCCAGAAGCTTTATCAGCGGCTCCTGATCGGAACTCAACAACTGGCCTGCCTGCTTCGTCATGCGGCGCGCGGCTTCGGCATCGCCTGCACCGGCTGCGATCAGTCCGGTGGAAAGCGATTGATAGCCCCGGTCTCGCTTGCGTGCACGAAAATGACGGCGCAGCGTGTAAGGGGACTGTATGATGCTCTTGACCAGCCACCACAGGATGAGGATTGCCGCGACGATGGCAACGATCCCCGCAACGGCGGTAATCAGCGGCACATTGTAGTGGTTGCCCGCGAAAGTGACATCGAGTTCGCCCGGACGGTCCGCAAGCCAGGCAAAGCCGAAGCCAAGGGCAGCAACGATGACGAGATAGAACAGGACCCGCAGCATCGGCTCGTCTCCTATTGGCCGGAAGAGGCCGGAGCCCCGCCGGTTTCATCTGCGGACGCCTTGGGTTTCAAGCTGTCGGCAACAAGTCGCTGCACAAGCGCATCGGCATCACGCCGCGCCCGCATCTGATCGGCAAATTCCTGCGAAGTCACCTTGGCATCGGCAGGCAACTGTTCCCACTCGGTGAGCGCGCGCTCCAGATCGCCAGCCTGAAGGGCAGCTTCCATACGGGCGGTGATCGGGCCGACGCCGGTGCCGCTGACATTGCCAGCAACAGGGCGCACGCTGACCAATCCTCTGGCGCTGGCGACAAGCTGGTCCCAAATCCCGGCGTCTGGAGGCAGCTTGTTCTCTGTTGCAACAATCCGGTTTGCGACGGCACCGAACCACGCATTCAGGTCTGCAACAGTCGGGACGCCCTTGTCGGCGTGGGCGCGCAACTGTTCGATGGAGGCTTCATCCGGTGCAATCGACGCATAAGTGTCGAGTTCCGCCTTGAACGAACCGCCGCGATCGATCGCCATTTTCAACGCGTTGGCTGCTATCAGCACCGTCGCATCCGGCTGCCGGGAAGCCTGAGTGACCTTTTCCTGCAAGGAGGTCAGTTTCGATTCGAGCGATGAAATCGTGCCGGTATTTCCCGTAACTCCGGCTGTCGCCTCATCGGCCCTGTTTTGCGCGGCTGAAAGCTTGGTTTCCAGCGCGTCGAGTCGCTCTGTCAGAGCAGACGTATCGGCTGCGGCCTGCTGGCCAGTTTCCTTCGGCAATGCCGCCATTTGCTGCTGGAGATCGGCAAAGGAACCTGCAACTGCCTCCGCCTTGATTTCGGCTGCCTGCACGTTCTTTTCCAGAGCTGCAAGCTGCGCGCGGCTTGCATCGTCGAGTGGCGCCGGTGCCGGATTGCTCCGCAGATCGGCGATCTGCTGTTCCATATGCGCCAGCTGTTCCGCCGTCACTTTCGCCCCCGGAGACGGGATAACATTGCCCCATTGCAGGGCCAGCAGACCGCCAAGCCCGATCACGCCGCCCGCAATACCGGCAAGGAGATGCGACGCCCCCGCGCCGTTCTTTTGTGCAGGCTGCGGGATTTCTGGTTTCACACCTGACGTAAAGGGCGGTTTCGCATATGCCACACTTTCAGGCTTTTCCGTCTTCACGGTCTTTTCGGCGGTTGACGATTCCGCCTTGGGTGGGACGGGCTTTGCAGCTTCCGGCTTCGGGCTCTCGGATTTTGAAAAATTTCCCACCGGCTCCGCGTCTGGCGTTGCCTTCGCTGGTTCGTCAACCCGCTTCACATCCGAGGGATCGAGATTGATCGTCACGGGATTACGGGCCGATTTGGAATGTCGCGGAGTGCCGGGTTTCGCCATGGATCCTCTCGAAAGTGCCGATTGGTTGACTCAAACTCTAGCAGATAAAATCGCCAGATGAAGGAAGGTTGCGCCAAAATGAGTCAAAGTTTGGCAAACAGCCGGAAAAGTCCTTCTTCATCGGGATGGTCCGCAACAAGCGCATTTGCCCGCCAGACCGGCGGCAATCGGCCAGCTACACGGGCCGAAATGCACAGGAATCGTGTTTTCTCGTCAAAAGGCGGTTCGATTTCGCGCATCGCAGCCACGAGGCTCGTCGCTGCAACACCGGAATAGAGCATGACTGCGGCAAAAGGCGTGTCGCCCAGCGCATTTCGAAGTGCCACGCTCGTATAAGCGATCGCCTCGGTGTCGTAGACATCGACGGCATGCATATCAAGTTTCGCAGCCTTCATTTCGTCTTCAAAAACCGGCTGGCGCACCCTTCCGGCGAGATAAAGGATACGGGCCTGTTCGGGAAGTTCGCGCTGCATGGTCGCCGCAAGCCGAACCGCATCGCCGCCGCCGTCGATAACGTGGCCGAAACCGGCCTTCCGTGCGGCCTGTGCCGTTCCCTGCCCCACGGCAAAGAGCGGCAAGCCAAGAAACGGCTTCAGCCGTTCCATATCCAGATGGCGAAAGGCATTGGCGCTCGTCACTGTCAAAGCCGCAAATGAGCCTTCGGGGAAAGCGAAGGAAAGCGCAATGGTCCGGCTCAGCGGAAGCAGAACCGGTTCATAGCCCCCAGACACCAGTCTTGCGGCGGTCTCAGAGCCAGCTGGCTGTGGCCGCGTCACCAGAACACGGCCGAGCGAAATGGCGTGCGCCCGCCCCGTCAAGTCTACTCCCAGCCTTCAAAGAATTGCGGACCCGCCTTGGCGCGTATCCGCTCTGCTGCTTCCCTACCCAGTGCGGCGGCATTCGATACCGGACCCTCAGCCCTTATTTCATGCGCCTCAGACCCGTCCGGCTTCAGGATCATGCCGTGGAATGAAACCCTATCGCCGTCCACGGTTGCGAGACCCGCTATTGGCGTGCGGCAGGAACCGTCAAGGGCAGCCAGAAACGCCCGTTCACAGGCAAGGGCTATACCTGTTTCGCGATGTGCGAGAGGCGCCAGCAGCGCATCGATGCGTGTATCCCCGATACGAGTCTCGATCCCGATGGCGCCCTGTCCCGGTGCGGGCGGAAAGCTTTCCGGATCGACCAACTCGGTAATGACATCACCAAGGCCCAGACGCCGCAACCCCGCGCAGGCGAGAAATGTCCCGTCGACTTCGCCAGCTTCCAGCTTGCGCAGACGGGTATCGACATTGCCGCGAAAGATCACCACTTGTATGTCGGGTCGAAGGCGACGGATCAGGGCCTGACGACGCAATGATGACGATCCGACCGTCGCTCCTTGCGGCAGGTCGAGAAGCCGAGAGGCCGTGCGGCCGATAAAAGCATCGCGCGGATCTTCGCGCTCAAGGAAAACGGAAAGATGAAGACCGTCCGGCAGGACCGTCGGCATATCCTTGGTCGAATGGACGGCGAGATCGATTCGCCCGTCCGTCAGCGCCTGCTCGATTTCTTCGGTGAAAAGCCCCTTGCCGCCGATTTCGGAAAGCGCGCGATCCTGAATGCGGTCGCCCGCCGTCGACATGGGAACGATTTCTATGGCTTCTTCCGGAAGACCATGTGCCTCCATCAGGCGGCGACGCGTCTCGTAAGCCTGGGCGAGAGCAAGCTTGCTGCCCCGCGTGCCTATCTTCAACGTGCCATTCTTCAAGGATGCTGTTTGCATATTGCGTCGTCCATGGTACCGGATTTTTCAATGAATTATGAGACAGGCAGGGTCTAACCGCAAATGCGCATTCTTGGAATAGAAACAAGTTGCGACGAAACAGCCGCCGCAATCGTCGAACGCGGCGATCGGGGCGAAGGACGGATTCTGTCCAACGTGGTTTTGAGCCAGATCGCCGAGCACGAGCCCTATGGCGGCGTGGTGCCGGAGATTGCCGCCCGCGCTCACGTGGAAGCGCTGGACAGGCTGGTGGAACGGGCGCTGGACGATGCTGGCATGAAGCTTACCGATGTCGATGCAGTGGCAGCCACGGCAGGACCGGGACTGATCGGGGGACTGATCGTCGGACTGATGACCGCCAAGGCGCTGGCCATGGCTGCGCAGAAGCCGTTTTATGCCGTCAACCATCTGGAAGGTCACGCCCTGACGGCGCGTCTCACCGATGGTCTGGCTTTTCCCTATCTGCTGCTGCTCGTCTCCGGCGGTCATACGCAGATGGTTCTGGTACGCGGCATTGGCGATTACGAACGCCTTGGCACCACGATTGATGACGCACTAGGCGAAGCCTTCGACAAGACAGCCAAACTTCTGGGCCTACCCTATCCCGGCGGCCCGGCAGTTGAACGCATGGCGCTTCAGGGCGATCCGAAGCGATTCGCCCTGCCACGACCGTTGAAAGGCGAAGCACGGCTCGATTTTTCCTTTTCGGGCCTCAAGACTGCCGTGCGTCAGACGGCGACCGAGCTGGTGCCGTTGTCGGATCAGGACGTGGCCGATATTTGCGCCTCTTTTCAGGCTGCAGTTGCCGACACGCTGTCCGATCGGGTGGGCCGATCGCTGGAACGTTTCAGAAATGAATTTCCCGATTGTGAAACACCGGCGCTCGTCGTCGCTGGCGGGGTTGCAGCCAACAAGACGTTGCGAGCCGCGCTGGAAAGTCTTTGTGCCCGGCATGGTTTCAGCTTCATCGCTCCGCCGCTCGATCTGTGCACGGACAATGCCGCGATGATCGCCTGGGCTGGTGCCGAGCGGGCAACAACCGGAGCGCCTGATAGGCTTGATCTCGCGCCGCGCTCACGCTGGCCGCTTGATGAGAAATCAGCTCCGCTGATCGGCACCGGACGACGCGGAGCTAAGGCATGAGCGGTCGGGGCATGAGCGGAAAAACCAGCAAGATTGCCATTCTGGGCGGCGGCGCCTGGGGCACGGCCCTTGCGGCCATGGCAAGCAGCAGCGGCCACGACACATGGCTTTATGCCCGCGACGACGAGACGGTCGAGGCCATCAACCGGACACAGCGCAATCCGCGCTATCTGGGCGAAATCGCGCTTCCCGTCGCTATTCAAGCAAGCACGGATGTTGCCGCGGTCGTAGATGGTGCGGATGCCGTTCTGGCGGTCATTCCTGCCCAGGCCATGCGTACCGGGCTTTCGCAATTGAGCAGCCTCATTCCGCAAACAGCGCCCGTCGTGCTTTGCGCCAAGGGGATAGAACGCGCCACCGGGCGGCTGATGTCGGAAGTGGTGGCCGAGGTTCTGCCGAACCACCGGATTGCCGCACTCTCCGGTCCAAGCTTTGCGACGGATGTTGCTCGAGGCCTGCCGACTGCCGTGACGGTTGCCTGCGAGGATGCGGCAACCGCCGATCAGCTCGCAGCGCTTCTATCCGGCCCGGCTTTCCGTTGCTATTCGACGACCGACCTTAAAGGCGTCGAAATCGGCGGCGCATTGAAAAACGTCCTTGCCATTGCCGCCGGTGCCGCCGTCGGGCGCGGGTTTGGCGCAAGCGCGCAGGCCGCACTCGTCACGCGGGGTTTCGCGGAACTGCGCCGCATCGGACAGGCCATGGGGGCTAAGCCTGAAACGATCATGGGCCTTTCCGGCCTTGGCGATCTGATGCTGACCTGTTCCTCGTCGCAGTCGCGCAACTATTCCTACGGACTGGCATTTGGACGCGGAGAAGACCTCACCAATCGCCCGCTCGCCGAAGGCGTGGCCACCGCGCCGATTGCCGCCGAATTATGCCGCAAACACGCCATCTCCGCCCCCATCATCGATGCGACGGGCGCACTGCTGGACGGCACCATCACCATTGACGAAGCCGTGACGGCTCTGCTCAACCGACCACTCAAGACCGAGGACTAAACAACTAGAGCATTTCCTTTTTTGATTGAATCATTGGAAATGCTCTATCTATTTGTTTTATCGCATGTCTTTGACCCGAAACCGGTTCCCACTTTCGGGAGACATGCTCTAGGGCGCATCCCGAAAAGTGTGAAACGGTTTTCGGACAAGACCATGCTCCAACGGAAAGGACGATTGACAATGCTTTTTGCTCTTCTGTGCAACGACAAGCCGGACCATCTGCAAGTGCGCCTCGATACGCGCCCGGCCCATCTCGATTATCTCAAGGCTCTTGGTGACGGGTTGAAGTTCGCAGGCCCCTTCCTTGGGGAAGACGGCAAACCGAACGGCAGTCTGGTCGTTGTGGAAGCTGCCGACCAAGCCGCAGCGGAAAAGATCGCCGCCAATGATCCCTATGCATTGGCAGGGCTGTTCGAGAACGTGACCGTGCGCCCGTGGAACTGGGCAATCAACAATCCGGCCAACGCTTGAGGCTCATGACTGATGGCTTACTGGCTGTTCAAATCCGAACCCTTCAAATGGTCATGGGAAATGCAGAAAGCCCGTGGCGAAAAAGGCGAGCAATGGGATGGTGTGCGCAATTATCTCGCGCGCAACAACATGCGCGCCATGAAACTGGGCGACAAGGGCTTCTTCTATCATTCCAATGAAGGGCTGGAAGTCGTCGGGATCGTCGAGGTCTGTGCGCTGGCGCATCACGACAGCACAACGGACGATCCGCGCTGGGAATGCGTGGATATCAGGGCTGTCCGCGACATGCCGAAGCCGGTAACGCTGAAAGATGTGAAGGCCAATCCGAAGCTTGAGAAAATGGCGCTCGTCACCTCGATGCGCCTTTCGGTGCAACCGGTGACGGAAGATGAATGGATCGAAGTCTGCCGCATGGGCGGACTGGACCGAAAGGACGCTCTGGCATGAGCGTCTCATCTTCCAATCGGAACCCGCTTTGGAAAAGCATGTTCTGATGCTCGATCCGGCACATAGAACCGCGCGCGATTTCATTCTGGCCAATACCAGTCTGCAAGCGCCACCGCATGTGCCGGAAATTCGCCTGCATCTCGCCGACGAAGCCCATGACCTCTGGCACAAGACGGAGGAAGAGCTTGCCACAATCGGCCTGCCGCCGCCCTTCTGGGCTTTCGCCTGGGCGGGCGGTCAGGGTGTGGCGCGCTATATCCTCGATCATCCCGAAACAGTCAAAGGCAAGACCGTTCTCGATTTCGCGTCGGGTTCCGGCCTTGTCGCCATCGCTGCCATGCAGGCGGACGCTGCAAGCGTGCTGGCATCCGATATCGATCCCTTCGCGCTTCCCGCCATTGAGATCAATGCATCGGCCAATGGCGTGACGGTTTCCCCCACTCTGGATGACCTCATCGGCCAGGACGGCGGCTGGGATGTGGTTCTGGCAGGCGATGTCTTTTATGAAAAGCCGCTCGCCGAGCGGCTTATTCCCTGGTTTTCGAAGCTTAGCCAACGCGGCGCCCGCATCATCGTGGGTGATCCGGGCCGCGCCTATCTGCCCAAGGAAAAGCTGCAACAGCTTGCCGTCTATACCGTGCCTGTCACCCGCGCCCTTGAAGATGCGGAGGTCAAGCGCACGACCGTCTGGAGCTTTAGTTAAGCGAAACGCTTCGCGCCCGCCACGCAGACCACCACCACAGCTGCCGTCGCCACCATCCCCATGCTGACGGGTTCACCAGCAATACCGGCAGCCAGCATAAGCCCAAAGAAGGGCTGGAGAAGCTGCAACTGGCCGACACTGGCGGCTCCGCCCTGTGCGAGACCGCGATACCAGAAGAAAAAGCCGATCAGCATCGAGAACAGCGAGACATAGCCTAGGCTTATCCAGGCTGGCGTGCCGATGCCGACCCATGTCTCCGGACGCGTCATGACGCTCAGCGGCAGCATGACCGGCAGCGAGAACACCAGCGCCCAGCAGATCACCTGCCAGCCGCCGAGCCTGCGCGAAAGCTGCGCGCCTTCCGCATAGCCCAGCCCGCAGACGATAACGGCAGCGAGCATCAGCACGTCACCCAGAAGGGTAGACTGGCTCCCCTGCCCATAGGCATAGGACGCGACGATGAGGCTCCCGACCACGGAAAACAGCCAGAACATCGGACGCGGACGCTCCCCTCCGCGCAGGACAGCGAAGATTGCGGTAGCGAGCGGCAGCAATCCGATAAAGACAATCGCATGGGCGGAGGTCATGTGCTGGAGTGCCAACCCCGTGAGAAGCGGAAAGCCGACAACCACGCCGAGCGCCACCACGACCAGCGAAATCACGTCGTTGCGGCGGGGAAAAGGTTCCCGAAAGGCCAGCAGAAGCGCCAGTCCCAGCGCACCGGCAATGGATGCGCGCGCCATTGTCAGGAAGGTTGGATCGATATCGATAACGGCCAGTCGCGTTGCCGGCAGCGACCCGGAGAAAATCAATACACCCAGAAATCCGTTGATCCATCCCGCAGTTTTACTCCCAACATTTTTACGCATTGTGTCTTTTCGGCTTTCTCTAAAATCGTATAAGGATTCGCGAGACAATGCCGTGAAACTGCCGGATTAATCAGGGACAGTTTCCGGACAATTCTGACAAACTGTACTGGTACAAGGGATAGTACAGATGATTTCGACGGGCCTGCTGCGCAGCCTCGAAGCTGTAGAAGCCGCTTATGCAAGCGGCGAAATCGAGCGCGGCAAGGAGAACGCCGCCGTCGACAAAATCCCGCTCGTCGAAAGGGTGATGGGCATTATTCGCGGACGCATTACCGCGATGAGCCTCGCACCCGGCGCCAGACTGCCTTCCATCCGTCGCCTCGCCGAAACCATGAACGTGTCGAAATCCACCGTCGTCGAAGCTTATGACCGGCTGGTGGCGGAAGGGATCATCCAGTCGCGGCGCGGTGCCGGATTCTATGTTTCGGAGCGCGCGCGCCAGCCGTTTTCGCTCGCCGCCCATACACCGCACAAGGAACGCCAGATCGATCCGTTCTGGGTCATGCGCCAATCGCTGGAGGCAAACGAAGCCACCCTGAAGCCGGGATGTGGCTGGCTGCCCGATGCGTGGCTTCCGCAGGATGCGATTCGGCGCGCGATGCGCATGGTCGCCCGGGATGAAACAAGCAATCTCGCGACCTACGGCGAACCGCTGGGCTTCCGGCCCATGCGCCAGCATCTGGCCCACCGGCTCGGTGAACAGGGGATCGACGTTTCGAGTGGAGAAATATTGCTGGCCGATTCCGGCACGCAGGCGCTCGATCTCATCTGCCGCTACCTTCTGCAGCCGGGAGATACGGTTCTGGTCGATGATCCCTGTTATTTCAACTTCCAGGCCGCGCTCCTGACGCATCGGGTCAAGATCGTCGGCGTCCCCTATACCCCTACCGGTCCCGACCTCGAAGCCTTTGCGAGCGCTGCGAACGAACATGCGCCAAAACTCTATATATCCAATGCAGGGCTGCATAATCCCACCGGCGGCTCAATGACACCGGCCACGGCGCACCGGCTGCTGAAGCTCGCCGAAGCGCACGGCATCACGCTGGTCGAAGACAATATCTTTGGTGACTTTCACCCTTCGCCCGCGCCGCTGCTCGCCGAGCTCGACGGGTTCGATCGCGTCCTGCATATCGGCAGCTTCTCCAAGACGCTGTCGGCGGCCGCCCGCGTCGGCTATATCGCCGGGCGTCGCGACTGGATCGACGGGCTCACCGACCTGAAGCTCGCAACAAGCTTCGGCGGCAATGCATTGTCACCGCAGATCGTGCATGCACTTCTGACCGACGGCACCTATCGCCGCCATGTCGACAGCCTGCGCGCCAAGCTGGCCGACACCATGACGCTGACGGCCAGCCGCCTGAAAGCCGAGGGCCTCACGCTCTGGACCGAGCCGCAGGGCGGCATGTTCCTTTGGGCAAAATTGCCGGATGGGCTGGACTCTGGACAGGTTGCCCGGCATGCTCTGGAAAAAGGCGTGCTTCTGGCACCCGGCAACGTCTTCAGTCCCTCGCGCACGGCTGGCGCCTTCCTTCGCTTCAACGTCGCGCAGTCGCTGGAACCATACGTCTTTGCGGTGCTCCGCGACGCAATGCGGGACGCCCGCAGCAAAGCCGACGGCTGAAAACACCCTCGGCATTAGCGCTCTCGCATCGAAAACAATTTCAACCAAAAGAAGCACAGTCATCCGGACGGCTCCGGTTATACTCCTGCGACATGTCTTTGGAGGAGACATCGCGCATTGCATCGTCGATCTGGCGTCGAATGACATGATGCCATGACGATACAGCGCAGGGAGAACGGAGAGAGCAGGCTGGCGATGCGTTCGCGCCTGCTGGGAGGGAGTATCATTGAATACGCACCAGTCCGGGGCGGATACGCTTTCGCGTCCCGAAGATGAAAAACTATCTGTCACGGCCAATCTGGCTTACGGTTTCCAGCATGTGCTGACCATGTATGGAGGCATCGTGGCGGTTCCGCTGATCATCGGACAGGCGGCAGGCCTCAGCCCGGCCGAAATCGGTCTGCTGATCACTGCGTCGCTTTTTGCCGGCGGCGTTGCAACCGTCCTGCAAACCATCGGCATCCCCTTCTTCGGCTGCCAGTTGCCTCTGGTTCAGGGGGTCTCCTTTTCGGGCGTCGCAACGATGGTCGCCATCGTCACTTCGAGCCAGACCGGCGAGGCAGGCTTGCAGGTCGTGCTGGGCGCCGTCATCGCGGCAGCGGTGATCGGCCTTATCATCACGCCGATATTCTCGCGGATAACGCGTTTCTTTCCGCCGCTCGTCACCGGCATCGTCATCACCACCATCGGTCTGACGCTGATGCCGGTAGCAGCACGGTGGGCCATGGGCGGCGACAGCAACAGTCCCGAATTCGGCAGCATGGCCAATATCGGCCTTGCAGGCCTTACGCTGGTTATCGTTCTCATTCTCAGCAAGATGGGCAATGCCACGATTTCCCGGCTTTCGATCCTGCTCGCCATGGTCATCGGAACCTTTATCGCCTGGGCGCTCGGCATGACGGACCTTTCCCGGGTGGGCGAAGGCTCGATGATGGCGCTGCCTGAAATCTTTCATTTCGGAATGCCGGTATTCAGCCTTGCGGCAACGCTCTCGATGTTCATCGTGATCATGGTTACGCTGGTCGAGACTTCTGCGGACATTCTGGCCGTCGGTGAAATCATCGGCACGAAAGTGGATTCACGGCGTCTGGCCAACGGCCTGCGTGCGGATATGCTGTCCAGCATCCTATCGCCCGTCGTGGGCTCGTTTACCCAAAGCGCTTTTGCGCAGAATGTCGGCCTTGTCGCGGTAACGGGTGTGAAAAGCCGCTATGTCGTGGCAACCGGCGGGCTGATTCTCATCACGCTCGGTCTCTTGCCGGTAATGGGCCGGGTGATTGCCTGCGTTCCTCCGGCTGTTCTGGGCGGGGCGGGCATCGTCCTGTTCGGCACGGTGGCTGCAAGCGGCATCCGCACGCTTGCCAAGGTGGACTACGAGAACAATATCAATCTCATCATCGTGGCAACCTCCATCGGGTTCGGCATGATCCCGATTGCCGCGCCGCAGTTCTATCACCACTTCCCGACCTGGTTTGAAACCATCTTCCATTCCGGCATCAGTTCGGCGGCGTTGATGGCTATTGCGCTTAACCTGATGTTCAATGAGATCAAGCTCGGCAACAGCAACCAGATGTCGGTCTTTGCGGAAGGTACGGAACGCATCATCCGCCATCACAACATCGCAGAGCTGCATGACGGGGATTATTTCCTGAACGGCAAGCTTTACGATGCCAATGGCAACGAGGTCAAAGTCGCCGCCATACACTGAAACAACTATCTCAGGACGCGGATCACGGTCCGGTCCGTCAGATGAGGCAGGAGGCGCGCCATGTCGGCGCGCCTCAATGCTATGCAGCCTTCGGTGGGTGTATAGCCGGGGCGCGCCAGATGAAAGAAGATCGCACTGCCGCATCCGCGGCGGCGCGGCGCGATGTTCCAATCCATGACGATGCAGACATCGTAGAGATCGTCTCGTCGCCACATATCCTCATGACTTGCGGCATAAGGCAGCCTGACAGGCCGGTTGTAGTTGGCATCGGAGGGCGCATCGCACCAGCCGTCGAGACGGCGAACGCGACCAAGCGGCAGCCGTGAGGAGGGCAGCAAACCCTTGTCGCCGCGACGGTATCCATAGAGCAGCCGCATCGTCGCCAGAGGCGTCGCACCATCACCTTCACGCTTGAAAGCGCTGATTCCCCCCTTGCCAAGAGCACATTCCAGCACCAGATTGCCCGCAACAAGCAAGCCGCGAGTCTTGTGGCCCGGTTTGGCCCGCACATCAATGACGCCAATTCCCCGGCTGATTTCGTATCTGGCCAAGCCCCCGCCTCCGTGACATGCATGTTTTAAAACCGTTGGCGGCGAGAGCAAAAACCTCTTTCGCGTTTCGCCGCTTCAACTTGTCTGCATTAAATGTCATAAAACACCAAGAGCCATTTAAATCAAAGAGTAACGAGGACAGGCATGACAGGCCGTACGATACTGATTGTGGACGATGACGAAGATCTCCGTTCCATCCTCGTCGAACAGCTGGAGCTGTGCGAAGAATTCCAGATTCTGCAGGAAGACAATGCCACCAAGGGCATTCAGACTGCGCGAAACGGCATTGTAGACCTCCTGATCATGGATGTCGGCCTGCCGGATATGGACGGACGGGAAGCCGTAAAGCTGCTGCGCAAGGGCGGCTTCAAGGCGCCGATCATCATGCTCACCGGTCACGATACGGAATCGGATACGATTCTCGGCCTCGAATCGGGTGCCAACGATTACGTCACCAAGCCGTTCAAATTCGCGGTGCTTCTGGCCCGCGTGCGTGCACAGCTGCGCCAGCACGAACAGAGCGAGGATGCCACCTTCATCGTCGGCCCCTATACGTTCAAGCCCGGCCAGAAGCTGCTCATCGACGAGAAGGGCAGCAAGATTCGCCTTACCGAAAAGGAAGCGGCGATCATCAAGTATCTCTATCGCGCCGGAGACAAGGTTATCGGCCGCGATGTCCTGCTGGAAGAAGTGTGGGGCTACAATTCGGGCGTCACCACGCACACGCTGGAAACCCACGTCTATCGTCTGCGCCAGAAAATAGAAAAAGACCCGTCCAATGCGGCGCTTCTGGTCACAGAAAGCGGGGGATACAAGCTTGTCCCATGATGGACAGCGCCCGATGCAGGTGTATTGACGATCCATGGCGCTTGATGACGATATTCGCATTCTCGGCACGGTGGGCCTGTTCGAGTCTTTCACGGCCGAACAGCTGCGGTTGCTCGCCTTCGGAGCCGAACGCCTCGTTCTCAGAGCCGGTCGTGAGCTTTTCCGTGAAGGGCAAAGCGCCGACTGCGCCTATATCGTCGTATCGGGCAGCATTACCCTGTTTCACGAACAAAACGAGGGGCGGGTTGCCATCCGCCCCGTCGGCCCCGGCGCCATGATCGGAGAAATGGCCCTCATCGCCCAGACCTCGCGTCTAACCGGTGCTGTCGCCGAAGCCGAAACCGAAGTCATCCGCATCAGCCGTGCAATCTTTCGGCGTATTCTGGAAGAATATCCGGAAGCGGCAGCCGCGCTTCATTCCCACATCAGCCGCAACCTGCTGGAATTGATCGGCGAAATCGAAAAGGTCGCGCCGCGGCTCAACGACGACTGACCTTTTTCACAGCTCAATCACCCTTTTCGTGCCGATGGCGTCCAGGAAAGCCTGATCGTGACTCACGACGATGAGCGCCCCTTCATATGCATTCAGCGCGGTTTCAAGCGCTTCTATGGAATCGAGGTCGAGATGATTGGTCGGCTCATCGAGGATCAGGAGTTCGGGAAGTTCGGTTCCGCCCAGGACACAGGCAAGTGCCGCGCGTAACAGCTCGCCGCCGCTGAGCCCCCCGGCAAATCGCGAGGCTCCCTCGCCACGGAAGGAAAACCGCGCCAGCGCGGCGCGCGCTTCATTGTCGTTCGATCCGGGATTGAGACGACGATAATTTTCATAAAGAGTCTGACCGCGATCCATGAGACTCATCTGCTGGTCGAACATCGCCGTTCGCGCGGGACGGATGACGGTCCCAGCCACCGGCTGAAGCTCTCCCGTCATCAGCCGCAGCAGACTGGTCTTGCCCGCGCCGTTCGGCCCCGAGACGACCACCCGCTCGGCGCCCACGATCTTCAACGACAGATTACGGATGACCGGGCGGTCGGCCCGGGGACCACCAGAAACATTCTGCATTTCCAGCAACACACGACCGGAAGGTGGAACCGCGCCCGCCACATCGAAATGCATCGGCTTCACGCGCTCGACTTTTGCCTCGGCGTCCCGCAGCTGCTCGCTGGCACGGCTGGACTGACGTTCCGCCAGCGCGGCACCCCGGCCCTTCGACTGTTGCGCACGGTCTTCCCGTGCGTCGAGCAAAAGCTTGCTCATGCCCGCGTCAGCGCGCGACTTGCGGCCGCGCGCGTCGCTGCGAGCCTGTCTTTCGGCTGCGGCCTGAGCCTTGCGTTCGACCTGCCTGACCTCGCGCCGCGCTGTGGCGAGATCGCGTGTCGCCGTCTCGCGCTCCTCTGCCCTCTTCCCCTGATAAAAATCCCAGTTGCCGCCGTAAAGCCGAAGCCCGTCGGGGGACAATTCCGCGATCATATCCAAAGACTGCAACAGCTCGCGATCGTGGCTGACCACGACGGCCGCGCCCCGCCAGGCGGTCAGCAAGTCGGCCACAGCCAGGCGACCGGCGCGATCGAGATTATTGGTCGGCTCATCCAGGAGAATGAGATCGGGCTTATGAAAGATGAGGGCCGCGAGCGCCGCCCGCGTTTGCTGGCCTCCGCTCAAGGCTGAAAGTGGAGTGTCGGGAGTCATATCGGGCAGGCCAAGTCCCTGCAGCGCGTCCGTAAAGCGCTGCGGCAAGAGCCAGTCGGCCTCGTCCAGATCGCGCTCGCTGGCCACGCCCTGTTCGACGCGTGCTAGAATATCGAAACCGGTCCGTGCCTCGAAAAGATCCGCCAGCGTCTCGGCATCGCCACCGCCGATGTTCTGCCGCAGCACGCCGATGCTTCCGGTTGCCGTCACACTTCCATGTGTCGGAAGCAGCATCCCGCTCATGATGCGCAATAGCGTTGATTTACCGACGCCATTGCGTCCCACCAGACCGATGCGGCCTGCGGTTACACTGAAATTGACGGATTCGAAAAGAGTACGGCCATCAGCCGTGACGAAGGAAACATCCTGAAGTGTCAGAAGAGAGGACATAGCGAGCCATGGATTGGTTGAACACACTGGTCATTTGAAACAGTGCTGCATAATCCATTGCTCTTGGCTCCTTTTCTGAACTCGCCTCTATATAGAGGCTGCTGACCCGTTAATCCAGATTAAATGTCGCGATAACCGGAACGTGGTCGGACGGGCGATCCCAACCGCGCGCGTCGCGGAGAATTTGCAGGCCCTGAATGTGCTCCTCCAGGTCCACCGAACCCCAGACGTGATCCAGCCTGCGGCCACGGTCCGATTCGGCCCAGTCCTTGGCGCGATAGCTCCACCAGGTGAAGATTTTCTGGTCTGCCGGAATAAGCTGCCGCATCAGGTCGCTCCAGCCGCCTTTCACACGCAGGTCTTCCAGCGTCTCGGTTTCGATCGGCGTATGGCTGACGATCTTGAGCAATTGCTTGTGCGACCAGACATCGTTTTCGAGCGGGGCGATATTGAGATCGCCAACGAGAACCGATGAATGCCCGTCCTGCCGGTCGGCGACAATGGCGCGCATTTCCTCGAGAAAAGCCAACTTGTGCGCGAACTTCGGATTGATCTGCGGGTCCGGCTCGTCGCCCCCCGCCGGAACATAGAAATTGTGGATGCGGAGCTTTTTGCCGCCTGCCTCCACCACAGCGCTCAGGTGCCGGCAATCGCCCATGTCGCAAAAGCCGATCTTTTCCACGCCCGTCAACGGACGTTTGGATACCGTCGCCACGCCATGATAACCCTTCTGGCCGCTGATCGCGATATGTTCATAGCCGAGCGCGCGAAACCCCTTCGACGGAAACAGATTGTCGGGGCATTTCGTTTCCTGAAGACACAGAACATCGGGCTGATAATCGCGCAGAAACTGTTCGACCAGCGGCATGCGCAGACGAACGGAATTGATGTTCCAGGTAGCAACGGAAAAGGCCATGAAGATAGGACTCGCAGCAACGAAAGAGATGCCGCGAACCTAATCATTTATCCGGCAAATGCAAACGGATTGCCTGTCACAAACTGACGATTACTGACCTTTGCGCTTCATCGCGATGCGCTGATAATCGATCTTGAACATATCGTCGGTGAAACGCACGCCGCTGCGCACATTGAAGATCATGACTGTCGTATCGAGCTTCTGAGCATCGGTAATGGTCCACTGCTTCAGCTCATAGGATTTGGGATCGAACATCATGGTGATTTTCGAATCGCCGAAGATCGACTTGTCGCCCAGCACGAGCGTGGTCATGTCCGGCTCCTGCTTCACATTCTGAAGACGTCCCCCACCTAGGTCGATGCGGTCTGCCAGAAGCAGTTTCAGCGGCGTCTTGGAAAGCGGATAGAGGTCCCAGGTGTCCAGCTTGCGATTGTTGATGACGACCGATTCGCCATCCGAAATCACGCGGATCGGGGAGTTGTTATAGTTGAAGCGGATCTTGCCCGGGCGCTCGATATAGAAAGTGCCGCCAGTCTGCTCACCCTTCGGGCCGAACTGCACGAACTCGCCGGTCATGGTGCGCACCGATGAGAAATGGTCGGCAATCTGCTGTGCAGCCGCACCGCCGCCAGCGCCCTGCGCCATCGCGGCGACCGGCGCCAGAACCAGCGATGTCATGCCAAGGCCAAGCGCTCCCATTCCCAGCACGGCTGCAACACGACCAGCTTTCGCGAAGGCGGAGACACGGGAGAACATCATCGACAAACTTTCTCTTTTCATCATTCTGTTTAACTACGCCGCCAGTTGGGCGCGAGTATGGCCATCAGAAATCATCGTCGCCAGTGGGAACCAAAATTTCACGCTTGCCCGCATGATTGGCCGGGCCGACGATGCCCTCATCTTCCATGCGTTCGATGATTGAAGCCGCACGGTTATAGCCGATGCCAAGGCGGCGCTGGATATAGGAAGTAGACGCTTTCTTGTCGCGCAGCACCACGGCCACCGCCTGATCGTAAGGATCGTCGGATTCCTCCAGATTGCCGGTACCAGCCGGGCCGCTGCCGCCTTCGTCGTCATCTTCATCCTCGGTGATCGCATCGAGATATTCCGGCACGCCCTGAAGCTTCAGGTGCTGCACGATGCGTTCCACCTCGTCGTCCCCGACGAAAGGCCCGTGCACACGCTGGATGCGCCCGCCGCCGGCCATGAACAGCATATCGCCCTGGCCGAGAAGCTGCTCGGCGCCCTGCTCGCCCAGAATGGTGCGGCTGTCGATCTTCGACGTCACCTGGAAGGAAATGCGGGTCGGGAAGTTCGCCTTGATCGTGCCGGTAATGACATCGACCGACGGGCGCTGGGTAGCCATGATGACATGGATACCTGCCGCACGCGCCATCTGCGCCAGACGCTGCACCGCGCCTTCGATATCCTTGCCAGCGACCATCATCAGGTCCGCCATTTCGTCGATAATCACAACGATATAGGGCATCGGCGCCAGATCGAGCTCTTCCGTCTCGTAGATCGCCTCGCCTGTATTGCGGTCGAAGCCGGTCTGCACGGTGCGCGCGATCGGCTCACCCTTTTTCTGCGCAAGGCCAACACGCTGATTGAAGCCGTCGATATTGCGCACGCCGACCTTGGACATCTTGCGATATCGGTCTTCCATTTCGCGCACGGTCCATTTGAGCGCGACGACCGCCTTCTTCGGATCGGTCACGACCGGCGTCAGCAGGTGCGGAATGCCGTCATAGACGGAAAGCTCCAGCATCTTCGGATCGATCATGATCAGGCGGCATTCCTGCGGCGTCATGCGATACAGCAGCGACAGGATCATGGTGTTGATCGCCACCGATTTGCCCGAGCCGGTCGTACCGGCCACGAGAACGTGCGGCATCTTGGCAATGTCGGCTATGACCGGCTCGCCATTGATGGTCTTGCCGAGCGCGAGCGCCAGCTTTGCCTTCGACTGTTCAAAGTCGCGGCTCGCCAGCATTTCGCGCAAGTACACCATTTCGCGCTTCGGGTTCGGCAGTTCGATGCCGATGGCATTGCGGCCCGGAATGACGGCGACGCGCGCTGCAATCGCGCTCATCGAGCGGGCGATATCGTCGGCAAGGCCGATGACGCGCGAGGACTTGATGCCAGGCGCAGGCTCAAGTTCGTAGAGCGTGACCACCGGGCCGGGCTTCACATTGATGATCTCGCCGCGCACGCCGAAATCTTCCAGCACGCCTTCCAGCAGCCGGGCGTTCTGTTCCAGCGCATCCTTGGAAAGCGCCGGATCACGCTGGACGAGCTTCGGTTCGGCCAGGAAATGCAACGATGGCATTTCGAAAACGCCATTGTCCTTGAGGAAGGACGGCTGCGCTTCGCGCTGAGCGCGCGCGCCGGGCTTCGGCGAAGGAGCGGCCTGTTCCACGCGGGCCTTGCGGGCGCGGGGCGGCGGCGCATCGTGCCATTCCTGACCGGCCAGCGGCGCGCCGCCGTCCATGTCGTCCATATCGAAAGGCGGCTCGTCTTCAATCGGGGCAGGTGCCCCGAAACCGGGCTCGCGGCGCGGCGCATTGCGCGTTTCGGCATTGCGGCGCACCACGCGCATATCCTCGAAATCTTCGTCGCGCGGACGGCGACGGCCAAGACCCGTCAGGCGCTTGAAATTCGCAGTCGTGGTTAGCGCCAGATGGGTGAGAGCCCCCATAAGCTGGAAACCGCCACCCGTTGATGCTTCATCGTCCTCGTCTGCCGCATAATCATCTTCTTCAGCGCCACGACGCGCTGACGGCTGGGCAGGGTTGACGATTCCTGCGCCCCGCCCGACGATGCCGCTGGCAAAAAGGCAGAGCCAGAAAGCCGGTACTGCAAGGATGAGCGCAATGCCCGATGCAATGGCGCCTTGCGGGAAACTGCCGAGGAAGAGGCCCGGGAATTTCAGGATCATGTCTCCGAAGACGCCGCCGAGGCCGATCGGCATCGGCCAGCTTGCCGGAACTGAGAAGCAACTCGCGATGGCGGCGAACAACAATGCCGCGCCGAGCCATGCGAAGCTGCGCTTGGCCACGCGCCCGATGCCGCCGCGCGTCATCAGCAGCAGCGACCAGACAGCAAGCGGAAGCAGGGCCGGAACGCTCGCCAGCCCGAAAAACTGCATGGCAATGTCGGAGAACACGGCGCCCGGATACCCAAGCGCATTCGTTACCGGATTGTCGGTCGCATGGCTGAAACTCGGGTCAGCCACATTCCATGTCGCCAGCGCGCCAACAGCCATGCCGGTGAGCGCCAGAAGCCCCAGACCGAACAGGATATAGAACTGCCTGCGGAAGAGATTGGCCAGTTTCAGCCTGTCTTCCGTAATCCGCTCGTCACGCAGCGGGTATGAGGGCGAATATCCTTGCCGCATATAGCCTGTCCCGAACCGAATATCTTTGCTGGCCCGTGAGCGGAAATGCTTCGGGCACATTGAATCGGTCCGATCCTAATCGCCGGATGGTTAATTCCTCATTAACCATGCAGAGGCCGCGAACAAATCCGGTGGATGAAATGAAAAAGGCGCGGTTTCCCGCGCCTTTTTCCGCTTGAGACAATCCCGTTCTATTGAACGGATTCGCCGTGCAACGCGATGTCGAGGCCTTCGATCTCGGCCTGCTTGCTGGGCCGCAGGCCCATGATGGCCTTGACCACATAGAGAATGACGGCGGTGGCAATCGCAGTATAGACGATGGTGATGGCCGCGCCGAAGAACTGCTTGCTGATGGTAGCCCCTTCGCCCGCCGGGTTGATCGCCGCATCGGCAAAGAGGCCGGTCAGCACCGCACCGACGAAGCCGCCCACACCATGGACGCCGAACGCATCGAGCGAATCGTCATAGCCGAGCGCGTGCTTGATCTTGACGGCTGCCACATAGCAGACCGCACCAGCGACGACGCCGATGATAAGCGCGCCCATCGGATTGACGAAGCCGGCGGCAGGCGTGACGGCAACAAGGCCCGCAACGGCGCCTGAAATGATGCCAAGCACGCTTGGCCTGCCCGCGACCGCCCATTCGACGAACATCCACGCAAGGGCAGCACCTGCGGTCGCAACCTGCGTGTTGAGCATGGCGACCCCGGCAAGTGCGTTGGCCCCGACAGCAGAGCCTGCATTGAAACCGAACCAGCCTACCCACAGAAGGGCAGCGCCGATGACGGACAGGACGAGATTGTGCGGCGCCATGTTGGTATGGCCGTAACCATCGCGCTTGCCGATGATGAGCGCCGCAACCAGACCGGCGACGCCGGCATTGATATGGACAACCGTGCCGCCGGCAAAATCAAGCACGCCATCCGACGCCATGAAGCCGCCGCCCCAGACCCAGTGCGCGACCGGGATATAGACGATGAACAGCCATAGGGTCAGGAAGACCAGCATGGAGGAGAACTTCATGCGCTCGGCAAACGAACCGGCGATGAGTGCGGGTGTGATGACGGCGAAAGTCATCTGGAAGGTGATGAACACATATTCCGGAATGGTTCCGGTCAGCGATTGCATCGTGACGCCCGAGAAGAACGCCTTGGAAAGACCGCCAATATAGGAATTGAGCGAGCCGCCATCGGTGAAGGCCAGCGAATAGCCTGCGATCATCCACAGAATGGACATGAGACAGGTGATGGCAAAGCTCTGCATCACCGTGGACAGCACGTTCTTCTTGCGCACCATGCCGCCATAGAACAGCGCCAGACCCGGTATGGTCATCATCAACACCAGCGCGGTTGAAGTCAGCATCCAAGCCGTATCGCCCGTATCGAGGGTTGGTGTCGGTGCGGCGTCCTGCGCCATTGCCGTCCCGGCCATGGCGACGAGCGCAGGCAAGGTAGCCAGAAGGGCCGTTTGCTTGTTTCTTCCTGTTATGAGCATCGAATATCTCCGTCGAAGGGCGGCTTCAAACGCGGCTGCGCTGGAAAGACCGGTTCAAACGGAGAGAAACAAAATTCATGCCAGTTGGCGGAGGTCGGCAAATTAACTTCAAATTTTGTGGCATCGGCGCGGCTTACGGCGAAATTCCGGGCCGAGGATAAGCGTGGTTTCGGACCGAATGAATGACTTAAACGATTCATTCGATTCGCTTTTTACGCATTGGCAGCTCGCAAACGATCAGTGAAATGCCTTATATTTAGCCACACGCCTACCCTGTGATTAAAAAATAATCACTCCTTTTCATCGTGAACGCGGATCAAGCCTTCCTGCGCCACGGATGCGATCAGCACACCATCGCGCGTATATAACGCGCCACGGTTGAAACCCCGTGCGCCGGAGGCGCTCGGCGTGTCCTGAGTATAGAGCAGCCAATCATCGAGCCGGCACGGGCGATGGAACCACATGGCGTGATCGAGGCTCGCAACCTGCAGATCGCGATCGAATATGGTGCGGCCATGCGGATGAAGCGAGGTGTCGAGCAGCGTCATATCGGAGAGATAGGCGAGAATGGCTGCCTGCAGCGCCCGGTCGTCTGGCACGATGCCGCGCGCCCTGACCCAGACATGCTGGACGGGTTCAAGCTTCTCGCGGGAGAAATAGTGGGTGAGTGAGACAGGCTTGATCTCTATGGGCCGTTCCCGCTCCCAGTATTTGCGGACATTGGGTGGCGCCATATGGAGATATTGTTCCTTGATGTCGCGATCCCCGACGAGCTGTTCAGGCATCGGCAGTCCTTCCGGCATCGGCATCTGATGATCAAGCCCGCCTTCATCGATCTGGAACGAAGCGGACAGCGAGAAAATAGCCTTGCCATGTTGCTTGGCCAGAACGCGCCGGGTGCTGAAGCTGGAACCGTCGCGGATACGGTCCACCTCATAGACGATGGGAATGGCCGGGTCGCCGGGGCGCACGAAATAGGCATGGAGCGAATGTACATGGCGCTCGGGCTCGACAGTGCGTTGCGCGGCAATCAGCGCCTGCCCGATGACCTGCCCGCCGAACACCCGCTGCCAGCCGACCTGTGGACTGTTGCCCCGGAAAAGATCCACCTCGAGGTTTTCCAGATCGAGGATGGAAAGAAGCTCACGCATTGCCGCCGTCTGCTCGACCCCGGACTTTTCTTTCTCAGACATGGACAGCCTGCCTTCCGCAACCATATATGCTTTACAAAGTTGGAGAGGCATGTTTGAGCCTGCGCATCCATGCCTGTCAAGAAGCGGGCAGCCCAAGGGAAATGCAATCCCGTGCCAATGGTTGGGTCGGGACGGGCGGCGCGGCAAAATATCGGGTTTCATGCGCGGCGATATGTGCCAAAACACTGCGCGAAAGACGGATTCTGGAAAGGAACGACAATGGCTGGCCAGAAAAAAGTGGACGCGCCGCGCAATAACGATGTGGTGATTGCGGGCGGCGGCTATGTCGGGCTTGTCACGGCGGTTGCGATCAAATCGGCGGCGCCGCACCTCGTCCTCACCGTGATCGACGGCGCACCGGCTGGTGCCTGGAAGAACGACCCGCGCGCTTCCTCCATCGCCGCCGCTGCCTCACGCATGCTGGACCAGCTCGGCTGCTGGCAGGAAATCCTTCCCGAGGCACAGCCCATAACGGAAATGGTCATCACCGATTCGCGCACTTCCGATCCCGTGCGCCCGGTGTTCCTGACTTTTGAAGGCGAAGTCGAGCCCGGCGAACCCTTTGCCCATATGGTGGAAAACCGCGTTCTCAACACCGCCCTTCACAACAAGGCCGAAACGCTCGGCATCACCTTCCTCGAAGCCACCAGCGTGGATAGTTTCAATACGCTCCCGGAAGGAGTGACCGTCACGCTTTCAAATGGAGACACGCTTGAAACGCGCTTGCTGATCGCCGCAGATGGCGCGCGCTCCCGCCTGCGCGACCTGGCTGGCATCAAGACGGTCAACTGGGATTACGGCCAGTCCGGGATCGTCTGCAATGTCGCGCATGAACTGCCGCATGGCGGCCGGGCCGATGAGCATTTTCTCCCGGCCGGACCTTTTGCGATCCTTCCGTTGAAGGGCAATCGCAGCTCGCTCGTCTGGACCGAGCGTACCTCGGATGCCGAGCGCCTCATTCGCGAAGACGACTTCGTATTCGAAGCCGAACTGGAACAGCGCTTCGGTCATCGTCTGGGCGCCCTGCATGTCGAAGGTCCGCGCCGCGCCTTCCCGCTCGGCCTAACGCTGGCGCGTGAATTCGTGAAGCCGCGCTTCGTGCTGGTGGGCGATGCAGGCCACCGCATCCACCCCATCGCAGGTCAGGGGCTTAATCTCGGTTTCCGCGATGCTGCCGCAATCGCGGAGGTCGTGGTCGAAACCGACAGGCTCGGCCTCGACATCGGTTCATTTGCCGCTCTGGAACGTTACCAGTCCTGGCGCCGCTTCGACACTGTCCAGATGGGCGTGACAACAGATATCCTGACCCGACTTTTCTCCAACGACCATCCAGCAGTCCGCTCGATCCGCGATATCGGCCTGGGTCTCGTCGACCGGGTTCCGGTACTGAAATCCTTCTTCATCAAGCAGGCAGCCGGTCTTTCCGGCGATACGCCGCGCCTGCTGAAGGGCCAGTCCATCTGAGCGCTGGACCCGCTCCCCTGCCGCCCTATATCGGAAGCGGAAATCCCAACCGAGAGGAGAGCTTCCCATGGACAGAAAAGCAACCGCCGTCTGGCAAGGCACACTGAAGGAAGGCAAGGGCACCCTCAACACGCAAAGCGGCGCGTTGAAGGATCTGCCTTATGATTTCAAGGCCCGTTTTCAGGACGAAAGCGGTCGCTCCGGCACCAACCCGGAAGAACTTCTGGGAGCAGCGCATGCAGGCTGCTTCGCCATGCAGCTTTCCGCACTCCTGACCGAACACGGCACCCCGCCGGAAAAACTGGAAGCGACTGCCGCCGTCACGGTCGGCCCCGCAGCCGGTGGCGGTTTTGAAATCAGCCGCAGCGCGCTGACGCTGAGTGCCACGATACCCGGAATCTCGGCGGAGGATTTTGAAGCGCTTGCCACCAAGGCCAAGCAGTCCTGCCCTCTCTCCAAAGCGTTGGGCGCTATCGAGGTGACGCTGGACGCAAAACTCGTCTGAACAGGTAAAAGACACGCCAACGAAGAGCGGGCGCAAGCCCGCTTCTTTATTCGGGCAGGTGGCAGACGGCCTCGATATTGTGACCGTCCGGATCGATGACGAAGGCGGCGTAATAGTCGGGGTGATAATCGGCCCTCAGGCCGGGCTTGCCATTGTCCTTGCCGCCTGCGGCTATCGCTGCTTCATAAAAGCGGTCAACCTCGGAGCGGGTGCCAGCCGAAAATGCGACATGAAGCACGCCCTCAAGCTTCGCGCCTTTCTGCTTGCCGATCCAGAATTCCGGCTTGCCATTGCGGCCATACCCCACCCAATCGCCGAACTCCATGGCCCGGCCTATGCCGAGCGGTGCCAGCGCCGCATCATAGAAAGCCCGCGACTTGGGCATGCTGGAAATGTTGAAGCCGATATGATCGAGCATGATTGCCCTGTCTCCGATGGATATGCCTAATGAGATATCGGCGCCGCTATAAAGATCAAGCCTTCGGCGAAGATGTACCAAAGTTCAGGTAAAGAAAAAGGGGAAGGTTTGGACCTTCCCCTTTTGGTTCGTGGAACGAGCGCGCAACTACACGCGGCACTCGACCATCATCTTCTTGATCTCGGCACAAGAGGCGCGGAGGCCGGAGGCCGACAGGGACTAAAAAGACAGGCGATTGCCGCGATTACACGCGGCGCTCGACCATCATCTTCTTGATCTCGGCGATCGCCTTGGCAGGGTTCAGACCCTTCGGGCAGGTCTGTGCGCAGTTCATGATCGTGTGGCAGCGATAGAGCCGGAACGGGTCCTCGAGATTGTCGAGGCGTTCGCCCTTGGCTTCGTCGCGGCTATCGATCAGCCAGCGATAGGCCTGAAGCAGCACGGCGGGCCCGAGATAACGGTCGCCGTTCCACCAGTAGCTCGGGCACGAGGTCGAGCAGCAGGCGCACAGGATGCATTCATAAAGACCGTCGAGCTTCTGGCGATCCTCATGGCTCTGCAGCCACTCCTTCTGCGGCTCCGGCGAAACCGTCTTGAGCCAGGGCTCGATGGAACGGTGCTGAGCGTAGAAATTGTTGAGGTCCGGCACGAGGTCCTTCACCACCGGCATATGCGGCAGCGGGTAAACCTTAATGGCGCCCTTGATGTCGTCCATGCCCTTGGTGCAGGCAAGCGTGTTCGCGCCGTCGATATTCATGGCACAGGAACCGCAAATGCCTTCGCGGCAGGAACGGCGGAGCGTCAGCGTCGGATCGATCTTGTTCTTGATATAGAGAAGACCGTCCAGAACCATCGGGCCGCAATCGTCGCGATCGACATAATAGGTGTCGATGCTCGGATTGGCGTCGTCGTCCGGCGACCAGCGATAGATGCGGAATTCCGTGACGCGCTTGGCGCCATCAGGCCGGGGCCAGGTCTTGCCCTCCTGAATGCGGGAATTCTTGGGAAGTGCGAGTTCAACCATTGCTCTTTCCCTTGATTAGTAAACGCGCTTCTTCGGCGCAATCTTGGCGAGGCTGATGCCGCCTTCCTCTTCCGTCGTCAACGGATCGAGGTGGACCGGGCGATAGTCAAGCTTGACCTTGCCATCCGGCGACAGCCAGGACAGGGTGTGCTTGCGCCACTCGGCATCGTTGCGATCCGGGAAATCCTCATGCGCATGGGCGCCGCGGCTTTCCTGACGCGCTTCCGCCGAAACAACCGTGGTCAGCGCATTGGCCATCAGGTTTTCCAGCTCCAGCGTTTCCACCAGATCGGAGTTCCAGATCATCGAACGGTCCGTGACCTTGATGTCCGGCAGTTCATGCCAGAGCTTTTCCATGCGCTCGACGCCCTGCTTGAGCGATTCCGACGTGCGGAACACGGCGGCATCTTCCTGCATGGTGCGCTGCATCTTTTCGCGCAGTTCCGCGGTCGGCTGGGAGCCGTTGGCAAAACGCAGGCGATCAAAGCGCTCCATGATCCTGTCGCAGGCAGCGAGGTCGAGATCGGGAATCTTCGACTTGCGATCGATGACCTGACCGGCGCGGATTGCAGCCGCACGGCCGAACACCACCAGATCGATCAGCGAGTTGGAGCCGAGACGGTTTGCCCCATGCACCGAAGCGCAGCCCGCTTCGCCGACGGCCATCAGGCCCGGTTGTACGCGGTCCGGATCGTCGGCGGTCGGGTTCAGCACCTCGCCCCAGTAATTGGTCGGGATGCCGCCCATATTGTAGTGAACGGTCGGCAGAACCGGGATCGGTTCCTTGGTCACATCCACGCCTGCGAAAATCTTGGCCGATTCCGAAATACCCGGCAGGCGTTCATGCAGAACAGCCGGATCGAGATGGTCGAGATGCAGGAAGATGTGATCCTTGTTCTTGCCGACGCCGCGACCAGCACGGATTTCCATGGTCATGCAGCGCGAAACAACGTCACGCGAGGCAAGGTCCTTGGCCGATGGCGCATAGCGCTCCATGAAGCGCTCGCCTTCGGAATTGACGAGATAGCCGCCTTCACCGCGTGCGCCTTCAGTAATAAGGCAGCCAGCGCCATAAATGCCGGTCGGATGGAACTGCACGAATTCCATGTCCTGCAGCGGCAGGCCGGCGCGCGCCACCATGCCGCCACCGTCGCCGGTGCAGGTATGCGCGGAGGTTGCCGAGAAATAGGCGCGGCCATAACCGCCCGTGGCCAGAACCACCATCTTGGCGGAGAAGCGATGGATAGTGCCGTCATCGAGGTTCCACGCCACGACGCCGGTGCACACACCGTCGGTCATGATGAGATCGAGCGCGAAATATTCGATGAAGAACTGCGCGTTGTTTTTCAGGCTTTGGCCGTAGAGCGTGTGCAGGATCGCGTGACCGGTACGGTCGGCGGCAGCGCAGGTGCGCTGGACCGGAGGACCGTCGCCGAAATTCTGCATGTGACCGCCGAACGGGCGCTGATAGATCTTGCCTTCCTCGGTACGCGAGAACGGCACGCCGTAGTGCTCAAGCTCATAGACGGCGGCAGGCGCTTCACGCGCCAGATATTCCATCGCGTCGGTGTCGCCGAGCCAGTCCGATCCCTTGACGGTATCGTACATGTGCCACTGCCAGCTGTCCGGGCCCATGTTCTTGAGCGAGGCGGCAATGCCGCCCTGCGCGGCGACAGTATGCGAACGGGTCGGGAAAACCTTGGTGATGCAAGCCGTCTTCAGGCCCTGCTCGGCCATGCCGAGCGTTGCGCGCAAGCCCGCACCGCCAGCCCCGACGACCACCACGTCGAACTTGTGATCGACATAGGTGTACTTGCTTGCAGCGGCAGGCGCCGCATTGTTTACTGCACTAGCCATCGGGCTATCAACCTCCGAAGCTCAGCTTGAGGATCGCAAAAATGCAGGCGAAGCCGACAACAGCCGTAAAGAAGCTGTTCAGCATCACCAGCACGACCTTCATGCCTTCGCCATGCACATAATCTTCGATAATGACCTGCATGCCCAAACGCATGTGATAGACGCCGGTCAGGACGAACAGCGCCATCACGATTGCAGTGAATGGATGCGACAATGCAGCCCGGACTTCCGCATAGCTTGCGCCATTGAGCGAAACGACCAGACCGATGAAAAACATGACCAGCGGCACGAGGGCGACCGCGCTCAGGCGCTGATACCAGAAATGGCCGGTGCCTTCCTTGGCCGATCCCAGACCCCGGACCTTGCCGAGCGGGGTACGCATATCCTTGTTCATACCGTTCATGAAACCAGCTCCCCTTAGCGCACCGAATAGGCGACGACCCAGACGAGGATCGTGGCGATGACGGAGAATACGACGGTCGTCCAGGCGATCCTGGAAGCGGTGTGCTTTTCAAGGCCTGCACCCGTATCCCAGATCAGGTGGCGGACACCGCCGGCCAGATGGTGCAGAAGCGCCCAGGTATAGCCGAACAGGATCAGGCGGCCGATCCAGGACGAGAACAATGCATTGACGGTGTTGAAGCACTCTTCGCTGACCGCAGCCGAAATCAGCCAGGCCGCCAGCAGCAGGGTGCCGAAGTAAAGTGCGCCGCCTGTGATGCGATGGACGATGGACATCGTCATCGTAATGACCGGCTTGTAGATAGACAGGTGCGGCGACAAAGGACGCTGGCGCGTTACAGTCGGTTGTGTCATGGCTCTGTAGGCTTCCCTGACGTTTCTCTCCGGCCACACCCGGCTGACGATCATCAGCAAGGCAGCCGGGTTGCGGGTTCTCCCGAACCCTGGTTCGATGCCGTCCGAGACACAGGGAACCGGACTTTACGATCCCGCGCCGGTACGACCCAAGAAAATATGGCTGGACCGTGGCGTACGGCCCTATGTGGCGCTTTCTACTGCGCTTTTACCATCACGTCAAAGAAGCTTTTTCACGAAAAGACTAACAATTGGTCGCACCTGGGCGACACATTCGCGTGATTGCGGCATTCAAACGATTGAAGACCGCAACCGGCAAAAACATGTGTAATTTCATCAACTTTCAGGAAATCGATCAGTTGCCGAATCGAATCACATAGCTCGACCAGTCGGCAGCCGTGGCGATCTGTTCATAGAGCTTGCGCCCGTCTTCCGGAACGCGCGGGGCATTCAGCACCAGCTTGGACCAGCTGCGCTCCTCGGCCTTGTCGGCAAGGACGTCGATCAACGCCTTGGCGATACCCTTCCCGCGATGATCGTGGTGGACATAGATATGATCGACCTGTCCTGCACGCAGGCCCGTCACCGGTTCGGGCAGATCGTAGAAGATCACGAAGCCGACCAGATTTCCGTCGACCCGGGCCCCCAGCGTTTCAGCGGCGCGGTCCTGAAGCAGGTGCTCGGCATAAAAATCATCGGGGCGGCGTGGCGCACCGCGCTTCAGCGCCTGCGCGTAGCTTGCCAGCAGCGGCGCGAACTCATGGGCATCCCGCAGATGGAGGAGCGCAATATCGACGGCATGATCTTTGGTCATTGGACGTTCCTTGGCGTTTCCAGTTCTTCCATGCGCCGCCTGCGAAGCAGCAGCGCACCGGAAGACCGGTTCGATTGTAGCCAGCACGGATGACAAAGGTAAAGAAAGAGTTAAGATAGTCCTCATTCTCTTGGTGGTCACGGACGATGAGGCTCGAACAACGATGGCAAAACGCAGACCGGCAATGCTTGGCGTGGTTGTCGTCGGGGCGCTTGCACTGACCAGCCCCACGCTGGCCAGCGATGCGATGCGTTCCATCGATGCATCGGGGAACCTCGTCATCCAGATGCCGGATAATGGTGCCAGAATCATCCGGGTCGGAACCGTGCAGCCTGTTTCTGCGCCGCCGCAGCACTTGCGGATAATTTCTGCGCCACGCGATAATGCCATCGCCCACATCGTGGCCAAGCCCAACAGCAATTGCGAAAGCGCGGTCGTGCTGCGTGGACGCTCTTTCATGTATGGGATCGACCGCGGGGAAACGCCGGTTCTGGATCATCCGGGTTGCCGCTACGAACAGCGTCGTTCAGCGCCCGGTCATTGAACGAAGTTCCAGAACGTTTTCATCCACCAGTATCGGAAGCGCGCTGCGGACGCAGTTGCGCCCTCCCTTCTTCGCCTCATAAAGCGCACCATCCGCGCGCTTGTAGAGATCGGAAAACACGTCATCGAATTCCATTTCCGCGATGCCGAAGCTCGCGGTAAAGACAATTGCGCCATTTCGCCCGGGAATATGGATATCGCGGCAGACAAGCCGGGCCTTTTCCGCGAATCGCCATGCTGACTGGATCGTGTTTCCCGGCAGGATGATCGCAAATTCCTCACCGCCTATGCGGGCCGAAATTCCGTTCTTACCGTTCGCTGCCTTGCGCAGTTCGGCAGAGAACGCCGCAATGACGCGATCTCCCAGCGCATGGCCATGCGTATCGTTGATCGCCTTGAAATGATCGATGTCGCACAGGACCAGCGACAGGGCCTGCCGCATGCGCTTCGACTTTTCAATTGCGGCTTCGGCGCGAAACTCGAAACCGCGCCGGTTGAGCAATCCCGACAGCTGGTCCGTCTCGGAGCGTATCAGCATATTGGCGATCAGTTCCCGCATCAGGCTCAACAGCAGGAGCAAACCACCAGCAACGGAAAGAGCCGCCCCGATGGACTGCGAAAACATCGCATAGGTCGTATCGATGTAATCTCTCGGTTCTACGCCTGTCCCTCCCGCCAGCATGGCGATGACCGGCTTGAACAGAAAATGGAGGGCGCTGATGCTGAACAGCACCACCATCAAGGTATCTACGCCGTTGCGATCCACCCGCAGGATCACCCACACCGCTAGAAGCAGAATGAGGAAATAAGGCGTCTGATAGAGAAGCATGCCGAGCATCTGGCTGCGGGCGACGTCATATATGCCGTAAACCATCGCGAGCGATGCAACAGTCAGAACTCCGAGCGCGATCCACGGCACGGGCCGGGCATACATGCGTGCCAGACCGATGACCAGACAGGACAATGCCAGATAGTAGGTCGTGAAGGCGAGCATATAGCCCACGCGGGGATTGGGAATGGAAGGCATGGCAAGCTCTGTGAGGAAATAGAGCATTGCGAAAATAAAGCCGAAGGCAAAGACGGGCGCCGCCGCATTATCCCGCGCGTATACGGCTATGCCGAGGAACGCGAAAGCAAACAGACCTGAAACGGTCATGTTAATCAGAAGGATAAAGTCGGCTCCATTCATCGATTCTCTTCCCATGCCGGCTGTCAAAGTCTTCCCAGACGCCAGCCACCCCACCCCTCCATACAATCAAAGCGTGAAAAACATGCTAATATACATCTAAAGAAAAACCGCCGGGGATGAACCGGCGGTTTGATCAGTTGAAAGCCTGCGGGGGAACCTTAGTTCCACTCGCGAATGTCGACGAAATGTCCGGCAATCGCGGCAGCGGCTGCCATGGCTGGCGACACGAGATGCGTGCGGCCCTTGAAGCCCTGGCGTCCTTCGAAATTGCGGTTCGAGGTCGATGCGCAACGCTCGCCCGGCTTCAGGCGGTCGTCATTCATGGCAAGGCACATCGAGCAGCCCGGCTCACGCCAGTCGAAACCGGCTTCGATGAAGATCTTGTCCAGACCTTCGGCTTCCGCCTGTTCCTTTACCAGACCAGAGCCCGGTACGATCATGGCGCTTACGCCGGCGGCAACCTTCTTGCCAGCGGCCATGCGGGCGGCATCGCGCAGGTCTTCGATGCGGCCATTGGTGCACGAGCCGATGAACACGCGGTCGATCTTGATGTCGGTCATCTTGATGCCCGGCTTCAGGCCCATATAGTCAAGCGCACGCCACTTCGATGCACGCTTGGTCTCATCCTTGATCTCGTCGGGATTCGGAACGATGTCGGTGACGAAGACCACGTCTTCCGGCGAGGAACCCCAGGAAACGACCGGCGAAATCTTGGCAGCGTCCAGTTCGACGATCTTGTCGAAATGCGCCCCTTCATCCGAATGCAGCGTCTTCCAGTAGGAAATCGCCTGTTCCAGCGCTTCGCCCTTCGGCGCGCGCGGCTTGTCCTTGATATAGGCGAAGGTCGTTTCGTCCGGCGCGATCAGGCCGGCGCGTGCGCCGCCTTCGATCGACATGTTGCAGACAGTCATGCGGCCTTCCATCGACAGGGAGCGAATGGCATCGCCCGCATATTCGATCACATAGCCAGTGCCGCCTGCGGTGCCGATTTCACCGATGATGGCGAGCGTGATGTCCTTGGCGGTGACGCCGGGCGCCAGCTTGCCATTCACACGCACCAGCATGTTCTTGGCTTTCTTCTGGATCAGCGTCTGGGTTGCCAGAACGTGCTCCACCTCGGACGTGCCGATACCGTGCGCCAGCGAACCGAAAGCGCCGTGCGTGGACGTGTGGCTGTCGCCGCAGACGATGGTCATGCCCGGCAGGGTGAAGCCCTGCTCCGGACCGACGATGTGCACGACGCCCTGACGCTTGTCGCGCTCGGAATAATATTCGACGCCGAAATCGGCGGCATTCTTCGCCAGAGCCTCGACCTGAATGCGGCTTTCCTCGTTCTTGATGCCGTTGATGCGGTCCGGCGAGGTCGGCACGTTGTGATCGACAACGGCCAGCGTCTTTTCAGGATGGCGCACCTTGCGGCCAGCCATGCGCAGGCCTTCGAAAGCCTGCGGGCTCGTCACTTCGTGCACAAGATGGCGATCAATATAAAGGAGGCAGGTTCCGTCTTCCTGCTGATCCACTACATGGTCGTCCCAGATCTTGTCATAAAGTGTACGCGGCGCGCTCATTGCGAGAGGTCCTTTGATTAGTTCGAGAGCATTTCCAGCAAAATGTGAAACGGGTTTTGCATGGGCCAATGCGTGAAAAAAACAGCCAGAGCGATTCCTGCGCTTCAAGCCTTGGCTGGAACCGCTCTAACTTCCTGTCATATGCACCCGCCGTCACGCTTCGTCAAGAAAGTGAAACCGCAACAGGGTGTCGCAGTAACAATCTTGCGAGATGTTGGCGGAAATATGCGATATGTTACGCAACCCTTTGCTTTTGGCAAATAAAAAAGGCGACCCAAAGGCCGCCTTTTCCAAACAGATCGCTGTGAAACTTATTCAGCAGCAGCCTTGGCAGCTTCGGCCTTGGCAGCGGCAGCCTTGTCGGCTTCGCGCTCGGCCTTGGTGCGGTTGTCTTTCTTTTCAGCGATACGGGCAGCCTTGCCCGTGAGGCCGCGCAGATAGTAAAGCTTCGCGCGACGAACCTTGCCGCGGCGAACCAGTTCAACGCCTTCTACGATCGGCGAGTAAACCGGGAATACGCGCTCCACGCCTTCGCCGTAGGAAATCTTGCGAACGGTGAAGTTTTCGTTGAGGCCAGCGCCGGAACGGGCAATGCAGACGCCTTCATAGGCCTGCACGCGGGTACGCGTACCTTCGGTAACGCGAACCTGAACGCGAACGGTGTCACCTGGCTGGAAATCCGGAAGCTTGCGCTTTTCTTCGATCTTTGCTGCCTGTTCGGCTTCAAGCTGACGAATGATATCGGTCATCGTCTTTCTCCTTCTGAATTCTTCTCAAACAGTCAGAGCGCTCTGCACTTGCCACCAAGCAATCCTTGGCCCTGTGGCTATGCCTTCAAATTCAGGCAGGAGCGGTACACCATTTATTGGTTTAGGACGTATCGGGCTTTGCCCGAACGGGATATTACAATGTCGGGACTAGCCCGAACTGGCGCGGCAATACACCATTGCCGGCGATGAATCAATATCAGGACGCCAAAATCGCCTCAGATGCGGCCCAGATGCGTATCCTTGAAACCCGATCCATATTTGAGGCCGAAACCGAGTGCGCGGTCGACGCCGATATGCACGGCCCAGATCAGCGCAATTGCAAAGCAGAGCGGCCAGTTCATGGCCCAGCCGAACACCGCCACAAACACGACGCCGATCCAGCTATGGGCCATATTGTAGATGACCGCGCCGGTACGCGGCCCCTTCATATAGCCGAAGAATGAAAGATCGGGCGCAAGGATGAGGATGGCAAACAGCCACCAGCTCGCGCCGCTGACCCAATAGGCTCCGAGCGCCAGCAGTGCGAGAGAAAGACTTTCGAGCCGCTGGATCAGATTCATTTGCGCTTGCCCTCGCCATAGGCTTCCCAAAGATCGGGACGCCGCTCCCTGGTGATCCGTTCCGCCTGCTCGTGTCGCCATTTGTCGATGGCGCCATGATTGCCCGACGTCAGGATTTCCGGAATCGATCTTCCTTCCCATACCTGCGGGCGGGTATAATGCGGATGTTCGAGCAGGCCGGTCTCGAAGCTTTCCGTCTCGCCGGATTCGCGATTGCCCATCACGCCCGGCAAGAGCCGCACAACAGCATCGAGCAGCACGATGGCCGCAGTCTCTCCGCCCGACAGGATGTAATCGCCGATCGAAACTTCCTCGAGATCGCGCGCTTCAATGACGCGCTCATCCACGCCTTCGAAACGACCGCACAGAATGATCGCGCCCGGCCCGTCGGCCAGTTCGCGCACGCGCTTCTGTGTCAGCGGTTTTCCGCGCGGGCTCATCAGGAGCATCGGGCGGCGACCGTCGGCGACTGAATCCAGTGCACGGGCGATAACATCCGGCTTCATCACCATGCCGGCGCCGCCGCCAGAAGGCGTGTCATCCACCATACGGTGCCGCCCTTCCGCAAAGTCGCGAATCTGCACCGCATCGAGCCGCCATTTCGCTTCAGCGAGCGCCTTGCCGGCAAGCGAGGCGCCAAGCGGTCCGGGGAACATTTCCGGATAAAGCGTCAGCACGGAGGCATGAAAGAAACCGGCCTCGTCCGTGACCTTTGGAACTTCGGTCATCACTTCTTCGGCTTTTTCTTTTCGCCCTGCGGGCGCTCGTCCTCATCCTCGGCGATCAGTCCGGCGGCATGGGGTTCGACCAGCAATATGCCCTTGTCGAAGTCGATCTCCGGTACGGCCGCTTCCGTGAACGGAATGAGCATGGGACGCTTGCCCTTTTCGGAAAGCTCGATGAGATCGCCGCCGCCGAAATCGAACAGGGCGCTCACCACGCCATAGGACTTGCCTTCCGCATCGACCGCCAGCAAGCCGATCAGATCGGTCTGGTAGAATTCGTCTTCGTCCAGTTCGTCATCCGGCAGTTGCGAGCGGTCGATGAAAAGCGCGGTCCCGTTCAGCGCCTCGGCCGCATTGCGGTCGTTGATGCCCTTGAAACGCACGACCACGACCGTCTTGGCCGGGCGCGCTTCCAGAACTTCGTAGCTCTTGCCCTGTTCGTCATAAAGCAGGCCGTAATCGGCGATGGCCAGCGGATCGCCGGTAAAGGTCTTCACTCGCACTTCACCGCGCGTGCCATGGGCGGCACCGATGACGGCGAGTTGGATCGGGTTTTCTGGACGCGGCATTGCCAACCTTGTTTTTTGCTGCACGGAGAGAACTATTTTTCGTTCAATAGCTCTTTCGTTGGCCTTTTTCACGTCATTTCGTCACAAAAGCGCTCTTCAACCCACGAAAACCAGCCGGTAACCTATCGCTGGCAGACTGCCTTGCGAATCCAGAGTGAACGATCGGCCCGATTATGACGACGAACAGCGAATTTCTGATCCCTGCCCGCGCCGACCTCGCAGCCGCCAGGGAAGAATGGCTGAAGACGCTGAAAGATGCGCGGCGCCTGTCGGAAAATACGCTTGATGCCTATGAGCGCGATACGCGCCAGTTTCTCAATTTCCTGACCGGCCATCTGGGCGAACCGCCGTCGCTGAAGGATGTCGGCAATCTGCGGATCGCCGATCTGCGCTCGTTCCTGGCCAGCCGCCGCAACGAAGGCGTCGGCGCGCGAACGCTGGGGCGCGGACTTGCGGGCGTGCGCTCGCTGCTGCGTCATCTGGAAAAACGCGGTCTTGCCAATGCCGCAGGCGCGAGCGCGATGCGCGCGCCGCGACAGCCGAAATCACTGCCCAAGCCACTGACCGCCGAAGATGCCCGCCGCGTGGTTGCCGCCGACGGGCAACTGGCGGAGGAGCCATGGATTGCCGCGCGCAACGCCGCCGTTCTGACCTTGCTCTATGGTTGCGGCCTGCGCATCTCCGAGGCGCTCGGCCTGACGGGTGACGCATTATCCGACAGCACCGCCCTTTCCATCACCATTACCGGCAAGGGCAACAAAGCCCGCCTCGTGCCGTTGCTGCCGGTGGTGCATCGCGCTGTAGCGCAGTATCGGACGCTTTGCCCATTCGATCTTTCGGCCGACAAACCGCTGTTTCGCGGCGCCAAGGGCGGCATTCTTCATGCGGCGATCATCCAGCGTGAAATGCAGAAACTGCGCGCTGGCCTTGGCCTGCCGGACAGCGCGACGCCGCATGCGCTGCGCCATTCCTTTGCAACGCACCTTCTGGGACGCGGCGGCGATCTGCGCACCATTCAGGAACTGCTTGGCCACGCCAGCCTTTCCACGACACAGGTCTATACCGGCGTGGATACAGAGCGATTGCTGGAAGTTTACGACAAGGCGCACCCGCGCGCTTGATATTGGTCTGGCATCCGTGAAAACCGGCTCTATATTGCCCTCATGAAAAAGCTGTTTCTGACCCTTCTCCTTGCCTGTCTTGCAGGCTCCATCGCCGCTCGCGCCGACAATGCCCCTGCCGCGGCTACCTGTACCCCACACGGCGTCAACCTCATGGAAGGACTTGAGGCGAAAGACCCGGTTAGCTGGCAGGAATTGCAGCGCGAAGCCGATAAGGTTCCCAATCGCACGGGGCTCCTCTGGAAAATCGAGAAAGAGGGCATCGAGCCATCCTATCTCTTCGGCACGATACATTTTTCCGATCCCCGCGTCATGACATTGCCGAAAGCGACCGACACGGCCTATCGATCGGCGAACACGGTTGTCGTGGAAACGACGGATATGCTGGACCCGAAGTTTTTCCTGCGTGTCAGGCTCGAACATCCCGACCTGCTGCTCTTCACCGATGGCACCACGCTCAAATCCCATCTTCCCGCAGAGCAGCGTGACGAGATCGAACGGAAGCTTGCAGAACGCGGCATCATTCTCGACGCGGTCGCCACAATGAAACCCTGGGTCCTATCCAGCCTGCTGACGTTTCCCAAATGCGAGAGACAGCGCAAAAGCGAGGGCGAGAAATCGCTCGATGAAAAGCTTGCTCTCGACGCGCAGGCCGAGGGCCGCGATGTTCAGGGCCTTGAAAGTGCGGAAGAACAGCTCCTGGCGATGAGCCGGATGCCGCTCGATTTCCATGTCCGCAGCCTTGTGGCTACCATCGATTATGGTGACGGGATCGAGAATGCCATGGAGACAATGACTGCACTTTATCTCAAGGGCGAGATCGGGATGATCATGCCGACGCTCCGGAAGATTGTTCCCGACAACCTTTCCGACGAGGACTATGATTTATTTCTAAAATATCTCATTTCGGACCGCAATCACGTCATGGCTGATCGCGCCGTCCCGATCATCGACAAGGGAAATGCCTTTATTGCCGTTGGCGCGCTGCATCTGCCGGGCGCGGATGGGGTAATCGAATTGCTGCGTGCAAAGGGTTATCGGGTGGTTCCGCTATAATCGTCGATAGAGCATTTCCGGTGTTGCAGGAAATGCTCTAGCCGGCTTTCAGGTCCGTGATGCTGTTCTCGATGGCGGTTATATTGAGTTCGAGTTCGGCAATCTGTCTCAATATGGATTTTCCCGGAAGCGCTTCTTCCCGAGCCGCCTCATCCAGAAGCTTGAACTGTTCATCGCGCAGAAGCGACGAAAGTTTCTCGAAGCGTTCAATGGTTTTCAGGTTTTCTTTCGACGGCATAATGTCATTCCTCAAAATTTCGGCGTCGTCTCTGATCGCTTGTAACGATCCTGCCTTATCAGTGCTTTACAGTGATAAAGCCCGGATAGCCAGTTGATCGATCATATTTTCGATCAGCAGATCGCATCCGTGATTGGATATACATAAATGATGCGCAGTTTCTCTTGCGTTAACACCAGCGCCGCCGCCCCGCTCCGCACGTCTATTCGTACTGGCTCGTACGCATATTAGCGCTTCTGGAACTATCCGCTCTTTTTCGCATTGATATACACCGGGTTTGTTATTGCAGCGCATGACGGCACGCATTCGAGGCGGTCGGAACATCGATTGCCCGAGGACCACACGCAATGCCCGGCCAACTGTCACTTCCCGACTGTCGTTTCGATGGCGGAAGGGACCATTGGAGGACCCGATATGGTTGACCCCCTCGACCCGCGAAACAATGACCCGCGGAACAACGACCCGCGCACGACAACCGACCCCAGGCTTTCGACCCATCCGGGATGCCGCCGCCACCGCCCGCGCGCGGCGGAAGCGGCTATCTGCTTGGCGCGGTGCTGCTGGCGGCGATAATCATCCTGGCTTATTTCTTTTACCGCAACGGCAGCGGGACAGACACAGCCGCTCCACCTTCGCCTCCCCCTGCGACGCAGAGCGAGCCTGCAACACCTGCTCCGGCTCCCCCGGCCAGCCCGCCAGCGCAAAACTAGAGCGGTTCCTGTTCTGACAGAATCGTCGGAAATGCTCTAGACATCGAAAAAAGGCCCGCATCTGCGGGCCTTTTGCAGTTCCATATAATGGCCGATCACATATGGATCGGCTTGGCGAAGGTCGCCAGGGCGGATTCGCGCACGGCTTCCGACATAGTCGGATGCGCGTGGCAGGTGCGGGCCAGGTCTTCCGACGATCCGCCGAACTCCATCAGAACAGCCAGTTCGTGGATCATTTCGCCGGCATTGTAGCCGAGGATATGAGCGCCCAGGACGCGGTCCGTCGCCTTGTCGGCGAGGATCTTCACGAACCCGTCCGTGTGCAGCATGGCGCGTGCGCGACCATTGGCCGTGAACGGGAACTTGCCGATCTTGTATTCGATACCGGCAGCTTTTAGCTCTTCTTCGGTCTTGCCGACGGAAGCCACTTCCGGCTGCGTGTAAACGACGCTCGGAATGACATCGAAATTCACGTGACCGGCCTGACCGGCAATGATTTCGGCAACCGCAATGCCTTCGTCTTCGGCCTTGTGCGCCAGCATCGGACCCTGCACCACGTCGCCAATGGCATAGATGCCTTCGACATTGGTACGCCAGTGACCGTCGATGGCAACGCGGCCGCGATCATCGACATTCACGCCAGCTTCCTGCAGGCCGAGACCGTCCGTGTAAGGACGGCGGCCGGTCGCAATCAGAACGGCATCGGCTTCAAGCGTTTCAGCCGCGCCACCCTTTACCGGTTCAACGGTCACTTTCGCGCCCTTACCTGCCTTCTCCACGCCGGTCACCTTGGCGCCGAGCTTGAAGGCAATGCCCTGCTTTTCGAGGAGACGCTGGAACTGCTTCGACACTTCGCCGTCCATGGGCCCGAGCACCTTGTCGAGATATTCCACGACCGTTACCTTGGCGCCGAGACGCGCCCAGACGGAGCCAAGTTCGAGGCCGATCACGCCGCCGCCGACGACGATCAGGCTGCCCGGAACCTTGTCGAAGGAAAGCGCGCCGGTCGAGGAAACGATGACTTTCTCGTCAATATCGACCTTGACGCCGGGAATGCCGGCGACGTCGGAGCCGGTGGCGATGATGATGTTCTTTGCTTCGATTTCCTCGACCTTGCCGTCTTCGGCGGTCACGGAAACCTTGCCCTTGGCTACGATCTTGCCGGTGCCGATGAAGGACGTGATCTTGTTCTTCTTGAACAGGAATTCAACGCCGGTGACGTTGGACTTCACGGTCGCATCCTTGTGCGCCAGCATCTTGCCCAGATTGAGCTTCGGCGTCACTTCCACGCCGAGCGTATCGAAGGAATGACCGGCTTCGGCAAAAACTTCCGATGCATGCAGCAGCGCCTTGGAGGGAATGCAGCCGATATTCAGGCAGGTGCCACCGAAGGTCTTGCGCTTCTCCACAACAGCAACGGAAAGACCAAGCTGTGCAGCCTTGATCGCGGCGACATAACCGCCGGGGCCCGTACCGATGACAACCACATCGTATGACATTGAACTATCCTTCTTCAGTCTGTCCTGAACGCTTTCGGGCGACCCGGTTCATCCGGCGATGCCCTTCATCCGCTATTATTCACATGCAACCGGCATTTTTCAGGAGCCGGTCATTCCTGGTCGGGCGTGCATCCCTGAAAGCGGAACACTTCCCACTGCAGCGGCTTTTCGGGTTTTGCCGCTCCAAAATCATAACCGTCGAGCGCCGTCACCAGATCGGGCAGCAGGATCGCCTGCGCCGCCGGTTCTTCCGCCTTGGGCAGCACCTCGGCTTCCGCGCCTTCCTTCAAGGCATAGATGACGCTCTGCCAGATGCTGCAATCGTCGAGGTCTTCCGGATTGGAACCATCGCCCTTGCAGTTGAAGGTCAGCAAGGCATAGGGGCGCGCCACGCCCTCCTCCGGCCAGATCACCATGCCGCTCAGCTTGAACTCCGGCTTGTCGTTGGCCGTGATGGTGAATTCATTGGTCGGCGCCGGTGTCATTTTCAGATCATTCGGCTGCTCCGGACGGAAGGTCAGCGTGTAGGCATCGTCGCGATCGCGATAAATCGCGCGGTTCTGCGTACAAGCCGCCTGAACGGCGGTGGAGAACACCGAAAGCGCGAGCGCGGCAAAGGCGGTGGTCCTGAAAAGCTTGTGTGCAATATGCATCTGTCGGTTCTCCCTGGGTGTTCCGGCTGAGCTTTTCCGGCAGCGAATCCTCGGCTTGCGAAGATAAGGATTACATAGCCTTTTCGGTGGCAAGTTTAAGCCCCAACGCGATGAACACAACTCCGCTGGCGCGATCGATCCACTTCGAGGCGCGCGAGAAGGCCGCGCGCATCTTCGGTGTCGTCATGAAAAGGCTGACGCCGACGAACCAGGAGATCAGCGCGGTCGCCATCACGACGCCATAACCGAGCTTCACCTCCGTCGGCGTATGGGCATGAACGACCGTGGAGAAAATCGACAAAAAGAAGAACACTGCCTTGGGGTTCAGCGCATTGGCGGCAAAGCCGAGGCCGAAGGCCCTGGCGAAGCTCTGCTGCTTGCGCGGCTCCTTTGGCGAAGCCTCCACGTCGATCTTCGTCGTGCCAGCTCGCAGCGCCTTGATGCCGATATAGACCAGATAGGCCACGCCGCACCATTTGACGATGTTGAACAGGTAGATCGACTTGGAAATGATGAGCCCGAGCCCGAGCACCGTATAGGTGACATGCATCATCAGGGCGGTACCGATACCGAAGCTCGTGATGATCGCTTCACGGCGGCCATGCAGCAGCGATTGCCGGATGACCATCGCAAGATCAGCGCCGGGGGAAACGATGGCGAAGACGAAGATCGCCATCAGGGATGCAAGTTCGAAAAGATAGGGATGCATCGTGTTTCCTTCGTTGCGCGTGTTTCACGTGCAGGCTGTCATCACAGAACCAAAGCCAGAAGCATGATACCGAGCCCCATCAGGCTGATGAGCCAGACGAAGGAACGGAAATAGGGAATGCCCGCCAGATAAAGCGGGATATAGACGATGCGGCCCAGCAACCAGAGCCACGCCCCGAGGATACCCCACCCGGACGGGTCGCCTTTCAGCACGAGCGCCAGCGCCAGACCGATGAAGGCCGGATAGGTCTCGCGGAAATTGGCGGAGGCCCGTTCCGCGCGACCGGCAAACTTGCCGGAGGGTTTCAGCCCCTCGTCGCGCGGACCGGCATTCCACCGGGAGCCGAGTTCCTTCGTTGCCGCAAAGCCCTGCAGGAGGATATGAACCACCAGCAGGACGACGCTCCCGCCGATCAGCGGCAGGAACGGGGATGCGGAGAAGAGGCCCGGCTCCATCGTTCTTCCTTAGAGATCGAGAACCAGACGTTCCGGATCTTCCAGGCTTTCCTTGACGCGCACGAGGAAGGTCACAGCTTCCTTGCCGTCCACGATGCGGTGATCGTAGGAAAGCGCCAGATACATCATCGGGCGGATCACGATCTGGCCGCCGACGACAACAGGACGGTCCTGGATCTTGTGCATGCCGAGAATGCCCGACTGCGGAGCGTTCAGGATCGGCGAGGACATCAGCGAACCGTACACGCCGCCATTGGTGATGGTGAACGTGCCGCCCTGCATGTCGGCCATGGACAGCGAACCGTCGCGAGCCGCCTTGGCCAGACGTCCCAGTTCCTTTTCGATTTCCGCGATCGACATGCTGTCGGCGTCACGGATGACCGGAACCACGAGACCCTTGTCCGTGCCGACGGCCATGCCGACATGGGCGAAGTTCTTGTAGATGATGTCGGTGCCGTCGATCTCGGCGTTGACCGCCGGGATTTCCTTCAGCGCATGCGTCACGGCCTTGGTAAAGAAGCCCATGAAGCCAAGCTTCACGCCATGCTTCTTTTCGAAGATGTCCTTGTACTTGGTGCGCAGTTCCATCACCGCTGACATGTCGACTTCGTTGTAGGTCGTCAGCATGGCGGCAGTGTTCTGAGCATCCTTCAGACGCTTGGCGATCGTCTGGCGCAGGCGGGTCATCTTCACGCGTTCTTCGCGCGATGCGTCGTCAGCTGGCGACGCCGGGCGGGCAGCAGCCGGTGCGGCGGCGGCAGGAGCAGCCGAAACACCTTTTGCAATAGCGTCAAGCACATCGCCCTTCAGCACCTGGCCGCGCTTGCCCGAACCTTCCACCTGATCGGCGGAAAGGTTGTTTTCAGCAAGCAGCTTGGAGGCTGCCGGAGCAGGCTGCATGGCCGGGCCGGACGAGGCGGAAGCGGCTGGCGCCGCAGCAGCAGGAGCGGCAGCGGCAGGCTTGGCTTCTTCCTTCTTCGCAGCCGGGGCCGCAGCGGCGGCAGCGCCGTCACCGGAAATCTGGCCGAGAAGCGCATTGACTTCGACCGTGTCGCCTTCCTTGGCCACGATCTCGGCCAGCACGCCAGCAGCAGCAGCCGGAACTTCCACTGTCACCTTGTCGGTTTCCAGTTCCACCAGCGGTTCGTCGATAGCGACGGCATCGCCAACCTTCTTGAACCACTTTCCGATGGTTGCCTCGGTAACGGACTCCCCAAGCGTGGGAACGCGAATTTCGGTAGCCATGGTTTCTTCTTCCGTTGATCTTCAGTCTTTAAAGTTCGTTCGATGTGAATTGCCGGTCGGCGCTCAGCCGAGCGCATCCTCAAGGAAAGCGGCAAGCTGTGCAAGATGCTTCGACATCAGGCCCGTTGCAGGCGATGCTGCGGCCGGACGGCCCGCATAGCGCACGCGCTGATGCTTGGCGTCGATATGAGCGAGCACCCATTCCAGATACGGGTCGATGAACGACCATGCACCCATGTTCTTCGGCTCTTCCTGGCACCAGACCATTTCCGCCTGACGGAACCGCGACAGCTCGTTGATGAGCGCCTTGGCCGGGAACGGATAGAGCTGTTCCACGCGCAGCAGGTAGACGTCGTCGATGCCGCGCTTTTCGCGCTCTTCGTAAAGGTCGTAATAGACCTTGCCCGAGCAGAGAACGACGCGACGGATCTTTGCATCCTTCTGGAGCTTGATGCCTTCGTCCTTGTTGTACTGCGCATCGTCCCACAGCAGGCGGTGGAACGAGGATTCGCCCGACATTTCGGCCAGCGTCGAAACGGCGCGCTTGTGGCGCAGCAGCGACTTCGGCGTCATCATGATGAGCGGCTTGCGGAAGTCGCGCTTCATCTGGCGGCGCAGGATGTGGAAGTAGTTGGCCGGCGTCGTGACGTTCGCCACCTGCATGTTGTCTTCGGCGCAGAGCTGGAGATAGCGTTCCAGACGAGCGGAAGAGTGTTCCGGACCCTGGCCTTCATAGCCGTGCGGCAGGAGGCAGACGAGGCCGGACATGCGCAGCCACTTGCGTTCGCCCGACGAGATGAACTGGTCGAACACGACCTGTGCACCATTGGCGAAGTCGCCGAACTGGGCTTCCCACAGGACCAGAGCGCGCGGATCGGACAGCGAATAACCGTATTCGTAGCCGAGCACCGCTTCTTCGGAGAGCATCGAATTGATGGCCTCGTAGATCGCCTGACCCTTCTGGATATTGTTGAGCGGGATGTAGCGGTTCTGGGTTTCCTGATCGTAGAGAACCGTATGGCGCTGCGAGAAGGTGCCGCGCTCGACGTCCTGACCCGACAGGCGGATCGGGCTGCCTTCGGCAACCAGCGAACCGAACGCCAGCGATTCCGCCGTCGCCCAGTCGATCCCCTCGCCCGTTTCCATCATCTTGGCGCGGTTGTCGAGGAAGCGCTGGATCGTGCGGTGGACGTGGAAGTACTTCGGCACTTCAACCAGCTTCTTGCCGATTTCCTTGAGCGTCTTCATCGGCACGGCGGTCTTGCCGCGGCGCTGTTCGTCGGCGTTGTCGGCAGTACGCAGACCAGCCCATGCGCCGTCCAGCCAGTCGGCCTTGTTCGGCTTGTAGCTCTGTCCGGCTTCGAATTCGGCTTCCAGATTTTCGCGCCACTGCGCTTTCATCTGGTCGATTTCTTCCTGCTTGATCAGGCCTTCGGCGATCAGCTTTTCGCTGTAGAGCTGAACCGTGGTCTTGTGCCCGCGGATCGCCTTGTACATCAGCGGCTGGGTGAAGGACGGCTCGTCGCCTTCGTTGTGACCGAAGCGGCGATAGCAGAACATGTCGATGACCACCGGCTTGTGGAAGGTCATGCGGAATTCGGTCGCAACCTTGGCTGCAAACACCACGGCTTCCGGATCGTCGCCATTGACGTGGAAGATCGGCGCTTCGATCATCTTCGCCACATCCGACGGATAAGGCGACGAACGCGAGAAGGCCGGATTGGTGGTGAAACCGATCTGGTTGTTGATGATGAAATGGACCGTACCGGCAACGCGGTGGCCCTTCAGGCCCGAAAGGCCGAGGCACTCGGCCACGACGCCCTGACCGGCAAAGGCGGCATCACCGTGCAGCAGCAGCGGCAGAACCTTGGCGCGAGTTGCAAGCGGAACCATGTCGTCGCGGGTGCGACCGGCCAGCAGGTCCTGCTTGGCGCGGGCCTTGCCCATGACGACCGGGTTGACGATTTCAAGGTGCGACGGGTTGGCGGTCAGCGACAGGTGAACCTTGTTGCCGTCGAACTCACGGTCCGACGAAGCGCCCAGATGGTACTTCACGTCGCCCGAACCTTCCACGTCGTCCGGCGCGTAGGAGCCGCCCTTGAACTCGTGGAAGATGGCGCGATGCGGCTTGCCCATGACCTGGCTGAGCACGTTCAAACGGCCACGGTGGGCCATGCCGAAGATGATTTCCTTGACGCCCATGGCGCCGCCGCGCTTGACGATCTGTTCCAGCGCGGGGATCAGCGATTCACCGCCATCGAGGCCGAAACGCTTGGTGCCCTTGTACTTGACGTCGATGAACTGCTCGAAGCCTTCCGCTTCGATAAGCTTCGACAGGATGGCCTTCTTGCCTTCCGGCGTGAAAGCAACCTTTTTGTCCGGGCCTTCGATGCGTTCCTGAATCCAGGCCTTTTCAGCCGGATCGGAGATATGCATGAATTCGACGCCGATCGTGCCGCAATAGGTGCGCTTCAGGATGTCGAGCATTTCCGGCACGGTCGCATATTCGAGGCCGAGCACGTTGTCGATAAAGATCTTGCGGTTGTAGTCGGCAGGCGTGAAACCGTAGTTTTCCGGTTCCAGCTCGTTGTAATCGTTCGGCTTTTCGGAGAGACCGAGCGGATCGAGATTGGCGTGCAGATGGCCGCGCATGCGATAGGCGCGGATCATCATGATGGCGCGAACGCTGTCGCGTGCAGCCTGCGTGATCTCTTCGCTGGTCAGCGCTGCGCCGGTCGCGCCCTTCGCTTCGCCCTTTGCCGCCTTGCCCTTCAGCTTGTCGGTGACGTGCTTCTCGACTTCGGCCCAGTTGCCATCGAGCGCGGAAATCAGTTCGCCATTGGCTGCAATCGGCCAGTTCTTCCTGGTCCAGGACGCGCCTTCAGCGTTCTTTTTCACATCGTCGGCATTATCGCCCAGCTTCGCGAAGAAATCGCGCCACTGCGGATCGACCGAATTCGGATCGTCCTCATATTTGGCGTACAGCTCCTCGATATAGTCGGCATTGCCGCCATAGAGGAATGAGGTAAGGGCGAAAACGTCGTTGGCTTGTTCTTGCCTTGCCATAGCCTATCCGGAGCAGCGCTCCGTCTCCTTGTCAGTGGCTCATCTTGCGCGGGCCGGAAGTTTGAAACTTCATCCCTCACGCCGCCGGGGAGGAACCGCTACAGACCCCGGCATGACTAAACTCTACGCGTCGGAACGGATATCCGTCCCTCTAACCGGATCACATGACCCGCTCTTATGCCAAACCCGGCAGCGGCTTTCGCCGCAGCCGGGATATTCAGATCGTTACGCGATCTCAGCCCTTGAGGACTTCGACCAGCGTCTTGCCGAGCTGCGCCGGCGACGGCGACACGCGAATGCCAGCCGATTCCATGGCGGCAATCTTGTCTTCCGCGCCGCCCTTGCCGCCGGAGATCACGGCGCCAGCATGGCCCATGGTGCGTCCGGCAGGAGCCGTACGGCCAGCGATGAAGCCGACCATCGGCTTCTTGCGGCCGCGCTTGGCTTCGTCCTTGAGGAACTGCGCCGCATCTTCTTCAGCCGAACCGCCGATTTCACCGATCATGACGATCGACTTGGTTTCGTCGTCGGCCAGGAACATTTCCAGCACGTCGATGAACTCGGTGCCCTTGACCGGATCGCCGCCGATACCGACAGCGGTCGTCTGGCCGAGGCCTTCGTTGGAGGTCTGGAACACTGCTTCATAGGTAAGCGTTCCGGAGCGGGAAACAACGCCCACCGAACCCTTCTTGAAGATATTGCCCGGCATGATGCCGATCTTGCATTCTTCTGGGGTCAGGATGCCCGGGCAGTTCGGTCCGAGCAGGCGCGACTTCGAGCGTTCCAGACGCTCCTTGACGCGAACCATGTCCATGACCGGAATGCCTTCGGTGATGCAGACGATGAACGGGATTTCAGCTTCGATGGCTTCGATGATCGCGTCTGCTGCGCCTGCTGGCGGAACATAGATCACGGATGCGTCGGCACCGGTGCGTTCCTTGGCTTCGGCAACGGTTGCGAAGATCGGCAGCTTTTCGCCCTTGGCGCCTTCCCAGGTTTCGCCACCCTTCTTCGGATGGATGCCACCGACCATCTGCGTGCCGTAATAGGCAAGCGCCTGTTCGGTGTGGAAGGTGCCGGTCTTGCCGGTCAGGCCCTGCACGAGAACCTTGGTGTCCTTGTTGACGAGAATGGACATGCCTTAATTCCCCTTCACTGCAGCGACGATCTTCTGCGCCGCATCGTCGAGATCGTCGGCCGAAATGACGTTCAGGCCGCTCTCGTTGATGATCTTCTTGCCGAGTTCGACATTGGTGCCTTCGAGACGGACAACCAGCGGAACCTTGAGGCCGACTTCCTTGACCGCGGCGATCACGCCTTCAGCGATGACGTCGCACTTCATGATGCCGCCAAAGATGTTGACCAGAATGCCCTGGACAGCCGGATCGGCGGTGATGATCTTGAACGCCGCCGTCACCTTCTCCTTGGAAGCGCCACCGCCAACGTCGAGGAAGTTGGCAGGTTCTGCGCCGTAGAGCTTGATGATGTCCATCGTTGCCATGGCAAGGCCTGCGCCGTTGACCATGCAGCCGATATTGCCATCGAGCGCGACATAGGCGAGGTCGTACTTGGAAGCTTCGATTTCTTTTTCGTCTTCTTCCGACAGATCGCGCAGTTCCTGAATGTCGGGATGACGGAACAGGGCGTTGCCGTCGAACGACACCTTGGCGTCGAGAACGCGCACGCGGCCATCGGTCATGACGATCAGCGGATTGATTTCCAGAAGGCTCATGTCCTTCTCGGTGAAGGCCTTGTAGAGGATCGGGAACAGCTTGACGCCGTCTTCGCGAGCCTGACCTTCAAGCTTCAGCGCATCGGCGAGCTTGTTGGCGTCCTCATCCGTCACGCCCTTGGCAGGGTCGATGGCGACGGTGACGATCTTTTCAGGGGTTTCCTCGGCAACGGCTTCGATGTCCATGCCGCCTTCGGTCGAAACGACGAAAGCCGGACGACCAACGGTGCGGTCGATCAGGATCGAGAGATAAAGCTCGCGATCAATGTCGGCGCCGTCTTCGATGTAGAGACGGTTGACCTGCTTGCCGGCAGGGCCGGTCTGCTTGGTGACGAGCGTGTTGCCGAGCATTTCCTTCGCATTGGCAACCACTTCCTCGACAGACTTGGCGAGGCGCACGCCGCCCTTTGCATCGGCTGGCAGTTCCTTGAACTTGCCCTTGCCGCGTCCGCCAGCATGGATCTGGCTCTTGACGACATAAAGCGGTCCGGGAAGCGTCTTTGCCCATTCTTCCGCCTGTTCGACGGAATAGACAGCCACACCATTGGCGATCGGCGCGCCGTAGGTGTGAAGCAGGCGCTTGGCCTGGTATTCGTGAATATTCATCTGGTTGTCCTCTGCGGATTCCCGGTCCGTTGCATATTGGGATTGAACGGAACCGGTACGGATTGACAGCCGGAAAAGGCCGGAGCCGCAGGCAAGCGGCAATCCGGCCTTGTCTGGAATTTACTTCAGCGACGGAGCGATGGCGATGCAGGCTTCGCAAAGACCGGCGACGGAAGCCACCGACTTGTCGAACTGCGCCTTCTCGTCCTTGTCGAGATCGATTTCGATGATGCGCTCGACGCCATTGGCGCCGATCACGGTCGGCACGCCGACATACATGTCCTTGACGCCATACTGGCCGGAAAGCTGGGCAGCGACCGGCAGGACGCGCTTCTTGTCCTTGAGGTAGGATTCAGCCATCTGGATGGCCGACGAGGCCGGAGCGTAGAAAGCCGAACCGGTCTTGAGCAGGCCGACGATTTCCGCGCCGCCGTCACGGGTGCGCTGGATGATCTTGTCGAGCTTGTCCTGGCTGGTCCAGCCCATCTTGACGAGGTCTGGCAGCGGGATGCCGGCAACGGTCGAGTAACGGGCGAGCGGAACCATGCTGTCGCCGTGGCCGCCCAGCACGAATGCCGTGACGTCTTCAACCGAGACGTTGAATTCTTCCGAGAGGAAATAACGGAAGCGGGCGCTGTCGAGAACGCCGGCCATGCCGACAACCTTGTGCGCCGGAAGACCGGAGAACTTCTGCAGCGCCCAGACCATGGCGTCGAGCGGGTTGGTGATGCAGATGACGAAAGCTTCAGGGGCATATTTCTTGATGCCCGCGCCAACCTGCTCCATCACCTTGAGGTTGATGCCCAGAAGGTCGTCGCGGCTCATGCCCGGCTTGCGCGGCACGCCTGCGGTCACGATGACAACGTCTGCGCCTTCGATTGCAGCGTAGTCGTTGGCGCCGGTGTACTTCGCATCAAAACCGTCAACGGGCGAAGATTCGGCAATGTCCAGTCCCTTACCCTGCGGGATGCCTTCCGCAATGTCGAAAAGGACGACGTCGCCGAGTTCCTTCAGACCGGCCAGATGAGCGAGCGTGCCGCCGATCATGCCGGAGCCGATGAGGGCAATCTTGTTGCGTGCCATGATTGTTTCTTTCCTCACTTTTGATCCAGAAACGCATCAAGCCATCCGGAATCCTCCCCGGAAACGCTCAAGCGTTGGAACTGCGAGATAGGACTCTTTGGCGATAAACTCAACTCATTATTTTGCGACCAATGTTTTCAATCGGTTAGATTTATTGGTTCTTACGTAAACGTAAGATAATTTGTCAATATCAAGGCAAAAACACCCTTCCCGCCGTCGCAGACCATCCCCGACGAAGCGGCGAGGGAGCGACCGGCAAGCTGCCAATTCCAACAGCGTCGCACACCCGTCCGAAACCGGTTCCGGATTCCAGACAGGCGCCGTATCGGAAGTGCCGCGCAAACGCGCCCCGCCTCCGCATGAATTGCGTGAGCAACATAGCCCACCCGGCTTATAAGTCCAGTCTGTGGCAGTCTGATGATGGGCCGCCTGACGAGGAGGGACGCGGAAGGCCTCAACCGGCCTTGCCGGGGGGCTCGGCCAGATATTCCGCGCTCTGCATCTCGAAGAGGCGGGAAGCGGTTCGGTCGAACTCGAAGGCCTCCGTGCCCTTGCTGGCAAGATAGAGCTTTTCCGGCTGCGCTTCGGCGGAAATGAACACCCGCGCATGATGATCGTAAAGCACGTCTATCAGCAGGATGAAGCGCTTCGCCTCGTTGCGGCGCGCATAGTCCAGCACCGGCACATCCTCGATGAACAGCGTCGGATAATGCTTGACGATGGCGATATAGTCCGAGGCGCCGAGCGGCTTCGTGCAGAGCGCATCGAAAGTGAAGCGCGCCGCGCCATGCACGGAACGGGCGATCTCGATGTCGCGCCCCTTGATGCGGATGACGTCCGGCTTTTCGTGCGCGCCATTCTTTTGCGCCGCCCAGGCCGCATCCATGCGCCTGGTGGTCTCAGCACCGAGCGGCGACAGATAGACCGGCTGGCGGTCCAGCTTTTCAAGGCGGTAATCGGTGCGGGAATCCAGATTGATCACATCGACATGGCTCTTGAGAATATCGATGAAGGGCAGGAAGAGCTGCCGGTTCAGGCCGTCGCGGTAAAGATTGTCCGGCGCGACGTTGGATGTCGCCACCAGCACCACGCCACGGGCGAAGAGCGCGCTGAACAGGCGCGACAGGATCATCGCATCGGCGATGTCGGTCACGGTGAATTCATCGAAGCAAAGCACCCAGGCCTGTTGGCTGAGCGCGTCCGCCACCGGCGGTATCGGATCGTCCTGCTTGGTCTCGCCGCGCTTCAGCGCCTGGCGGTGCGCATAGATGCGCTCATGCACATCGGCCATGAAATCGTTGAAATGCGCGCGGCGCTTGCGTTCGACCGGCAGAAGCGAAAAGAACATGTCCATCAGCATGGTCTTGCCGCGCCCAACCTCGCCGTGCACGTAAAGCCCCTTGATGACGCTCGTCGCCTCCTTGCGCTTGCCGAACAGCCAGCCGAGCGCGCTCGACTTGCGTGACAGGCGCCGAGTGCAGATTTCCTCGATCAGCCGGTCGTAACGGACGGTAAGTTCGAGTTGAGCGGGATCGGCGTCCACATCGCCTGCCGCGACCATCGCATCGTAATGTTCGCGGACGGAGGGGAAGGCTTTCAGATTACCGTCGAAAGACATGATTGCTTCCGTTCAACCTTTCAATTGCAAAAACGGCGGACCATCTTGCGATGATCCGCCTGTCTCCAGAGCGCATCCCGAAACTTGCGAAGCGGTTTTCGGGCAAGATGCGCGGCAAAACAAACAATTGGGCGCCGACCTGGTTCAATCAGATCGAAATGCGCTCCAAACGAAAGAATGTCTTAGCGCGAGAGCGATACGGCCTGACCGCCCGAGGTCTGTCCGTCGAAGCGGCTCGCCCCCGAGGAATAGAGCGAGGCGACGGTGCCGCCATTCACATCATAGAGAACGAGCTGCTTGCCGTTGACGGCCCAGGAAGCGAGATTGCCGAGTTCACCGGGGCAGCGCAGCGGACCGGCGCGGAAGCCCTGGCCATATTTGGTCTGCGGCGTCGCGATCTTGCAGCTCTGGCCGCCAAGCGATGCGTTCCACACACCGGCGACGGAGCCGGGCGTCAGATCGGGCGCGGAAGCCGGCGGCAGGCTTGCAACCTGCGTGCCGGGCTGCGCGTTCGGGTTCGTGGTCGGAGCCGTCGGGAACTGCGAAGCATTGGGAGAAGAAAGATTGCCCTTCTGCACCGTGCCAGCCGGAGCGGCGGCTACGGGTGGTGGCGGCGGCGGTGGCGAAACCGTATCGAGATTGCCGAACCGGGAGCTCTGGCACCCGGCCAGGACAATGCCAGCCGCCGCGAGGCTGAGCAGACTTGCTTTCGAAATTCCCATCTGGTTCTCCATTTCCGCATTTCTCATCAGGGGTGGGGATGCCCCGGGCTTCCTACCGAAGCCCTGCAATGTGACAATATTGGACCGATAAAATGGCTATATGGTTAAAAAAGCAACACCGAATACTGTCATTTTTCCCCTCCAAACCCTTCAAGATCGCTTGAAACCGCATGATAATCCTGAAACTGGGACAGGAAGGCCACAGTTTCTCCGATATTGGGGGCTGTTCTGCAGAAACCTCCGGGCCGCAACTTTTCCCAATCTCATCCGGGTACTGGCAATTTGCGGGCTTTTCCGCCATATAGACCCTAATTGTCCCATAGGCTTCATGAGCATAAGCCGCAGGAAAACGGAACCACGATAGTTATGGCCACCAGGGCAGCCTTCGCCAAGATGAACGGGCTCGGCAATCAGATCATCGTTGCCGACATGCGCGGCCGCGCGGACCGGATCACGCCTGAAGCCGCGATCCGTCTTGCAAGCGACAGCGAGACCGCCTTCGATCAGATCATGGCGATCCATGATCCACGTACAGCGGGAACCGACAACTATATCGCGATCATCAATTGCGACGGCACACAAGCCCAGGCATGCGGCAATGGCACGCGCTGCGTGGTGCAGGCGCTGGCCGCCGAAACCGGCAGGCAGGCCTTTACCTTCGAGACCCGCGCCGGAATTCTGACCGCAACAGAACACGAAGATGGCCTGATTTCGGTGGACATGGGCAAGCCGCGCTTCGACTGGCAGGACATTCCGCTTGCCGAAGAGTTTCGCGATACGCGCATGATCGAACTGCAGGTCGGCCCCATCGACGCGCCGGTGCTGCACTCGCCGTCGGTTGCATCCATGGGCAATCCGCACGCCATATTCTGGGTCGACCGCGATGTCTGGTCCTATGAGCTGGAAAAGTTCGGACCGCTTCTGGAACATCATCCGATCTTCCCGGAACGCGCCAATATCTCCATTGCCGAGGTCACGTCGCCCGAGACGATGAACCTGCGCACATGGGAGCGTGGCGCGGGCCTCACCCGCGCCTGCGGTTCCGCCGCCTGCGCCGCAGCCGTCTCCGCAGCGCGCACGCGCCGCACGGGGCGAACTGTCACCGTCAATGTTCCGGGCGGTCCTCTCCTGATCGAATGGCGTGACGACGATCACGTCATCATGACCGGGCCGGCCGAATGGGAGTTTTCCGGCACTTTCGATCCGGCAACCGGTGAATGGAGCTGCGACGCCCAGTCTCACAAGCCATCTGACAGGGGTGCAGCCTGATGTCGGTGGAAGTCGTCACATTCGGATGCCGCCTCAACACCTATGAATCGGAGGTGATGAAGCGCGAAGCCGACGCCGCCGGACTGGGCGAGTTGAAGGACGGGGCGATCATCTTCAATACCTGCGCCGTGACGGCGGAAGCCGTGCGTCAGGCGCGTCAGGCGATCCGCAAGGCACGCCGTGAAAACCCGGAAGCGCGCATCATCGTCACCGGCTGCGCTGCGCAGACCGAAGCGGACAATTTCGCCGCCATGGATGAAGTGGACCTCATTCTCGGCAATGAGGAAAAGCTCAAATCCAACTCCTACCGGATGCTGCCGGATTTCGGCGTCAACCAGTTCGAGAAAGTACGCGTCAACGACATCATGGAAGTGCGCGAAACCGCAAGCCATATGGTCGATGCCATCGAGGGCCGCGCGCGCGCCTTCGTGCAGGTGCAGAACGGCTGCGACCATCGCTGCACCTTCTGCATTATTCCCTATGGCCGCGGCAATTCCCGCTCGGTTCCGATGGGTGCGGTGGTGGACCAGGTCAGGCGTCTCGTCGGCAATGGCTATGCCGAAGTGGTGCTGACCGGCGTGGACATGACCTCCTACGGTCCCGATCTTCCCGGCAATCTGCGCCTCGGCAAATTGGTGAAGACTGTTCTCAATCAGGTGCCGGATTTGCAGCGCCTGCGTCTTTCCTCCATCGATTCCATCGAGGCGGATGACGATCTGATGGATGCGATTGCCAATGAAAAGCGGCTGATGCCGCATCTGCACCTGTCGCTGCAGGCGGGCGACGACATGATCCTGAAGCGCATGAAGCGCCGCCACTTGCGCGACGATTCGATCCGCTTTTGCGAAACAGTGCGCGGGCTTCGTCCCGATATCGTCTTCGGCGCTGACATCATCGCCGGTTTCCCGACCGAAACCGAGGAGATGTTCCAGAACTCGCTGAAAATCGTCGAGGAATGCGGCCTCTCCCACCTGCACGTCTTCCCCTACAGCGCGCGCGAAGGCACGCCTGCCGCCCGCATGCCGCAGGTGCGGCGCGAAATCGTCAAGGAACGCGCGGCACGCCTGCGCGCGGAAGGCGACCGTGCCTATGAAAAGCATCTCGGCGCGCTGAATGGCACCATGCAGCGCCTTCTGGTCGAGAAGGAAGGCATTGCGCGCACCGAAGGCTTTACGCTGGCATCGGTTGACGGCGGCGCACCGGGCGAAATCATCGAACGTATCGTGACAGGCCATGACGGTGAAAAACTCCTCACCCGTCAGGCAGAGCCGCAAGCGGCTTGAAGCTTAAGGGCATCAGAATTCATGGCAATGGGTTTCATCAAGAAAATGTTCTCCTTCGGCAAGAAGGAGGTCGAGGAAAAACCGGTCGAACAACCGGCCCCCGATGCCGTGGAAGCGGCTTTGGAAACAGAACTTCCTGAAACCGCCGCAGCGTCTGAAGAAACGCAAGACACCGCCGTCGAAGTGGTCATTTCCGAACCGGAAATGCCGGTGATCGCCCGCGAGCCAGAGCCGATGGAAGAGCCTGCCTCTGAAACGGTTGAGGAGGAAAAGGCGAAAGCGGAACATCCGGTCGCCGAGATCGAAATCCCGATCGAACAGCCTCCGGTGATGGAACCCATCGCGGTCGAGGCACCTGCGCCAGAACCGGTTGTTGAGCCTGTTGTTGAGCCTGGGCCGGAACCGGTCTCCGAACCCGAGCAGCCCGAAGTCGCAAAAGCTCCTGATGCCCCTGTAGTTAAGGAAGAAGCAGCCGAACCCGCAGCTCAGCCGGAGGCGGCGAAGCCCAAGAAGGTAAAGGTCGCCAAGGCCGTCGAGGAACACAAGGAAGAAGCGCCGGTTGAGGCGGCGCCTGAACCCAAGCTGTCCTGGTTCGAGCGGCTGCGTCGCGGCCTGCTCCGTTCATCGAATTCACTCAGCGAATCCATCGGCGGCATTTTCACCAAGCGCAAGCTCGATGACGATACGCTGCAGGATCTCGAAGACGTGCTGATCCAGGCCGATCTCGGGCTTGAAACCGCCATGCGCGTCACCGACGCGCTTGCCTCGGGGCGCTACGGCAAGGACGTGACGGGCGAGGAAGTGCGCACCATCATGGGCGCGGAAATCGAAAAGGTTCTGGGCCCGGTGGCAAAGCCGCTGGAACTTGACCTGTCGCACAAGCCGCATGTGATCCTCGTCGTCGGCGTCAACGGCACCGGCAAGACGACGACCATCGGCAAGCTTGCGGCAAAGCTCACCGCTGGCGGCCTCAAGGTCATGCTCGCGGCAGGCGATACGTTCCGCGCAGCCGCGATCGAGCAACTGCATATATGGGGCGAGCGTACCGGCTCGCCGGTCGTCTCCTCCAAGCTCGGCGCCGACGCGGCGGGGCTTGCCTATGATGCATGGGAAAAGGCCAAGGAAGCGGGCAGCGATGTGCTGATCATCGATACGGCGGGACGCTTGCAGAACAAGGCCGAACTGATGGACGAGCTTGCCAAGATCGTGCGCGTTCTGGGCAAGCATGACCCGGAAGCGCCGCATACGGTGTTGCAGACGCTCGACGCCACCACCGGCCAGAACGCGCTTAATCAGGTCGAGATTTTCAAGAATATCGCGGGCGTCAACGGCCTCGTCATGACCAAGCTTGACGGAACCGCGCGCGGCGGCATTCTGGTAGCCATTTCGGCCAAGCATAAACTGCCGATCTATTTCATCGGCGTCGGCGAAGGCGTCGACGATCTGGAACCCTTTGCGGCCAAGGATTTTGCCCGCGCCATCGCAGGAGTTGCCTGATGGAGCATCCCGTTTTCGAGCGCGACCCGTCGCAGAAAAGTGAAGTCGAGCGCCGCGAAGTCCCGCCGCTCCTGAAGCTGGCGCTGGAACTGGGGCCGCTTCTGGTCTTCTTCTTCGCCAATGCGCGCGGTGAAATGCTCATCGAGCGCTTTCCGGTGCTGGCGTCCATCGGCGCGCCTATCTTTCTGGCGACAGCCCTCTTCATGGCGGCAACCGTGATCGCGCTTGCCATTTCGTGGTCGATGACGCGCACGCTGCCCATCATGCCGCTCGTCTCCGGCATTGTCGTGCTGGTGTTCGGCGCGTTGACGCTCTGGCTGCACAACGACACCTTCATCAAGATGAAGCCCACCATCGTCAACACGCTGTTCGGCGCGATCCTGCTGGGCGGGCTTTTCTTCGGCAAATCCCTGCTCGGCTATGTCTTCGATTCGGCCTTCCGTCTCGATGCCGAGGGCTGGAGAAAACTGACGCTGCGCTGGGGCCTGTTCTTCATCTTCCTCGCCGTGGTCAACGAACTTGTCTGGCGGAATTTTTCGACCGATGCCTGGGTATCGTTCAAGGTCTGGGGCATTATGCCCATCACCGTTGTCTTCACGCTTTTACAAATGCCGCTTATCCAGAAGCATTCACTGACGGAAGACAACAAGACCGCGTCGTAACGGGAGGACGGACACCATGAACGACATCGCACCACGGCTTGAAATCGAACAGTTCATCTGCCGCAGCGACAATTACGGCGTCCTCATCCACGATCCGCAAAGCGCGCTCACCGCTTCCATCGATGCGCCCGACGCGGCGGCTGTCGAGGCGGCGCTGAAACGGCGCGGCTGGACGCTCGACTTCATCTTCACCACCCATCACCACCTCGACCATGTGGAAGGCAATGAAGCGCTGAAGGCGAAATACGGGGTCGGCATCATCGGTCCCAAGGCCGAGGAAACGAAGATTCCGGGCATCGACCGGACCGTGAAGGATGGCGACGAGTTCACCTTCGGGCTCTTCCGGGTGAAGGCCATTGCGACGCCGGGGCATACGGCGGGCGAAATCTCCTACTATATTCCCGACGCGAAAGCCGTCTTCACGGGCGACACGCTGTTCGCGCTCGGTTGTGGGCGGCTTTTCGAGGGAACGCCGCTCACCATGTTCCAGTCGCTGCAGAAGCTGATCGCGCTTCCGGGCGACACGGCGGTCTATTGCGGCCATGAATATACCGAAAGCAATGCCCGCTTTGCGCTGACCATCGATCCGGCCAATTCCGCACTCAAGGAGCGTGCCGCAGAGATCGCGCGCCTGCGTGCCGCCGATCGCATGACATTGCCGTCAAGCATCGCGCTTGAAATGGCGACGAACCCTTTCCTGCGCTGGCACGATGCAGGCATTCGCAGCCGCCTCGGCTTGCAGGATGCGCCCGACGAAGCCGTGTTTGCCGAAATCCGCAAGCGCAAGGATATGTTCTGACATATGGTATTGAGCGCGAATCGTTCCACAGTTCGAGGTTAGAAGAATGACGGTGTTATCCCGTTTCAAGATTGCAGGCTGCGCCGTTTTCCTCGGCCTCTCGCTTGTCGCCCTGCCCGGTTCGATGACTGTCACGTTTGCCGATGACCTGCTGCTCGACGTCGCACCGAAGCAGACGCCTGCCGAGATCAATAATTTCAAGCTGAGCGAAGATTTCCTCTCGCGCATGGAAAAGGTGCAGGAACAGCTGGGCGGCATGGAACTTTCGGCGACGGAAGAGGAAGGACAGGACGCCACGCCTTCTTTCGACAAGATGGTGAAGAGCGTTGAATCCCGCCCGCAGGTCGTGGAAGTGCTCAAGGCCCAGAACATAACGCCCAGTGATTATATCCTGGGCTATTTCGCCCTGATGAGCAGCCTTGCGGCGGCTGATGCGGAGAGCGAGCCGCAGCTGGTGGACGAATTGAAGGACATCAATCCCGAACATCTCGCCTTCGGCAAGCAGTATAGCGAGCGCATCCGCGTCCTGATCGGCAAGTAAGTTTTCCGCGATTGCCAATTTCCTCATCTTGAGGTGGTATCTTGAGCTTGCGAAGGATACCGTCTCGAAAGATCGGAGATGGACCCTTCGAGACGCGGCCCTCGAATTCTCGGGCCGCTCCTCAGGATGAGGGACGGAAAAACAGAGCAGTGGGAACCGCTCTAAGTATTTTCTTCATCGCATTATCCCACGCATCGAAGCGGGATAAGAAATCAGTCCAGTGGACTGATTTCCCCCCGGGCTTCGCACTTTTGCTGGAAATGCTCTATTTTACCGCACAGGTTGCCTCAAAAGCCGCAATGCGTTGATCGTCACAAGAACGGTCGCGCCCGTATCGGCCAGAATGGCGGGCCAGAGGCCGGTGATGCCCAGCACCGTGGTCACCAGAAAGACAGCCTTCAATCCAAGCGCTATGGCAATATTCTGATGGATATTGCGCATGGTCCGCTTGGAAAGGTCGACCATTTCCTCCACATCGCCAACCCGGCCGTGCAGGACGGCGGCGTCCGCCGTTTCCAGCGCCACATCGGTGCCGCCGCCCATGGCGATGCCGACATCGGCGGCGGCAAGCGCTGGCGCGTCGTTGATGCCGTCGCCAATCTTGGCGACGATCAGACCTTCCTTGCGCAATTCGCCGACGATGCGCTGCTTGTCTTCCGGCAGAAGCTCGGCCCGCACCTCGATCCCCAGATCGCGCCCGATGGCTTCCGCCGTGCGGCGATTGTCGCCGGTCAGCATGAGGGTGCGGATGTTGGCCGCCTTCAACTCCCGCAAGCCGGCAATGGCATCGGCGCGCGGTTCGTCGCGCATGGCGATCGCACCGGCGATCCTGCCATTGGCAACCAGCACGGAAACCGTCTTGCCTTCGTCGTTGCAGGCGGCAATGCGGTTCGCCAGCGCATCCGGAATGGCTGAAATATCATTGGCGGCGCGGCGCGAACCCAGAAGCAGGTCCTTCTCGCCCACCATGCCCGACACGCCCTTGCCGCCATGGGCCTTTCCTCCCGCCACGGGGGCAAGTTTCAGGCCGCGCTGTTCTGCGGCACCGACAATGGCCAGCGCCAGCGGATGGCTTGAGCCCGCATCCAGCGACGCGGCAAGACGCAGCACTTCATCCTCGGGCAGGTCGCCCGCCAGCACATCGGTCACCTTCGGCTTGCCTTCGGTCAGCGTGCCGGTCTTGTCGAAGCAGGCCGCCGTGATCTTGCCGATGGTTTCCAGCACCGCGCCGCCCTTCATCAGAAGACCGCGCCGGGCGCCCGACGAGAGCGCGGCTGCAATTGCCGCAGGCGTGGAAATGACCAGCGCGCAGGGGCAACCGATCAGGAGGATCGCAAGTCCCTTGTAGATCCATTCGTTCCAGTCGCCGCCCGCAAGAAGCGGCGGCAGGATGGCGACAAGCGCCGCCACCACGACCACGCCCGGCGTGTAATAGGTCGAAAAACGATTGATGAAACGCTCGGTCGGCGCCTTTGCTTCCTGCGCTTCCTCGACCAGCCGCACGACGCGGGCGATGGTGTTATCCTGCGCGGCAGCCGTGACCCGGACCCGCAGCACGCCGTCGCCATTGATCGTGCCGGCAAAAACCGTGTCGCCTTCAGCCTTCCCGACCGGCGTGCTTTCACCGGTGACGGGCGCTTCATCGACCGCGCTTTCACCCGTCAGGATTTCACCATCGGCAGGCATGCGGTCGCCGGGCCGCACGGAAATCACATCGCCAACCGCGAGACTGTCAGCCGCAACTTCCGAAGTCGTCCCGTTTTTCTCGAGAAACGCAGTCTTCGGCACCAGCGCGGTGAGCGACTGGATACTGGCGCGCGCCTTTCCGGCGGCCACCCCTTCCAGAAGCTCACCGACCAGGAACAGAAACACGACGGCTGCCGCTTCCTCGGTCGCGCCAATGAACATTGCGCCTATGGCGGCAATCGTCATCAGCATCTCGATGGAAAACGGCGTACCGTTGATGGCCGCCATATAGGCGCGCCTGGCAATCGGCACGAGACCGATCAGCATCGCCGCGGTGAAAGCCCACAGCTCGATCGCCGGGTAGAGATGCCCGGCTATATAGGCGGCGACCAGCCCGCCGCCGCAGGCCAGCATCATCTGGCCTTTCTTCGAGCGCCACCACGGCAGCGGTTTTGCAGGCGCGCTTGCCTTGGGCGCAGCCCTGCCGCCGCTGGCAGCGGCAGCGGTGTCGGCAAGCGTGGTCCTGTAGCCCAGAGCCGTCACCCTGGCGGCGATTTCATCGCTCTTTGCCGTCCCGTCATGATTGACGTTCATCGCGCCATTGGTCACGGAGACAGACACATCCGTCACGCCGGGCAGGCGGCGCACGGCGGTATCGATCTTGGCCGCGCAGGATGCGCAATCCATGCCATCGACCCGAAAGCGCAGACTGTCCGGCGTTGCCGCAATCTCGCTGTGGCCGTCATGATCGTGCTCATGCCCGTGATCATGCGCATGATCGTGGTGATCGTGGTTGCCGCCGCACGCCCCGTGGTCATGGTCATGGTCATGGCGAGAATGATCGTGCGAATGCTCGTCCTTTGCCGGGGCTTTTTCCGAGGCGACCAGCTCCGCGCCATATCCGAGGCTGCGAACCTTGGCGGCAATCTTGTCGAGATCGCCCGTTCCATCATGGCTGACGGTCATCGTGCCTCCCGCAACCGAAACGGAGACATCCTTGATCCCGCGCACGCGCCGCACGGCAGTTTCGATCTTGGCTGCGCAGGACGCGCAATCCATACCGTCGATGCGAAAGCGAATCTGGTTCAGTGTTTCACTCATGATCTGCTCTTTTCAGGACTGCTCTTGAATTGTCTTGAGCAAGGTCTACATCCTCTAGTGACTAGAGGAGCAAGCGGAAAATGATCACGAATATGCCCATCGGCGAAGCATCGAAGGCGAGCGGCGTCAAAGTGCCGACCATCCGTTATTACGAGCAGATCGGCCTGCTGCCTTCCCCGCCGCGCAGTGACGGCAATCGCCGCCTCTATGACCGGAGCGACATCCAGCGGCTTCTCTTCATCCGCCATGCGCGCGATCTGGGGTTCGAGGTGGATGCGATCCGCACGCTTCTCGATCTTCAGGACAATCCCGACCAGTCATGCGCGGCAGCCGACGCCATTGCACGCGCGCGCCTGAGCGATGTGGAGCATCGCATCGCAAAACTGCTTTCGCTCAAGACGGAATTGCAGCGCATGCTGGAATGCACCGCGCATGGCCGCATCGACCAGTGCCGCGTGATCGAGATTCTCGGAAACCACGAGGAATGCGTGCACCCGAAGCATTAATCGGAACTAGAGCGCATCCCGAAAAGTGGGAACCGCCTACGCAGGGAAATCAGCCACTGGACTGATTTCTGATCCAGCTTCGATCGGATGAGATGCGCGATAAAACAAAAGACAGAGCATTTCCAACGCTTCATGAAAAACAGGAAATGCTCTGGCTGCCGGTCAGTTCACCTTTGAAAAACGGGTCGCCTGGATCTTGAGCGTGCCGATCTGGGTGCCGATCCGTGCCACGACGGGCGCATAGATGCCCGAATTGCCGAGCGATGCGAAGGAAATCGTCATCCGGCTGCGATTACTCAGGTAATCGATGGCCTTCTTGCCCTTCTGATAACCGGAAATCGGAATGAACTTCGCCGAGCAGATGACCGATTCGCCGGTAAAGCCATCGGTCGTGAACGATTCGGTGCCATTGAAGGAAAGCCTGATCTCGGCCCGCGTCTGGCCGTCGAAGACGCTCAGCGAGCGATCGCAGACTGCCCGGCCATTCTTCGCCGGAATCATGAGGGCGCTCAGCGGATCGCTGACATTCAGCAGGTCCTGCGGCGATGTTTCCACCCAGGGGTCGCGCTTTTTCACCGGAGGCTGGTTTTCCGCCGCCACGACATTGCCATTGGCGAAGCGGATCGTGGTGCTCTTGTTCTTGCGGCCATGCTTGTAGGCCAGATCGAAGCTCTTCGGCACGACCTTGCCGCCGACGGCGCTGCCGGTAACGTGCACGGTGCCGTCCGTATCGTCGAACACCCGCGCCAGACCGGAGGTCAGGAAACGGCCATTGAGGTTGTAATTCGCGCCATTGACCGTGGTTTCTATGGCGGACCGCGCAATGGAAAGCCCGAAAATGGAAATATCGTATTCCGTCCGGTAAAGATCATCGGCCCGGGCCGGGCCGCTGGCCATCGTCAGTGCCCCCAAGCTCAGGCCCGCGAAGGCCAGTCCTGCCGCAGCCGCCACACCATACTGCGCCAGCCGGTGCCGGACGGGCTTCAACACATGCGACGGTTCGATCATACTCGGCATTCCTTTCGCCTGCTTTTCCAATGAAGGTTTTCAACCACATTGGACCGCCAGAAAGTTGCGTGGGATTCTTCGATACAGTATCTGTGCAACAGGCAAAACCGGCGAAGTTATGATTGCAAGCTTTCGTGAAGACCGTTCGGAAGCCGGAAAACCGCGTCTTTGCGCGATGGATACGGAATCTCACTTGACTGCAACGGCTGCTGTCACTATAGAAACGCGACTTTCCCAATAGGCCGCCTGTCCGAGATCGCGCGCCAGCAGCATCAAACTGCGTTGATTGCTTGAATTCGGACATTCGGGTCGGGGCCTGAAGAACGTAATTGAAGGTGAGACCAAAATGTCCCGCGCTTGTGAATTGACCGGCAAGTCGGTCCAGTACGGCAACAATGTCAGCCACGCGAACAACAAGACGCGTCGCCGCTTTCTGCCGAACCTCTGCAATGTTACGCTGATGTCCGAAACCCTCGGCCAGAGCTATCGTCTGCGCGTTTCCGCCAACGCCCTGCGTTCGGTCGAACATCGCGGCGGTCTGGATGCGTTCCTCGTCAAGTCCGACGACAAGGAACTGTCGCAGCGCGCTCGCCTGCTGAAGCGTCAGATCGCAAAGAAGCAGGCTGAAGCAGTCGCTGCCTAAGCTTTCGGCCAAATGATTTGACAAAAAAGGCCGGCTCTCGTCGGCCTTTTTTGCTGGTTCCATCACCCAGGATAAAAAAATGTCAATCGAGACACCCTCTTTTTCCCGGCTTATGCCAGCGATACTGGCCATGTGCGTGGCGGTTGCCGCGTCGAATATTCTCGTCCAGTATCCGTTCCAGCATTTCGGCCTCGGTGAAGTTCTGACCTATGGTGCCTTCACCTATCCTGTCGCCTTTCTGGTCAATGACCTGACGAATCGCCGCTTCGGCCCTGCCGCCGCGCGCAAGGTCGTCTATGCCGGTTTCGTGCTGGGCGTCGTCATGTCGATCTGGCTGGCAACCCCGCGCATCGCGATTGCCTCGGGCTCGGCCTTTCTTTTCGCACAGCTGATGGACATCACCGTCTTCGACCGCCTGCGCCGCAAGACCTGGTGGAAGGCACCCTTTGCCGCCGCCATGTTCGGCTCTGTGCTCGATACGGTCCTGTTCTTCTCGATTGCCTTCGCAGCCGGATTTGCGTGGATCGACACGCTCACGGGAATGCCCGATTCGTCGCTTGCCGAACCGGCGTCCTTCCTCGGCCTCGGCGTGCCGCTCTGGGCGTCGCTGGCTTTTGGCGACTTCTTTGTGAAGGTCATCATGGGGACGCTTATGCTGATCCCCTATGGGGCAATCCTCGCCGTCTTCGCCCCGTCGCTTTATGCGCCAAGCCGGACAACGGCGGAAGAGGCATGACCAAGGGCGCTTGAAGCATTTCCAGCAAAAGCGTGAAGCGCCTTTGCGTTCGGAAATGCATCAAAATAAACTTCAAGCGTCCTTTGCTTTACCTTCTGCCAGCCCGGCGCCTGCCCTTGGCCGGAGCCGCAGCCCCCTGCTCCTCGAAAAGCGAGGCAAGCTGTTCGGTCATGGCGCCAGCCAGTTCTTCCGCATCGACGATGGTGACGGCGCGCTGATAATAGCGCGTGACGTCATGGCCGATGCCGATGGCGATCAGTTCCACCGGCGAACGCGTTTCGATTTCCTCGATCACGGCGCGCAGGTGCCTCTCCAGATAGTTGCCGGGATTGACGGAAAGCGTCGAGTCGTCGACCGGCGCGCCATCCGAAATCATCATCAGGATCTTGCGCTGTTCAGGCCGTCCAAGCAGGCGCTGATGCGCCCAGATCAGCGCCTCGCCGTCGATGTTTTCCTTCAGCAGCCCTTCGCGCATCATCAGGCCGAGATTGCGCCGGGCGCGCCGCCAGGGCGCATCGGCGCTCTTGTAGACGATGTGGCGCAGATCGTTGAGGCGACCCGGATTGGCGGGCTTGCCGCGTCCAAGCCACGCTTCGCGCGACTGGCCGCCCTTCCACGCCTTGGTGGTGAAGCCCAGAATTTCCACCTTCACGCCGCAACGCTCCAGCGTGCGGGCGAGAATATCCGCGCAGGTCGCGGCAACCGTGATCGGGCGACCGCGCATGGAGCCGGAATTGTCCAGCACCAGCGTGACAACCGTATCGCGGAAATCCGTATCGCGCTCCTGCTTGTAGGAAAGCGGCTGCGTCGGATCGATGACGATACGCACCAGACGCGCCGAATCGAGATAGCCCTCTTCCAGATCGAAATCCCACGAGCGGTTCTGCTGCGCCATCAGGCGGCGCTGCAGGCGGTTGGCGAGACGCCCCACCACGCCCTGCAGATTGGCAAGCTGCTTGTCGAGGAAACCGCGCAGACGATCGAGTTCCGCCTCGTCGCAAAGATCGGTCGCTTCGACCTCTTCATCGAACTCGCGCGTGAAGACCTTGTAATCGACATGCTCGGCAAAATTGGCGAAAGGCTGGTTCGGACGGCGCGTATCGCCCGGCGTTTCCGCGTCGATATCCTCGCTGTCGTCCATGTCGTCGGCGGAAGCGTCGGCGGCATCCATTTCGCCCTGCTCGCCTTCATCGCTCGAACTGTCGGATTCCTCGCTTTCAGCCGAATCGGAACCTTCCTGACTTTCGTCGCCGCCTTCCTCGTTCTCGTCGGAATCCGGCGTCTGTTCGTCGTTCTGTTCTTCCTCGTCGCTCGGTTCTTCCTGCGACAGCTCTTCCGCCATGTCCATGGAAGCGAGCATGTCGCGCACCGTGCGCGCAAAGGCCTGCTGGTCTTCGAGATTGTCGCCGAGCCGCGCAATGTCGGCCGCAGCCTTCTGTTCGATCCAGTCGCGCCACAGCTCCAGCACCTGCCCTGCTTCCGCCGGTGCGGCCCGCCCGGTCAGCTTCTCACGCAGAAGAAGCGACACGGCTTCCTCGAGCGGCGCATCTTCCCTCTCGGTGACGGTGGAGAAATTGGCTTTCGAATATTTATCCGCAAGCATGGTGGAAAGATTGTCCGCCATGCCCGCCATGGCGCGCGCGCCGATGGCTTCAACACGCGCCTGTTCGACCGCATCGTAAATGGCGCGCGCCTGCTTTCCTTCCGGAGCGAGGCTCGCATGAATGCGTGGGTTATGGCGCGCCTGACGCAGCGCCATGGAATCGCCAAGGCCGCGCGTGACGGCAATATCATGCGCGGTTGGACGTTTCGGCAGGTCGGGAAGGCGGGCACGATTGGCGCTCAAGGCCGGACGGTCGTTGGTAAACGCCACTTCCAGCTCATGCTCGCCGGAAATGGCGCGGACGCAAGCCGTTATCGCACGCTTGAACGGTTCGGAATCCACCGGTCCCGGTTTACGCTCGCGCGAATTATCGCCTATTCCTGACTTCTGGCCCGACATATGCCTATCCTGACTTCGCTTTCAAGCAAGGGCGAAGCTCATCGCCCCCGCACCAGACAGTGCACTGCCGCCGGATTATCGGGCGGCAGGCTTCCTCCGCATCAAGCGAGAACGATATTGGCCGCCGATTCCGGCAGTTCAACGCCGAAAGCACGCTGATAGAACTCAGCCACGGTCGCGCGTTCCAGCTCGTCGCACTTGTTGAGGAAGGTCAGGCGGAATGCAAAGCCGACATCGTTGAAGATCGCGGCATTTTCGGCCCAGGTGATGACCGTGCGCGGGCTCATGACGGTCGAGAGATCGCCATTGATGAAAGCCTGGCGGGTCATGTCGGCCACGCGCACCATCTTGTTCACGATCTCGCGGCCTTCGGCATTCTGGTAATGCTTGGCCTTGGCGAGAACGATGTTCACTTCATTGTCGTGCGGCAGATAGTTCAGCGTCGTCACGATGGACCAGCGGTCCATCTGCGCCTGGTTGATCTGCTGGGTGCCGTGATAAAGGCCGGTCGTGTCGCCGAGACCGACGGTGTTGGCGGTCGCGAACAGGCGGAAAGCCGGGTGCGGACGGATGACGCGGCTCTGGTCGAGAAGCGTCAGGCGGCCCGAGGATTCCAGAACGCGCTGGATGACGAACATCACGTCCGGGCGGCCGGCGTCGTATTCGTCGAACACCAGCGCTACATTGTGCTGATAGGCCCAGGGCAGGATGCCGTCCTTGAATTCGGTGACCTGTACGCCTTCCTTGACCACGATGGCGTCCTTGCCGACGAGATCGATACGGCTGACATGGCTGTCGAGGTTGACGCGCACGCAAGGCCAGTTGAGGCGGGCCGCGACCTGCTCGATATGGGTCGACTTGCCGGTGCCGTGATAGCCGGAAACCATCACGCGACGGTTATAGGCAAAGCCTGCGAGGATCGCGAGCGTCGTCTGACGGTCGAAAAGATAATCCGGATCAAGCTCCGGCACATAGGAATCGCCTGCCGCATAAGCCGGCACCGTCATGTCGGAATCGATCCCGAACACTTCGCGCACCGAAACCGTCGTATCCGGCAAATTGGCTATATCCCGCTCAACCTTGTTCATCATGCCTCCAGAGCGGCAGGCAGCGACCGGCCGCGAATTAATACCGGCAAGCTGCCGACCGGCAACTTTCATCCGCGGGCATGTTTTTCCGGCGCGCCGGACGGTATGCCCCTTCCGTAATTCGTTGCGGGCATCCGTGCTTGCATCCACGCCTTGGCGCGGCAGAAGAATGTCCGTCGGAGCCGTCGGCGACCGCTCCATAGTCAGCTTTCAGTCCCAAACAGGCTTTAGCAAAAACCTGCCTGCTTGAGCAATTGATAAGCCTGAATAACATCGCGAAATCTCTCTTCCGATCCGCGATCACCACCATTCGCATCCGGATGGTGCTGCTTTACCAACTCTTTATAGCGCGCCTTGATCTTATCGCCAGTCGAATTTGGTTCAAGACCGAGGGTGGCCAGCGCCTTTATTTCCAGCGTGCGGGGTTTGCGCTGCGCCTTCTGTCCCGGCGCATGCCCCTTCGCTTCCTTGAAAAGATTGAAGGGATCGCGGATGCGGTTGTGATAGGAGGCCGAACCTGACCGCATCTTGGCCACGTCGGGCGAGGTGCGCGCCTTGGCGGTGGAATTCGCCGTCGTCGACCAGGTTGGGCGGTGGCCGGTGATCGCATCCTTCTGGAATTTCGCGATGTCGCCATCGGAAAGACCGGAGAAGTAATTGAAATTCTTGTTATATTCCCGCACATGGTCGATGCAGAAGCGGAAATATTCGCCTTCACGCATCCGCCCCACAGGCGCGCGATGCGTGCCCGGCTTGTCGCAACCATCCCACTGGCAGCAGGGTGCTGAAGACTTCGCTTCCGCGGTCTTCTTGGGCTTGATGCGGATACTGTCGAAAAATTTTGAGTTCGTTGTCATCGAATCGAATTATGCGGATTATCAGTTGCTGAACAAGAATTGACATTTCGTCCGGTCGGGCTTTTGGCCATTTCAACTGGGCGAAATTTTGAAGCGGAGTGCTTTCCTGTGCGGATTTGCCCCACCTTTTGCCGCCGAAGCAGCGTTATATGAGGCACAGCGTCTATATGGGGAGAAGTGGCTCAAATGTCCATTCACAATAGCAAACAAAGCGCGATGGAAGCGAAACTGACCACGGCTTTCGCTCCCCAGCGCCTTGAAGTCATTAACGAAAGCCACCTCCACGCCGGCCATCACCATGAGGATCGCGGTCATCATGAAGTCTATGACGGCACCGGCGAAACACATTTCCGCATCCGCATCGTTGCCGACGCCTTTGCCGGAATGAGTCGCATCGAGCGCCACCGCGCCATCAACGCGCTGTTGAAGGACGAACTGGAGAGCGGCGTCCACGCGCTGGCGCTTGAGCCTTCCGCCCCCGGTGAAGCAACGCGCCGCTGAAGATTTTTTCGGAAAGAGCATGTCTTCCGAAAGCGGAAATCGTTCGGGTAAAGCCAGGCGCAAACCGGACGGATGGAGCATCTCCGCGATTCAATCGAAACGGAAATACTCTGGAGCCGGACCCTTCGGCTGTGCCTAGCAGCCGGGACCGGGAGGGCAACTTCGCTGAGCCCTATCAGGAAGCAGGCTATCCAGAGCCCGCCCCAAAACATGCAAAGCGCCCTTTCGGGCGCTTTTGCTATGCATCCAATGCCATGCGATCAAATCGATCGAACTTCGCGGAGAAAAGCAATTTCAGAATAGCATCCGATGTTGGCACAAATAGAGAAGGCTGTATCTATCTCATTATAAAGCATGCGATATGAAATTTCTCCGCAGTTTTCGTATCAGAACATAAGCTATCTACAATGAACGGCATCACATGCTTATAGATGAACATGCCCGCCGCAATACAACCTCAGTAATACATAAATCCGGCGATATTTCAAATGAAATATTCTATGCTTAAATAGAGCACGACCAGCGTTTATTAGTAATATTTGTTATTACCGTCTTTCTGCCGCCATCTGTTCTATCGGCGCGGCACCGCCGCAACGATGGGGGCCGGTTTTCCATCGGCGTCGAGCGGCACGATGCGCAACCGCGTCAGGCGGTTCCTTTCCTTCTTGAGCACAGAAAAGCGTTTCCCGTAAAAGGTGAAGGCCTGCTTCACTTCCGGGATCGTCTGCGTCTCATGAATGACCAGCCCGGCGATTGTGGTCGCCTCCTCATCCGGCAGGTGCCAGTCGAGCGCGCGGTTGATATCGCGAATCGGCAGCGAACCATCGACGATCACCGAACCGTCCGGCTGCAGGCGAACGCCCTGCATGTCGATATCGTGCTCGTCGGCAATATCGCCGACGATTTCCTCCAGGATATCCTCGAGCGTCACCAGGCCCTGCACATCGCCATATTCGTCGACAACGATGGCGATATGCGCCTTGCGGCGGAGAAAAGCGTCGAGCTGGTCCTGCAATGTCGTCGTGTCGGGCACGAACCACGGCTTGCGCGCGACCTTCATGATGTCGATGCGGGTGAAATCATTGTCGACGTCGTAAAGTGCGCGCAACAGGTCCTTGGTGTGGATGATGCCGACGATATTGTCGATATCGTCGCGCCAGAGCGGCATGCGCGTGTGCGGGCTGGCCAGAATATCGCGCACGATCTCTTCCGCCGCGGCATCGGCATTGACGGTGCCCATCGAGGTCCGGTGCACCATCACATCGCTGACTTCCAGCTCCTTGAGGTCGAGAAGGCCGCCAAGCTGGTCGCGGTCTTCCTTGATGAGCGACTTGTCGCGATGCAGCACCTCGACCGCGCCGCGCAATTCCTCCTGCGGGCTCAACATGGACCGGCCTGCGGCAAGATTGACGCCGCAGAGCCTCAGGATCGCGCGCACGATCCAGTTCACTGCGGCAGAGACCGGCCCGAGGATCAGCACCACCAGCGAAACGCTGCGCGCAACGACAAGCGAAAACCGGTCGGGACCGGAGATCGCCCAGGATTTCGGCAGCACTTCAGCGAAGATGACCAGAATGACCGTCATCGCGAGCGTCGCATAGGCGACGCCCGCATCGCCGAACAGGTTGAGGAAAATGCTGGTGGCAATCGAGGAGGCCAGAATATTGGCGAGGTTGTTGCCGATCAGAAGCACGCCGATCAAGCGGTCGCGACGGCTGATGAGCCGCTGGACCAGTCCCGCGCGCTCGTCGCCATTATGCTCGAGCGTGAGCATTCTGGCCCGCGACGCCGCCGTCAGCGCCGTTTCGGAGCCTGAAAAGAATCCGGAAAGAATGACGCAGAGCAGGATAATGCCGCACAGAACCCAGAGCTCGAAAGCCATTCGCCTTGTCCTCTTGCTTCGTATCTAGTGGATTTTCGAATTTGACCTTTGAAACAGCATCGCATTCAGGCGGCATTCAAATGTCGAATTCAGTCCACCAGACGGTCTTTCAAAAATTCCAGCACGGCTGCCGGCGGCACATCCTTGGCAATGAAGGACTGGCCGATACCGCGTGTCAGGATGAAGGTGAGCGCGCCGCGCGCCACTTTCTTGTCCTGTGCAATATAATCCATCAGTTTTTCCGCAGACGGCAAGCCGCCCGGTACGTCCGACAGGCGGTATGGCAGGCCGACGGCTTTCAGATGCCTCTCGACGCGCTCCGCATCCTCGATGCCGCACAGATTCATCTTGACGGAGAAGCGATGGGCCAGCGCCATGCCGATGGCAACACCTTCGCCATGCACGAGGCGGGCTGAATCGTAGCCCGTCGCCGTTTCCAGCGCGTGGCCAAACGTATGGCCGAGATTGAGCAGCGCCCGGTCGCCAGTCTCGCGCTCGTCGCGCGCAACGACAGCCGCCTTGCAGCGGCAGGATTCGGCGATGGCTTCCGTCCGCGCCGCGCCGCCGGAGAAAACCTCCTGCCAGTTCCGTTCCAGCCATTCGAAGAAGTCAGGGCGGTCGATCAGGCCATATTTCGCGACCTCCGCATAACCCGCGCGAAACTCACGCGGGCTCAGCGTATCGAGGACTTCCGTATCGGCCAGAACCAGTTGCGGCTGATAGAAGACGCCGACGAGGTTCTTGCCGTGCGCCGTGTTGATCCCCGTCTTGCCGCCGACCGAGGAATCGACCTGCGACAGGAGCGAGGTCGGCATCTGCACGAAATTCATGCCGCGCCGAACGATACCGGCAACGAAACCGGATAGGTCGCCAACCACGCCGCCGCCAAACGCCACGACCGCATCGCCGCGTTCCAGCCGCGCCGCCAGCACGGCATTGGTGACCGTTTCAAGCGTGCCGAATGACTTGGATTTCTCGCCCGGCGCAACGATCACCGGCGTTACATCGATGCCGGCCCTGACGAAGCTTTCGGTGAGCCGCTCCAGATGCGCCCTGGCGACATTCTCGTCCGTCACCACCGCCACGCGCACGCCTTTCAATCGCTTCGCCAGTTCTTCGCCCGCCCGGTCAACCAGCCCCTTGCCGATCAGTATGTCGTAGGAACGGTCGCCGAGCGACACGGGAACGGTGGTGACACCGGCGATGGAAGGCGCGTTCATGCATAGTCTCCGATACATATAGCGAGGCAGGCAGCCGTTAAGCCTCTAATCCTTCGAGATGACCGGCCAGAACATCGAGCAGTTCGGCGGCGATCACTTCCTTCTTGTCGTCCCGCGTCATCAGCTGGAGATCGGCCAGCGCATAGACCGGATAACGCTCGTTCATCAGCCGCAGCATGACACCGCGCGGATCGCTGTTTTTCAAAAGCGGGCGGTTCTGGCGGCGCGATACGCGCTCCATCAGAATATCGATTTCCGCATTGAGCCAGATGGAAACGCCTGCACGCGCGATTGCCGCGCGCGTTTCGGCGTTCATATAGGCTCCGCCGCCGGTTGCCAGAACCATCGGCCCGTCTTCGAGCAGGCGCATGATGACGCGGCGTTCGAGATCGCGGAACTCGACTTCGCCATAGGCTTCGAACAGTTCGGGGACGGTCATGCGCGAAACCGCTTCGATCTCCGTATCGGCATCGCGAAACGGCAGGCCGAGAAGGCTCGCCGCCTTGCGTCCGACGGTGGATTTGCCCGCGCCCATCAGCCCCACAAGCACCACGACTTTCGAACCGAGCAGATCGCGGATCAGTTCCGCTTTCTCATGTAGATTGTTTTGTTTTGCCGTGCTGCTCATTGTCCTCGTCCATTTGTTCCGGTTCCACATGAAAAACGGTTCGACGTCAATTGCTTTGATTGGTTTTGGAGGCGCGCGCGGCCGCAAGCACGGCTTTTTTGCAAGATGGGGCGCGCGGGTTCCCTTCGTCGCCGTCCTTGCTTTCGTCCAAATGCCGCAGCATAAGTGATGCATGCCAACGCTGACGCGCCTTGTCCTTTTTCTCGCTCTGGTCGCCGCCATCGTCTATGGCGCGATGTACGCGCTTGCCAATTTCGTGGAGCCCGACACGCGCGAGATCACCGTCGAAATACCGGCCTCGAAGCTGAAGCCGGTGACGATTGCGCCTCCCGTGGCCACGCCCGATCCGGCGGAAACTGCCGACACGGCCCCCGAACCGCCCCAGGCACCGCAGGAGTGAGGATGCGCGCATCGCTGGCGATCGAAAACTTTCTGGAAATGATGAGCGCCGAACGGGGTGCTGCCCGCAATACGCTTGAATCCTACCGGCGCGACCTTGAAGCGGTGGCGGAAGCCATGGCGGCGCGCGGCGTCAATCTTGCCGAAGCCGGCGCGGACCATGTCCGCAGCGCCATCGATGCCATGGCCGCGGAAGGTTTTGCCGCCACCTCGCAGGCAAGGCGCCTGTCCGCGCTGCGCCAATTCTTCCGCTTTCTCTATTCGGAAGGCTACCGGCAAGACGATCCGACCGGCACCGTCGATGCGCCGAAAAAGCAAAAGCCGCTGCCGAAGATCATGAGCGTCGAAAACGTCACGCGGCTTCTCGACCGGGCAGTGCTTGAAGCCGGTGAGCCCGGCGAACCGGCTGATCGCACTTCCGACCGGCTCCGGGCCTTGCGCCTTCATGCGCTACTCGAAACGCTTTATGCGACGGGGCTTCGCGTCTCGGAACTCGTCGGCCTGCCCGTCACCGTCGCCCGCACCGATCACCGTTTTCTGCTGGTGCGCGGCAAGGGTTCCAAGGAACGCATGGTTCCGCTTTCGCCCAAGGCGCGGGAAGCCTTGCAGCGCTTTCTCGCTTTGCGGGATTCCCTGCCCGGCAGCGATGACAATCCCTGGCTGTTCCCGGCATTCTCCGAAAGCGGCCATCTGGCGCGCCAGGTTTTTGCCCGCGAGTTGAAGGGCCTTGCCGCGCGCGCGGGATTGTCGGCCTCTGCCGTCTCGCCGCACGTGCTTCGCCACGCCTTTGCCAGCCACCTGCTGCAGAACGGCGCTGACCTGCGCACCGTGCAGCAATTGCTCGGCCATGCCGACATTTCAACGACGCAAATCTATACGCATGTGCTTGAGGAAAGACTGCATAAGCTTGTCAGCGAGCATCATCCGCTTGCCGATTAGCCGCTCTACGGTTATGAGAAAACCGAAAATTTGCAAGATGAGCCAGTAGTGAATATGTAAGGCGCCGTAAAACAGCCTTTTTCAGGCTGGTCATAGAGCGGCACGTCCCTTTGTAAAACGCACGAACAGTCAGGCCCGATGTACAATTATCTCGATTTTGAAAAACCCGTCGCCGACCTTGAAGGCCAGATTCTCGAGCTGAAGAAGCTCGCGCAGGAACAGGGCAGCGTCGAGATGAGCGACGAGATTCGTCGCCTCGAGAAGCGTTCGGCGGATGCGCTGAAGGACATCTATCGCAAGCTGACCCCGTGGCAGAAGGCGCAGATCGCCCGCCATCCGGACCGCCCGCACTGCCTGGAATATATCGACCGGCTGTTCACCGAATTCACGCCGCTTGCCGGCGACCGCAAGTTCGCCAATGACGAAGCCCTCCAGGCCGGTTTCGGCCGCTTCAACGGTCAGCCCGTCGCCATCATCGGGCAGGAAAAGGGTTCCGACACCAAGACCCGCCTCAAGCACAATTTCGGCTCGGCCCGCCCGGAAGGCTACCGCAAGGCCGTCCGCATCATGGAAATGGCCGACCGCTTCCAGTTGCCGCTCATCACCTTCGTGGATACTGCGGGTGCCTATCCCGGCGTCAGCGCCGAGGAACGCGGCCAGGCGGAAGCCATCGCCCGCTCGACGGCGGAGTGCCTCAAGCTGCGCGTTCCGGTCATCTCCATCATCATCGGTGAAGGCGGCTCCGGCGGCGCGATTGCAATCGCCGTCGCAAACCGCGTCTACATGCTCGAGCATTCGATCTATTCGGTGATTTCGCCCGAAGGTGCGGCCTCGATCCTCTGGCATGATTCGACCCGCGCCAAGGATGCCGCTTCCAACATGCGCATCACCGCGCAGGACCTGTTCGACCTCAAGGTCATCGACGGCATCATTCCCGAACCGATGGGCGGCGCGCATCGCGGCAAGGAAGCCGTGATCGACGCCACCGGCGACATCATCACCGCATCGCTGCGTTCGATGAAGGATATCGACGGCGAAACGCTGAAGCAGGAGCGCCGCCAGAAGTTCCTCGAAATCGGCCGCAATATCTGATTTTCGCCGGGAATTGGCGCGCATCCCCGCAAACTCGGCGCGGTTTTCGGGACAGGATGCGCGGTTCAAGACAAAGTGAAAAACCGTACGGGAGGCCAGGCGCCTCCCGCATTTGCATCAAGCTGCAAATTCGGCCATATTGCCGACGCGCCGGGTTTTAGCTATCTGGGCAAGGATTTATAAACGATACCGTAAGGTTTCATTTATAGGATCGGACCTTCAGGAAATCGACTTTTGCTCATAAAGTCTCTGGCGTAGCTCTAACAGACTTGATGCGACATGAAGATCAGAACCGCAATTCTAGGCTCCTTACTGGCAACCACGCTTCTTGCGGGCTGTCAGGGTTCGTCCGTATCCGACCTCAGTCTGCGGGCCGAAAAGCCGCTTCCCGAAAAGGTCGTTGCCAAGATGAAGGCGAAGGGCATGACCCGCACCTCGCCGATCATGGTGCGCATCTTCAAGGAAGAAGGCGTGCTCGAAGTCTGGAAGCAGAAGAACAACGGCAAATACGACCAGATCGCTTCCTACGAAATCTGCAAATGGTCGGGCAAGCTCGGCCCGAAATATATCGAGGGCGACCGTCAGGCGCCGGAAGGTTTCTACACCGTCCGTCCCGCCCAGATGAACCCCAACTCGAATTATTACCTGGCTTTCAACATCGGCTTTCCCAACGCCTATGACCGCGCCAATGGCCGCACCGGCCAGCACCTGATGGTGCATGGCGCATGTTCCTCGTCGGGCTGCTATTCGATGACCGACGAGCAGGTCGCCGAGATCTACGCCTTCGGTCGCGACGCCTTCAAGGGCGGCCAGCGCGACTTCCAGATTCAGGCGTTTCCGTTCCGCATGACCGCCGCCAACATGGCGCGCTACAAGAGCGATCCGAATTATTCGTTCTGGAAGATGCTGAAGCAGGGCTATGACGCCTTCGAGACCACCAAGGTTCCGCCGAAGGTCGACGTCTGCGAGAAGCGCTACGTGTTCAACGTATCGACGCCGGACGGCCAGCCCCTTTCGCCGACCGACGCCTGCCCGCCCTCGGTTGGCGGCGAGGCCATGTCCTATGCGTCTTATGAAAAGACCTATCAGTCCGCTTTCAGCGCTGCGCAGAAGGCACCGGCACCGTCCATTCAGGGCATTGCCGAAGCCAAGCTCGTCTCCGCATGGTCTGCGGCCCGCGCGCGCGGCGAAAAGGTAACGCGCGAACCGCCGTCGCTTACGCCTGCTTCGGCTGAAAAGGCCGGTGCGCCCGACATTCGTGCGCCCGACATTCGCCCGGCAACGCCGTCCGTGCAGCCGACAGCCATTGCTGCAACGCCGCAACCGGTCGCCGTTCCGGCGCAGCCCGCGACGCAGACCGCAGCCGTGCCCGCACTGCAGCCCAACCCGGCAGCAGCGCAGGCTGCTGCCCCACAGGCTTCACAGCAAGTCTCACCCCAGATCTCGTCAATGACGACCGCCAGCACGGTGGCGCAGAATGTCGAACAGGCGGCACCTGTCGCAGCCGCCGAACCGAAGAAGCCGTGGTGGAAGATCATCGGGAATTGATCGCCTTGCAGGAAGAGATTCCTGTCTACGATCTGAGGGGGCTTAAATGCCCCCTTCCGGTTTTGAAGACCCGCAATCGTCTGGAAAAAATGCCGAGCGGAGCGCTTCTCTGGGTGGAAGCGACCGATCCGCTGTCAGGCATAGATGTGCCGCATTTCTGCACGCAGGAAGGCCACGCCCTCATCACGCAGGAGCGGGAAGGCCCGCTGCACCGCTTTCTCATTCGCAGGAAGTGAATGTCAGTTCCGGGGCGAAAAGCCCGGAATGGCCAGCGGATTTTCGGTCAGCGCGGCCCGGTCCGGCCGGTCGAGGCCCGGACGTCCGAGAAACGCATCGAAAAGCTCACGCACATAGGTTTCCGGCAGATCCTTCACGATCATCACCAGAAGCGTCTCATGCTTGTCCTGCGGCCACTGCGGCAGGCGTGCAGGCGGATGGAAAATCTTCTGCACCCCGTGGATGACCACCGGACGATCCGGGTCTTCGGCAATCTGCACGATGCCCTTCACCCGCAAAAGCTTTTCCCCATGCGTCGACCGCAGAAGATCAAGGAACATGTCGAAGGTCGAGAGCGGGATCGGCGCATCGTGACGCAGTGAGAAGGACCGGATCGCATCGTCGTGGTGATGATGATGCGTGTGCCCATGATGGTGGTGGCCCTGATGGTGGCCATGATGGTGCCCGTGATGGTGATCATGGTGATGATGGTCGTGATCGCAATCCGGCCCGCAAACATGATCATGGTCATGATGCGCATCCTCATAGGCTTCCGCCTTGAGCCAGCGCTGCACATCGGCCGATTTCGTTTCCGGATTATAGAGGCCGCATTCGAAAAGCGCCGCATAGCCTGTGCGCTGTTCACCGGCTTCCAGAATGTCCGCGCCGGGATTGAGCGCACGAAGACGCGCGGTCAACGCCGCAAGTCCTGCCTGCGCTTCCGGCAGATCGGTCTTGGTGAGCACGATGCGGTCGGCCATCGCCGCCTGCTTGACGGCTTCCTCATGATTGTCGAGCGTGGCCATGCCGTTGACGGCATCCACCGTCGCCAGAACCCCGTCCAGCCTGAAAGCCTGCATGAGCACCGGATGCCCCATGATCGAATGCAGCACCGGCGCCGGATCGGCAAGGCCGGTGGTTTCGATGATGACGCGCTTCAACGCCTTGATGCGCCCGGTCTGGAGCCGGTCGATCAGGTCGGCCAGCGTATCCACCAGTTCGCCGCGCACCGTGCAGCACAGGCACCCGTCGGCAAGCTCGATCACGCCTTCGCTGGCCTGCTCGACCAGCAGATGATCGATGCTGACCTCGCCGAACTCGTTGATGATGACTGCCGTGTCGCTGAGCGCCGGATCCTTCAGAAGCCGGTTGAGGAGCGTCGTCTTGCCTGAACCGAGAAAGCCGGTCAGCACGGAAACGGGAATGGGATTTGGCATATCAGTTGATCGCGGTGGTCGTGGCGCCCGCCGAACGCTGCGGACGCGGCATCGGCACCGGAACCTGCGAAATATCGAGCTGGCTCGGCCGGGTGATCGGCCCCGGTTCGGACACCAGGCCCACGCGAACCGGAACCGGATCGCGATCCATCGCATGGATATAGGGCGAATTGATTTTCAGCTTGCCTTCGACATCGCGGCCATCCCAGCGATCGGCCATCGCTTCCTGGCTGCAGATCGCCTTGCGCATATCGGTGGCCTGATTGAGATTGCCGCCTCCCGTCGGGCGCAGCGTCGCCAGCGTCGCGCCGCCGCCGGCACTGGCGCGGAAAGCATCGGTCATCAGCTGCGCGGCCTGAACCGCGCGCGCTTCCTGCCGGTCGGCGCCCAGAACGATTGCCAGCACGGTGCGGCCATTGCGCGTGGCCGAGCTTGCAAGATTGAAGCCGGATGCGCAGACGAAGCCGGTCTTCATGCCGTCCGCACCGTCATAGCGGCCGAGCAGGATGTTGTAATTGGCCTGCACTTTCTTGCCTGCGCCCGGATCGATCGCCTCGGTCGCGAAATAATGCGCATATTGCGGAAATTCACGGCGAAGCTGTACGGCCAGAACCGCCAGATCGCGCGCCGTCGTGTAATTCTGAGGATCGTGCAGCCCGTTCGGATTGGCGAAATGCGAACCGACCATGCCGATGCGCTGCGCTTCCGCATTCATGCGCTGCACGAAGGCGGATTCGGTTCCGCCCACGGCTTCGGCAACCGCGACCGCAACGTCATTGGCCGACTTCACCAGCATGATCTTCAGCGCCGAATCGAGCGTCATGACCGATCCCGGCTTGTAGCCCATCTTGCTCGGCGGCTCCTTGGCGGCATTGACCGTCATGCGCACCGGCGACTCGAGCGTCATCTGCCCCGACTGAAGCGCGCGGAATGCCACATAGGCCGTCATCATCTTGGTCAGGGATGCGGGATACCAGCGCTGGAAGGCATCCTGCTGTGCATAGACCTTGCCGGTTGCCACATCCACTGCAATCGAGGGATTAGCCGCAGCAGACGCCAGTGCGACAGCGGAAAGGCCCGCAGCTGCAAACCAGATTTTCAGTGATTTCGACATCATTCCGTAGTTCCAATCGAAACGGCTTGCGACTTCTGCGGATTCGAATTGCGCCATAATGGGAGATTAACGATTTCTTTATCTATGCCATGTGGCGATGAAAAGGCAAACAGGGATTGCCCGCTTTCACCGAAACGTCATATCCTTGCAGGATCAAATCATGTCCATTCCGGCCCAATCCGGGGAGTCATCCAAAAATGCCAGTGCTGAATCGTGCCGTTGAATCGCAAGCGGAAATTGCCGCATGGCGGCGAAAACTGCACCAGAATCCCGAACTTCTCTATGACGTGCACGAAACCGCAAAATTTGTCGCCGAAAAGCTCACATCCTTCGGTTGCGATCATGTGGAAACCGGCGTCGGCCGCACCGGCGTGGTCGGCATCATCAGGGGACGGCACGGCGACGGCCCGGCCATCGGCCTGCGCGCCGACATGGATGCGCTGCCCATAACTGAAACGAGCGGCGTGGAATGGGCCTCGCAAAATCCGGGCAAGGCGCATTCCTGCGGCCATGACGGACACACCTCCATGCTGCTGGGCGCGGCGCAGTATCTGGCGGAGACCCGCAATTTCCGCGGCTCGGTGGCCCTTCTGTTCCAGCCTGCCGAAGAAGGCGGCGCCGGTGGCCTTGCCATGGTCGAGGACGGCGTGATGGACCGTTTCAGCATTTCCGAAGTCTATGGCGTCCACAACATGCCGGGCCTGCCGGTCGGACAATTCGCGATGCGAAAAGGCCCGATCATGGCGGCGACTGATGAATTCGATCTCTTCATCAGCGGGCGCGGCGGCCATGCGGCACAGCCGCACCGCACCATCGACCCGATCCTGGCCGGTTCGCAGCTCATGATCGCCTTGCAGGGCATCGTGTCGCGCAATACCGATCCGCTCGATTCGCTTGTGATCTCGGTGACGAAGTTCATCGCGGGCGAGGCTTATAATGTGATCCCGGAAAAGGCGACACTTTCGGGCACGGTGCGCACGCTCAAGAAGGAAACCCGCGCCTTTGCCGAACGTCGCATCCGCGAAGCCGCCGCCGGTATCGCAGCAGCCACTGGTGCTGAAATCACCGTGCGCTACAAGAACAATTATCCGGTCACCTTCAACCACGATGCGCAGACGGAGTTTGCCGCCCGTGTCGCAGGCTCGGTTGCAGGCGAAGGCAAGGTTAACGAGAATGTCGAGCCGATGATGGCGGCGGAAGATTTTTCCTACATGCTGGAAGCGCGCCCCGGCGCCTATATCTTCCTCGGCAATGGCGACACGCCCGGCCTTCACCACCCGGCCTATGACTTCAACGACGACGCCATTCCCTATGGCGTCAGCTATTTCGCATCATTGGTGGAAACGGCGCTTGCCGCCTGAAACTGAATAAATCCGCCTGCCCCGCTTTTTGCGGGGTTGGCGACCGACTTGAAAAACAGTATGTGTCTGAAAGCGTTCACGATGCCGGAATCACCGGCGAATGCGCATCGGTTGGTCCCGTAGCTCAGTAGGATAGAGCGACAGATTCCTAATCTGTAGGTCACAGGTTCGATTCCTGTCGGGATCACCACCGAAATCGGCTTTGTGAAGACTGCCGGTTTTCCGGAGAAAGCCGCCAACCTCGCCGTTCCAAAACGGACAATCCAGGAAACACCATGCTTTCATTGAATTGGTGGCAAGTCGTAATTGCCTTGCTGTCGATCTATTGGCCCCTAACGGTGCTGAGTGCAGCAGCTATTGTTGCGACAGGCTTTTTGGGCACTGAACGCACGGCATGGCGAATAGTCTGGATAATTGTGGCGCTGCTTTTATCTTCGCCGGTCTGGTGGTTTTTCCTCTTCGTCTGAGCGCAAAATGCGCCCGTTGCAGACTGGAACCAAAACCGCGCTATCCCTCATACGGCCAGTTGGCCTGCGAAAAGACCCCGCCATCGACCCAGATGGTCTGGCCTGTCACAAAACGTGCCGCGTCGGACGCAAGGAACAGGACAGGGCCGGAAACATCCTCCGGCGTTCCCACCCTTCGCAGCGGCGTGATGCGCGCCCAGGTGCCCGCATAGTCGGGCTGCTCTTCCGCCGTCCGCTCATTGAGGATCGCACCCGGCGCAACGCAATTCACCCGGATACCGTGCGGCCCGAGTTCCACCGCCGAAGCCTTGGTGAACTGCTCTATCCCGCCCTTCGATGCCGTGTAGGAAACGAGCCTGGGAAAAGCGAGCTTGTTGCAGCCGGAGCCGATATTGACGATGGCGCCGTCCTTGTCCGCCTCCACCATGCGCTTGGCAGCGGCCTGCGTATTGAGGAAACAGCCTTTCAGATTGGTGCGGATGACATCGTCCCAGCCCTCTTCGGAAAGTTCCAGCAAGGGCGCCCAGGTCTGGATGCCTGCATTGTTGACCAGCACGTCCGGCGCATCGCCGAACCAGTCGCAAACCTCGTCGAAAAAGCTTTCAACCTCGACGCGCCGTCCGACATCGCAGCCGAGCCCCAGCGCCTGACCGCCAGCCTCCTCAATGGCTTCCACGAGCGATTGCGCAGCTTCGTCGTCGTGCCTGTAGCTGAACGCCACCGTGTAGCCCGCTTCCGCAAAGGCGGAGACGAGATGCCTCCCGATGCCGGTGCTGCCTCCCGTCACGACTGCGAATTCACCCATGGCCAACTCCCTCCCGGATATATTTCCCGCACCGAATTTAATCGGTTTTCGGCAGTGGTAAACCAGCAAAAAACAAAATAGCTTTCGTGCAAATGCGAGGTGAGAAAATGAATCCCGATATCAAGGAAGCCAATGGCGCGTGCCACTGCGGCACCGTGCGTTTTCGCGTCAGATTATCCAACGGCCTGCATTCCGCGCGGCGCTGCACCTGCTCCTATTGCCGGATGCGCGGGGCCGTCGCCGTTTCCGCCGATCTGGACGGGCTGGAAATTCTCGAAGGCGAGGATGCGCTGACGCTCTACCAGTTCAATACCCGCGTGGCGAAACACTATTTCTGCTCGAAATGCGGCATCTACACCTTCCACCAGCGCCGCTCCAATCCGCGCCAGTACGGCGTGAACGCGGCCTGTCTGGAAGGCGTGTCGCCATTCGATTTCGCGGCCGTCGCGGTGAGTGATGGCGTCAACCACCCATCCGATAACCCGAACCGGAAAGGCTCGGGCGTGGTCGGCTATCTGCGCTTCGAGCCGGTCGAAAACGATTAGAGCACGGTTCCGCAAAGCGGGAACCGCCTGCGGCGAAAAACAGTCAAAAACCCGGAGCGGGACGGCGATTCCGCTTTAGGACCTTCGGTCTAGCGTCCGATCACTTTGCGTGCGTTGCGCTCCCATGAAAAGACGACCGGCGGCAGCGGGTCGAGGCCGCGAATGATGTCTGCGCCCTTTTCGCCGATCATGATGGTCGGCGCATTGGTGTTGCAGGAAGGAACGCGCGGCATGATCGAGCTGTCGCACACCCGCAAGCCCTGCAGGCCCCGCACTTTCAGATCGAGATCGACAACCGCCATCGCGTCGGTTCCCATCTTGCAGGTGCCGACCGGATGATGATCGGTCTTGGCATTGGCGCAGGCATAATCGAACAGGTCGTCATCGCTGACGACCTTCGGCCCCGGCAGGCGCTCGGCCATGACATAGGGTTTCAATGCGTCCTGCTGCATGATTTCGCGGGCGATCTTCAGGCCCTCAAGCGACATTTTGCGATCATGCGGGTCGCTCCAGTAATTGGGATCGATCAGTGGCGCCGCAGCCGGATCGCTGGAAGCAAGCCGCACCGTCCCGCGCGAGCGCGGATGCAGATAGGCGGAATTGAGCGTCACGCCGGCATTCTTGAGCTTTTCGACGCCGGCTTCGATGCCCGAACCAAGCCCCAGATGAAACTGTATATCCGGTGAGCGCGCATCCGGGTCCGCATACCAGAAGCCGCCGGTTTCAAACAGGCTCGACGCCACCGGGCCGGAGCGCAGCAATATATATTGCAGGCCCGCGCCAAGCGTGCGGTGCAGTTTCGCCACGCCGTCATAGGTATGATCGCCGGTGCATTCGGCAATGACAAACAGGTCGAGGTGATCCTGCATGTTTTCGCCGACGCCGGGCAGATCGTGCTTCACGCCAACGCCCACCTTTTTCAGATGATCGGCAGGGCCAATGCCCGATTGCAGCAGGAGTTTCGGTGAGCCGATCGCGCCGGACGCAACGATCACCTCACGGCCTGCCCGCAAGGTTTCTCCGCTCATCAGCGTGACGCCGGTGACCAGTGTCTTTTCCAGCTCGATATTGGCTACCTGCGCATTCATGCGCACGGTAAGATTCTTGCGATCCCTGATCGGCGCGAGATAGGCAAGCGAGGCCGAAGAGCGGCGGCGGTCGCGTTGTGTGAGTTGATAAAAACCGACGCCCGCCTGCTCGCGCCCGTTGAAATCCGGATTATAGGGAATGCCAAGTTCCTGCCCTGCGCGTATATAGGCATCGCAGATCGGCAGCGGCGCGGAAGGCATCGAAACACCAAGCGGCCCGCCATAGGAATGATAATCGTCGTTGAAACGCTGATTGTCTTCGGCCCGTTTGAAATAGGGCAGCACATGGCGATAATCCCAGCCGGTGCAGCCATCCTCGCCCGCCCACAGATCATAATCGGCGGCATTGCCGCGCGTATAAATCTGCGCATTGATCGAGGAGCCGCCGCCGATGACTTTCGCCTGCGTATAGCGCAGAACGCGGTTCTTCAGGTGCTTTTGCGGAACGGTTTCAAAACCCCAGCTGGCAACGCCCTTGGTCATTTTGGCAAAACCGGCGGGCATGTGAAACAGCGGATTCCAGTCGCTTCCGCCAGCTTCCAGCAGCAGCACTTTTACGGACGCATCTTCGCTCAAGCGATTGGCGAGAACGCAACCGGCAGGCCCGCCACCCACGATGATATAATCGTATTCCATCGCCCTACCCCTACAGTTTTGCAATCGACAGGCCGCCATCGACATTGATTGCCGAACCCGTCGCAAAGATGAAATCGCCACCGGCAAGCCCGGCAACAATCGCGCCGACATCGCCCGCCTCGCCCCAGCGCTTCATCGGCACTAACCCACCTTCGATCAGCCCGTCATAACGCTCTGCGACCTTTGCCGTCATATCGGTGCGGATAATGCCGGGGCGCACCTCGAACACGCCGATCCGCGCTTCGGCAAGCCGCAGCGCCAGCCCCTGCACGAAGGCAGTCAGCCCGGCCTTGCTGATGCAGTAATCAAGCCGTTCCGGCGACGTCATCACGGACGAAACCGAGCTGATGGTTATGATGCTGCGCGGAAACTGCACCTCATTTGCCGCCAGCATGGCTTTCACGACTGCCTGCGTGAAAAACATCGTGCCGCGCAGGTTCACATCCATGATCGCGTCAAAATTTTCAGGCTTCAGTCCCAGAAAATCGCCGCGCTCGACCGAACCCATGCCAGCATTGTTGACCAGACAATCAATGCCGCCAAATTCCTTCATCACCGCGGCAACGGTCGCCTCATGGGTTCCCACTGCTGCAAGATCGCTTTCAAGGAAGGCCACCTTTCCGCCCAGCGCCCGCAATTCATGAATGACGGCATCGTCACGCTCGCGATCGGTAATCGCCAGGTCGAAACCCTTGGCGGCGAGCGTGCGGGCGATGCCAAGCCCGATCCCGCGCCGCCCGCCAGTAATCAGCGCAACAGGTCTTTGACGGTTCATGCCAGCACCTCCCGGTTCAAATGGTCTGCGACGCGCAAGGCCTGCGCGGCGATGGTCAGCGCCGGATTGACCGCCGCCGAGGTTGGCAGGAAGGACGCATCGACCACATGGAGATTGGGGTGGTCGTAGGCGCGGCACCAAGGATCAAGCGGCGCTGCCGCCGGATCATTGCCGATGCGCACCGTGCCGCATTGATGCGACGGCGTGCGCCGGTCGAAGGCCCGCGACAGCACCACCGGGAAACCTGCCTGCCTGAGAGCTGATTTGAGCTTATCAACCAGCATCAGATGCGCTTTCCAGTTGCTGCGCACCCAATGCAGGACGATGCGGTCGCCATCCACGCTCACGCGGCTTTCCGGCGAGGGCAGGTCTTCGCTCATCGCGTAAAAATCGATCGTATGCCCGGCAATGCGGTGCAAAAGCCATTCCGGCACATGGCGCATGTTGGATTTCAGGATCGCGCCCGATACACGGCCCAGCAATTGCACATTGCCGAGCGGTGGCCCGCCCGCTCCATCCGACAGATAGTAATCATTGAAGCCGAATGTCTTCTGATAGACGCTGTCATTGCGATAGCGCGGATCGAAAGCGATCACGGCGCTGGAATTATGGTTCATGAAATTGCGGCCAACCTGATCGGAACTGTTCGCCAGCCCCGAACGCAGCAGGATTGCCGCCGACTGCACCGCACCCGCTGAAAGAATGACCAGCTTCGGCCGCAGCACCAGCGCCTCGCCATTCTTCACATAATGAACGGCGGTGATTGCCTTGCCATCCGGCCCCGCTTCCAGCCGCGTTACCCGCGCCGAGGTTTCCAGCCGGACATTCGGATATTGGAGCGCCTGCGCAAGGGGACAGCTTTCCGCATCCATCTTGCCATCATCGCAATTGGGATGCGCATCCCACGGCGTTTTTGCCTTGGCAAGCCAACGCTCAATATCGACGCCAAGCGGCAGTGACGCCGGATGCAGGCCCGCCTTCTTCAGCCGCGCCCGCACATCGGCAATCGGGCGTTCATCGCGGACAGCCGGATAGGGATAAACCTTTGAATGATGCGGCTCGGTCGGGTCGTCGCCCAGTTCACCGCGCACCTGGAACAGTTCTTCCGCCCTGCAATACCATGGTTCCAGCACGTCATAGGCAAAGGGCCATGCCGGAGACACGCCTTCCAGATGCGCAAGTTCCTCAAAATCCTCGCGCCGATAGCGGATCAGCACCGCGCCGAAGAATTTGGAATTGCCGCCGACATTGTAATAATTGCCGGGATTGAACGGCGCACCATTGGTCTCATACCAGAACTCTTGCGGACGAAAGAAACCGCGCTGGAAAATGGCGCGTGGATCGCGGTTTTCCGGCCTGTCCGGCAAGCGCTCCCCCGCTTCCAGAATGAGAATGTCGGCACCTGACGCAGCAAGTCCGGCGGCCATGGTTGCACCGCCGATACCCGATCCGATGATGACGATATCCGGCTGTCCTCCCAAAGCCGTCACTCCCTACTTTGCTTGCGGCATCCACCAGCCCGTCCGCGCGCCGATATGCATGTTGAGCGTCTTGGTTTCGGTATAATCCTCCACCGCATGACGCCCCAGCTCGCGGCCCAGACCCGACTGGCGATAACCGCCGAAAGGCAGCTCCGGCGTGCCGTCCATGAAGGTGTTCATCCAGACCGTACCGGCCCGCACCTTGCGGCCAATGCTCATGCAGGTATCGAAATCACGGCTCCAAACACCTGCGGAAAGCCCGTAATCAACCGCATTGGCAATGGAGATCGCCTCATCCACCGTATCGAAGGAAAACACCGACAGAACCGGCCCGAACACTTCCTCACGCGCCACGGCCATATCCGCCTTCACGCCTGCAATGATGGTCGGCCCCATATATTGGCCAAGGCCCAGATCCAGAACATCGCCGCCATGGGCGATTGCGGCACCCGCCTTTCTGGCCTGATCGACATAGGCGCCGACCTTGGCGAGATGTTGCGGCGTGATGATCGCGCCAACCTGCGTGCTGACATCGAGCGGATCGCCAACGATCACCTTTTTCGACAGATCGGCCACCCGCTCGACAATCTCATCGACAATCGAGCGATGCACGATCAGCCGCGACCCGGCATTGCAGCATTCGCCCGCATTGAACCATGCGCCGAACACAGCCGCATCGATGAAGGCATCCATATCCGCATCCGGGAACAGGATTTGCGGGTTCTTGCCGCCAAGCTCCAGCGACACTTTTTTCAGCGTTTGCGCGGCATTGGCCATGGTCAGCTTGCCCACGCCCGTGGAGCCGGTGAACGACACCATATCGACTTGCTGGTGTGTGCTCATATGCTGGCCGACATCGGCACCCGTTCCGGTGATAATGTTGACCACGCCGTCGGGAACCCCCGCTTCGGCCAGAATTTCGCCCAGCACCAGCGTCGAACCTGAAGTCAACTCCGAAGGCTTCACCACCGCCGTGCAGCCCGCAGCAAGCGCGAAAGGCAGCTTTTGGCCGACGATCAGGAACGGGAAATTCCACGGTGTGATGATGGAAACGACGCCGATCGCCTCGCGCAGCACGACGCCCAGGGTGCCATCGCCCAGCGTGTTGTAGCTTTCGCCATGCAGATCACGCGCGAGTGCGGCGGCATAGCGCCAAATGTCAACAGAACCGGCAATCTCGCCGCGCACCTGCGAAATTGGTTTGCCGGCTTCAATCGCATCGAGATAGGCAAGTTCTTCCGCCCGCGCCTCGATCAGATCGGCAGCGTTCAGCAGCACCAGCGAGCGCTGCGAGGCAGTTTTGGAAGACCAGCGCCCATCGTCAAACGCCTTGCGCGCAGCCGCCACGGCGCGTTCCACATCGGCCTTGTTTCCCGCCGGATAACGGCTGACGGTAACGCCATGGCCGGGGGCCACGCGGTCAATCGTCTGGCCGCTCTCACTTTGCACCCATTTGCCATCGATCAGCATGGAGAATTCGCGGACTTCCAGCCCGGTCAACGGCTGCGGCTTTACGATCATGCTCATTACCATTTCCCTTCAAAATTCGCTTCGCGCTTTTCGGCAAAGGAGCGCACGCCTTCCTTCAGATCGCCGGTCTTGGCGACGAGGATGGAACCCAGCGCCTCAACCGCCGTGCCATTGTCCTCGCCATTGGCGACGGACAGCATCAGTTTGGAAATTTCGAGCGCTGCGGGCCCGCGTTTGGCCACCCGCGCCGCATAATCCAATGCTGCCTGCAAGGCCGCGCCCGTTTCCACAACGGCATCGACAAGCCCATGAGAAAGCGCTTCTGTGGCTGTGAACATTTCGCCGCCCAGCACCATGCGACGCACGATCTGCGCCCCAAAACGACGCACAAGGCGCTGCGTGCCCGACCAGCCGGGCACCATGCCAAGCGAAGTTTCCGGCAGGCCAATCTTGGCCTGCTTTTCAACAATGCGAATATCGGCAGCACCTGCCAGTTCCAGCCCACCGCCAAGCGCATGACCGTTCATCGCCGCGATCAGCGGCATACGCAAAGTCGCCAACCGCTCGAACACGCGATGACCATAGCGCACCCATGCATGGCCGAACTCCTGCGGTTCCATGCCGCCCCAGGCCTTGATGTCGCCGCCCGCGGAAAAGGCCTTACCCTCGCCGGTCAGGATCGCAACCCGGACGCTGCTGTCAGCCTCCATCCGGTCACAGGCGGCAGACAATTCCTGCAACAATTCAATATCAAAGGCATTGAGCTTTTCAGGCCGCTTGATCGTCATGACGGCGATGTGGTTTTCGACCGAGATTTCTATCCGTTGAGCCATTTATGCCTCCAGCTTTCGCGCAGGCATTTGCGGCAATTCCAGCCCGATTGGTTCTTCGCGGAACAGTGCCTCATCCATGGTCTTGAGCTTGTCCGAGACAATCAGCGGAAACTCGGCCTGATCCAGAACATGCGCCTGCAAATCCACACCCGGCGCGATTTCGGTCAGCACAATGCCTTCCGGCGCAAGCTTCATCACCGCCCGTTCGGTAACATAGGTAATGTCCTGTCCCTGCGCGACGCCACGCGGGCCGGAGAAGGTGACATGCTCGACCGCATTAACCAGCTTTTTGAGCTTGCCTTCCTTCTCGATCACCAGTTTTCCGTCCATGACCGACAATTTCGCACCGGCGTTGAACATGCCGGAAAAGACGACCTTCTTTGCCCTTGATGTAATATCAACAAAGCCGCCCGCACCCGCCGTCACATGCGGACGGAATGACAGCTTCGACACATTGACCGAGCCGTCACGCCCGATCTCAAGGAAGGACAGAAGCGAGGCATCAAAGCCCGCGCCCTGAAAATAGGTGAACTGATAGGGCGACGGCATATAGGCATCGGCATTGGAGGCGCAGCCAAAGGCAAAATCCAGAAGCGGCACCCCGCCGACCGCCCCCTGCTCTATCACCCATGTCACGGCACCATGCAGGCCCTCTTCCAGCAGAATGCGCGGCACATTGGCGGAAATGCCGAAGCCGAGATTGACCGCGCTGCCCGCCTGCAATTCCTGCGCGACACGCCGCGCAATCGCCTTCTGGATATTGAATTCGGGCAGACGGAACGTATCGAGCGGGCGGAAAATCTCGCCGGAAATCGCCGGATCATAAAGCGTCTGCGTCGTTTGCTTCTGATCGGGGTCAACCACGATATAATCGACCAGAACGCCCGGCACCCGCACATCATGCGGCTTCAGCGTGCCTTCCTTGGCGATGCGCTTGACCTGCGCAATGACAATGCCGCCATTGTTGCGCGCCGCCAGCGCCTGATCCAGACCGCCCAGATAGGCGCCCTCATGTTCATAGGTAAGGTTGCCGCGTTCATCCGCGGTGGTGGCGCGGATGATCGCGACATGCGGCACGATATTGGGGAAATAGAGCCAGTCCTCGCCCTCAAAGCTGACATGCTTGACGACCGGTTCCTCTCGCGCCTTGTCGTTCATCGCCGACCCCTGACGCTTGGGATCGACAAAGGTATCAAGCCCCACCTTGGTCAGCACGCCGGGGCGCCTGGCAGCAGCCTCACGGTGCATGTCGAACAGAATGCCGGACGGGATATTATAGGCCGGAATCTCGTTATTGGTGATCATCTGCCAGATCAGCGGCGGCTCTGCGCTTGACGGCCCGGACGGATAGGACCCGCCGATGATCTTTTTCAAAAGCCCCTTCTTGGCGATGTAATCGACACCCTTGATGCCGCTCATATCGCCCGCCGCAATCGGGTGCAGCGTGGTGATGTTTTGGGGATGGCCGGTTTCGTCAAACCGTTCGCCAATGGCTTTCAGCATCATATCCGGACAGCCGAGCCCGCTCGATGAAGAAACCGAAACGATGGCATTGTCGGGAATAAGGGAAGCGGCTTCTGGAAATGAAATATGCTTGCTCATAATTCTCAAAGTCCTGAATGAACGGCGGTGGCCTTGCCGGTCTTTACGGCTTGCATGACGGCAAGCCCGGTCGCCAGCGACCAGATGCCGTCCTCCAAAGTGGCCGATGGCTGGCCCCTGCCCGCAATGGCATTGTGGAAAGAATGCAAGGCGGTTTCGTAGAGATTTTTCTGGTCGAGCGGCAGTTCATGCTCGCCGTTGTGATCGCGCAGGATGACGCTCCCAACCGGCTTTTGCGTCATGACATTGCGCGCAATGAGCGAGCCTTCGCTGCCATGCACCTCGAAGCCGGTTTCGGCATATTTGGTGGTGAAGGCATCGTGGAACTGGGCAATCGCGCCGGAAGGAAAGCGCAGCACACCCATCACGCCGTCTTCCAGCCCGTGACCGCTTAGGCCTCCCTGCTGGCTGAAAGCCACCGCTTCGACCGGGTTTTCACCCAGCACGAAGCGCAGCGTATCGGCATCATGCACGGTAATATCGAGGATCACGCCGCCGCCCGCATCGGGCCGCTCGATGCGCCAGCCTTGCAAGTGCGGCGGCAGATAGACCGCATGGAAAACCCGCGCACCCAGCACCTTGCCGATCTTGCCCGCAGCAATGGCATCACGCATGGCGCGGTGGCTTGCGCCATTGCGCAAATGATGGTTGGTGCCGGCCACGACACCCGCCTCGCGCACGGCTTTCAGCATCTGGTGCGCGTCATCAATCGTCAGCGCCAGTGGCTTTTCGCAAAGTATATGCTTGCCCGCTTGTGCCGCGGCAATCGCCTGATCGCGGTGCAGTTCATTGGTGGTGGAGATATAGACGGCATCGATTTCAGGGTCGGACAAAAGCGCTTCAAGGCTGGTCACGGAGCGGGATATGCCGTTTTCGCGGGCATAAGTTTCACCGCGCCCGGCATTGGTGCTGTAAACAGAAACGACCTCGCCACCGGTGGCGCGAATGGCTCCGATCACCCATTCCTTCGCAATCGTGCTTGCGCCTATAAGGCCCCACTTTGCCATTCGAGTTTCTCCTCCTGTTTCCGCAATGGCGCACCGCAACTTGCCCGCACCGCAAGGCGCACCGACAGGCGCTGCGCCTCCGCCTCCACCCGTTCCGAATTGATCTGTTTCAGCAAAAGCTGCGCCGCACGTTCTCCCAAGCCTTGCGGATCAACAGCCACAGTCGTCAGCGCCGGAACAGCGGTTTTGGCTTCGATCACATCGTCAAAACCAACCACGCCAAAATCCCGGCCCGGCTCAAGATTGGCGGCCCGCAGCCCGTCGCAGACGCCGAAAGCCACCGCATCATTAAAGCACACCGCCGCCGTGGGCTTCATGCCATGCCGCAGCATCTGTTCCACCACCTCAACGCCGCCGGCGCGGGACGGAGCGCTTGCAAAGACCAGCGCATCATCAAAGGCAATTCCGGCCTGCTCCAGCCCGGCGCGATAACCCGCGACACGCTCCGCAAACACCGCCGTATCGGCATAACCGCCCATGAAAGCGATGGCGCGATGCCTGAGCGACACCAGATGCTCGACCGCCTTTGCCACGCCGCCGCGATTGTCCGACACGATGGAAGAAACACCCGATCCCGGCACATCGCGCACCATCTGCACAACCGGCAGGCCGCTTTTCGCCAATGGTTTCAGATCGTTCGCCTCGGTCCCGCGCGCTGGCGAAACAATCAGCCCGGCAATGCCATGTTCGCGCATCGAGGCAATCACCTCGCGCTGCCGATCGATGCTTTCCGCCGTATTGGCCAGAAACTGCACATAGCCAGCCGACTGCATGACGCGATCCACGCCAACGGCCAGTTCGGCAAAGAAACTGTTGGTCAGATCATTGACCACAAGACCGACGATCCTCGAATTCGACTGGCGCAGATTGGCGGCGGAACGGTTATAGACATAACCCAGTTTCTCGATCGCCTCCTGCACCTTGACCCGGGTGTCAGCATGAACCAGCGGACTGTCACGCAGCACCAGCGACACGGTCGATTTCGACACGCCAGCCTCGCGTGCAATATCGATAACGGTGACGCTGCTCTTGCTCATGACTTGCTCCGGTTTATGCGGCTCATTTAATTGGAACGTTCCAATACTGTCAAGAGCAGAGCGGAAAACCGTCATTTGCCATGTGTTCGCCACAATTTGCGTTGGTTTCTAGTGCCAATTTTCTGCTGAAACACGTATTTTAGGTGCAAACCCCGTAAAATCACATTTCTGCCGCAATTTTCGACGGGATTGCCATTTGGAACGTTCTAAACTAAAAATCGGCTGACAAGCGGAGGAGCGATCATGGGCATGAACGACCAGCAACTGATCTTGCCGGATGGCAACGGGAGCCGTGTTTCCTACACGCTGAGCGGCAAGCCAACCCCGCGCCCGGCAAGCCCGCCGCAGTTCAACCGCATCGCCTATGCGGCAGCGCATGTGGTTTCCGATCCGCTGAAAGATGCCCGCCCGTGGAACGACCCGGCCATCGACTGGGACGCGACCATGGCTTTCCGCCATCACCTGTGGAGCCTCGGCTTCAAAATCGCCGAAGCAATGGACACCTCACAGCGCGGCATGGGCCTGAACTGGGCTGGCGCGCAGGAACTGATCCGCCGCTCTTTGGCAGAAGCGAAAAGCGTAGCGGGTGCCGATCTTGCCTCTGGTGCTGGCACCGACCACCTTGATCCGGCGGAAACAAAAAGCCTTGATGACGTTATCAGGGCTTATGAGACACAGGCAGGCTTCATCGAGAAGCACGGCGGGCGTTTCATCCTGATGGCAAGCCGGGCGCTGGCCCGCATCGCCAGATCGCCCGACGATTATGCCAGGGTCTATGGGCATATTCTGGCGCAGGCTCGCGAAAAGGTCGTGCTGCACTGGCTGGGCGACATGTTCGATCCACAGCTCAAAGGCTATTGGGGTTCAAAAAATTTCGATGAAGCGCTGGATACCGTCATCGGCATCATCGAGGCCAATCGCGACAAGGTGGAAGGCATCAAGATTTCGCTGCTGGAGGAGCGCTACGAAATCGCCTTGCGCAACCGCCTGCCGAAAGGCGTGCTGTGTTTCACCGGCGATGATTTCAATTATGCGCCGCTGATCGAAGGTGACGGAAACAGGCACAGCCATGCCCTGCTCGGCATTTTCGATGCGGTCGCCCCACAGGCATCCAACGCGCTTGCAGCGCTCGCCGCAGGCGACAATGCCCGCTTCCGCGCGATCATCGAGCCGACCGTGCCGCTATCGCGAAGAATTTTTGAAGCACCGACGCAATATTACAAGGCGGGTGTCGTGTTCCTCGCCTGGCTGAACGGCCACCAGAGCCATTTCACCATGCCTGCCGGAATGCAGTCGGCACGCGGCATCCTGCATTATGCCGACATATTCCGCCTTGCCGACAAGGCCGATGTGCTCGACCAGCCGGAGCTTGCCATCCACCGCATGAAAAAGCTTCTGGCCGTTCATGGCATATCGTAAAGACAGGCGGCTGTTGCCGCCTGTCCCGTCAAATCACCGCCAGCCAAGCCCCGGTGCAACATGCTTGAGGATCGCTTCGATCACATGGGCATTGTACTCGACGCCAAGCTGGTTCGGCACGGTCAGAAGCAGCGTATCGGCCTCGGCAATCGCCTCGTCTTTGGCCAGCTCCTCGATCAGCCGGTCAGGCTCGGCAGCATAGGACCGCCCGAAGACGGCCCGCAGGTCTTCCTCGATATAGCCGATGGAATCCTGCTCCTTGCCGCCATTGCCGAAATAGGCCCGGTCGCGATCATCGACCAGCGCGAAGATGCTGCGGCTCACCGAAACACGCGGCGTGCGCGTATGTCCGGCTTCCTTCCAGGCCTCGCGATAGGCACGAATCTGCCTGGCCTGCTGGATGTGCAGCGGCTCGCCTGACTCGTCCTTCTTCAAGGTCGAGCTTTGCAGATTCATGCCGAGCTTTGCGGCCCACACAGCCGTGGCATCCGAAGCCGCACCCCACCAGATACGGTCCCGAAGACCTTCCGAATGCGGCTCGATCCGCAGCAGGCCGGGAGGGTTCGGAAACATCGGACGCGGGTTCGGCTGTGCAAAGCCCTGCCCCTTCAGCGCTTCGAAGAACACCTCGCCATGCTGGCGACCCATATCGGCATCGCTCTTGCCCTCTTCCGGCGCATAGCCGAAATAACGCCAGCCATCGATCACCTGTTCCGGCGAGCCGCGGCTGATGCCGAGTTGCAGCCGCCCCTTGGAAATCAGGTCGGCGGCACCGGCATCCTCGACCATATAGAACGGGTTTTCATACCGCATGTCGATGACGGCGGTGCCGATCTCGATCCTGCTGGTCTTCGCGCCAATGGCTGCGAGCAGCGGAAAGGGCGATGCAAGCTGGCGCGCGAAATGGTGCACGCGGAAATAGGCGCCATCCGCGCCCAGCTCCTCTGCGGCGACCGCCAGATCGATGGATTGGAGAAGCGCGTCGCTGGCCGAGCGGGTTCCCGACTGGGGAGACGGCGACCAGTGGCCGAAGGAAAGAAAGCCGATCTTCTTCATGATGATGTTCCCTGAATTCGGGCGAGAGGATTGTTCCTGCCCAATATGGCGGCGCGCGCCACGAATGGAAGGGCGCGGAAAGGAACACACTGTTCAGTATTTGCACCCTCTGTTCCGTCCGCTTTTTATCGCGCGCCATGAGTTGCCCGATACCCACGCCTTGTCCGGTACATTGACAGTGCATCCGGACGCTATTAAGCCTCGAAACAGGCGGATAAACCTTCAATCTGAGGTTATTGGAGAAAAGGTGTTTGCCGATAAGCAACGCACCAAAACAGGGGAGATTTTCATGCGTTCCAAATTTCAGGCTATGCTTCTGGGCTTGCTGGCCGCAACGGCCCTCGCCACCTCGGCACAGGCCAAAGACGTCACCGTCACCGTGACCGCCATCGTGGAGCATCCCGCCCTCGACGCCGCCCGCGACGGCGTGAAGGACGCGCTGGCAGAAGCCGGCTTCAAGGAAGGCGAAAATCTCAAATTCGTCTATCAGTCCGCACAGGGCAACCCGGCGACCGCAGCGCAGATCGCCCGTCAGTTCGTCGGCGAAGCTCCGGACGTGATCGTCCCGATCTCCACGCCGTCGGCGCAGGCCGTCGTTTCGGCCACCCGCGACATTCCTGTCGTCTTCACCGCCGTTTCCGATCCGGTCGGCGCGCAGCTCGTCAAGGACATGGCGAAGCCCGGCGGCAACGTGACCGGCCTGTCCGACATGTCGCCCGTGGCTGAGCACATCAAGCTCATCAAGGAAGTGATGCCGAACATCAAGAAGCTCGGCTATCTCTACAATTCCGGTGAAACCAATTCCGTGTCGCTGCTGGCGGCACTGAAGGAAGCCGCTGCCGCCGAAGGCATCGAAATCGTTGAATCGGCCGCCACCAAGTCGGCGGAAGTCCAGGGCGCGGCCCGTGCCCTCGTCGGCCGTGCCGATGCCATGTATGTGCCGACCGACAACACCATCGTTTCGGCCCTGGAAAGCGCCGTCGGCGTCGCCGAGGAAAGCAAGCTGCCGCTCTTCACCGCCGATACGGATTCGGTCAAGCGCGGCGCGCTGGCAGCGCTCGGCTTCAACTACTACGATGTCGGCAAGCAGACCGGCGCCGTCGTGGTGAAGGTTCTCAAGGGTGAAAAGCCGGGCGACATTCCGGTCGACATCGCCAAGGGCACCGATCTCGTCATCAATCTTGGCGCCGCCAAGAAGATGGGCGTCGAATTCCCGCAGGCCGTGATCGACCGCGCCACCAGCAAGATCGACTAGACACACAGCATGACGGAAAAAGGCGGGGTCGCTCCCCGCCTTTTTCTTTGACAGGATTTGACCAGAGTTTTCGAAATGCCCGCTATTCGCATTCTTCCCGCAGACGACAATACCAATGGCTGGAGCAGGATATTGCCAACCCGCACGCCGAAGGCGGCGCTGGCAGGCGATATCAAGGCCGACTGGATCGTGCTCGGCGCGGGCTATGCGGGCGTGGCGGCCGCGCGACGGCTGGCCGGGAACCGTCCCAATGACCGGATTGCATTGATCGATGCGCAGGAGGTCGGGAAAGGCACATCGGGCCGCGCTGCGGGCTTTGCCATCGACCTGCCGCACAATGTCAGCTCCTCGATGGAGGAACTGGCCAAGTCGCAAAGCTATCGTGCGCTCGCCCGCGCCGCCATCGATCATCTGAAACAGCAGATCGACCGGCATGGCATCGATTGCGACTGGCGGCAGGATGGAAAATTTCACGCAGCGGTTTCCGATCAGGGCATGCGCGAGGTTCTTGAGCCGACCGTCAGGGAACTGGAACGCCTCAAGGAACCCTTCGACTGGCTCGAAGGCGATGCACTGGCCAAAAGGCTTGGCACGAACCATTTCAAGGCGGCGATCTTCACCTATGGCACGTCGCTTCTGAACCCGGCTGCCCTTGTGCGCGGCCTCGCCGACAGCCTGCCCGACAATGTCACGCTTTACGAAAATTCCGCGGTCACCAGGATCGATTACGGCGAGCGCATCCACATCACGACGGCAAAGGGCAGCATTCAGGCGCCTGTCATGATCCTGACGGTCAATGGCTTTGGCGAGCAGTTCGGCTTTTTCAGGCGAAAGCTCCTCAACTTCGCCGCCCATGCCAGCCTGAGCCGCAAGCTTTCCGACGACGAATACAAGGCCATTGGCGAAATCGCGCCATGGGGGCTGACGCCCGCCAATTCCTTTTCCGGCATCACCATGCGCCTCACCTCGGACCGGCGCATACTGGTGCGGCAGAACGTGCATTTCTGCCCGTCGCTCCGCCAGTCGGATGCGCGCCGTGAAACGGTCAGGCGTGAGCACAAGCGCCTCTTCGACGAGCGTTTTCCCATGCTGCCCAATGTCGATATGGAGCATACATGGACGGGCTTCATCTGCCTGTCGCGCAATGGAGCGCCGGGTTTCGGCCAGATTGCGAAGAATGTCTACACATCGCTCTGCCAGAACGGCGTCGGCATCACCAAGGGCACGATTGGCGGCATTCTTGCCGCCGACATGGCCTGCGATATCGACAATCCGCTGATCGACGACATGCTCAAGCTTGGCAGCCCCACCGGGTTGCCGCCACGGCCTTTCCTCGATCTCGGCGTGCGGGCGCGTTTCGCATGGGAGCTGTGGCGAGCGCGCGCCGAAGTGTGACCCAAATCAGCCTGGCCAGATGTTGTATCACTCCCACAGAATAGCGCTTTTTAGCGGTCTTGCAGCGATAATGCTTGCGCGCTGCCGCGTTTTGCGTTGTATCGCCAGAGCGATATAGCAAGAAACCGCAAGCAATGCGGTGAATGGAATTTGCAGTGCGCTGCGCCCGGTCGGATGCGGGTTCGCTGCAAGCATAAACCGGGGAAATGTTTCAGGTGGCAGGAACACCGGAAGCGAACTCAGAACAAACCGGTCGTGACTGAAGCTGGCCGAGCGGAACACCCGGATTTCCGGTTTCCGCAACGCCGATGATCGATGCCGCGCTGAAGCGGAAATCGTTCGTTTGGTCACGGCGAGAAACAAGGAATGACATTGTGAGTCAGATCGCCTTCTGGGGTGCGGTCGAATTGGGCCTCGTCTTTGCATTTGTAGCCATCGGCGTCTATCTGGCGTTCCGTGTCCTCGATTTCCCCGATCTGACGGTTGACGGTTCGTTTCCGCTGGGCGCCGCCGTAACCGGCGTGCTGATCCTTGGAGGCATGAATCCATGGCTCGCCGCGATCATCGCCATGATTGCCGGTGCCGCCGCCGGGCTCGTGACCGCGACGCTGAATGTGCGCTTCAAGATTCTCAATCTTCTTGCCTCCATTCTGACCATGATCGCGCTGTTCTCGGTCAATCTGCGCGTCATGGGCGCACCCAATATTTCCCTCATCAGCCAGGACACCATGCTGACGCCGTTCTTCGGCCACGGCATCCCCGAATATTATGTGCGTCCGCTGTTCCTGTTCGTGCTGGTTGCCATCGCAGTGTTCATCGTCTGGCGCTTTCTGGAAAGCGACATGGGGCTTGCCATGCGCGCAACCGGCGCCAATCCGAAAATGGCGCGCGCACAAGGTGTGCGCACCGACCGGCAGATCTATCTCGGCATGGCGCTCTCCAACGCTCTGGTGGCGCTCGGCGGCGCGCTCTTCGCGCAGACCAACGGCTTTGCCGATGTGACCTCGGGGGCCGGCACCATCGTGGTTGGTCTTGCGGCGGTCATCATCGGTGAAACGCTGCTGCGCAGCCGGTTCATCCTGGTCATCCTGCTTGGCTGCGTGCTCGGTTCGATCATCTATCGCATCGCCATCCAGTTTGCGCTTTCCAAGGGATCGGCGTTCGGCTTGCAGGCATCCGATCTCAACATCGCGACCGCCCTTCTCGTCACCTTCGCCCTGATATTGCCGCGCCTGCGTCGCGGAGGAGCATCGGCATGATCGAACTTTCCAATCTCGATGTCGTCTTCGGTCGCGGCACCCCGCTTGAAAAACAGGTCCTGAACAAGATCAGCCTGACCATGGACAAGGGCTCCTTCGTCACCGTCATCGGGTCGAACGGTGCCGGCAAATCGACCATGCTCGGCGTTCTTGCGGGCGATGTGATCCCCACCGCCGGCAAGGTCGTCATCGCCGGGCAGGACGTGACCCGCAAATCCACCGCCGACCGCGCCGGGCTGGTGGCCCGTGTGTTCCAGGATCCGCTGGCCGGAAGCTGCGGCACGCTGACGATCGAGGAAAATCTTGCGCTGGCAGCTTCGCGCGGCAAGTCGCGCGGCCTCACCCACGCGCTCAATTCCAAACGCCGCGCCTGGTTCCGCGAGCGGGTGGCAAGCCTCAATCTCGGGCTTGAAAACCGCATGCATGACCGCATGGAACTCTTGTCTGGCGGCCAGCGTCAGGCCCTCTCGCTCATCATGGCGACCCTTTCCGGCTCGGAGGTTCTGCTGCTCGACGAACACACGGCGGCCCTTGACCCCGGCATGGCCGAATTCGTCATGGAACTGACCCGCACGCTGATTGCCGAAAACAAGCTGACCGCGCTGATGGTCACGCACTCCATGCGTCAGGCGCTCGATTATGGCGACCGGACGATCATGCTGCACGGTGGCAAGATCCTGCTCGATGTCACCGGCGACAAGCGCAAGACGCTGGGCGTCGAGGACCTCATCGACATGTTCCGCAAGGTGCGCGGCCAGACGCTGGACGATGACGCGCTGCTGATCGAATAGGACATGCTCAAAAAAACTCAGGTTTTGCAAACAGCTTTGTTTCCCGGCCGTCGTTCAGTTTGAGCGGCGGCTGTTTTGTTTGAAGGCGAATTGCGCTAGTGAGTTTGCATGGCGCAGAAGAAAGCAAATGAAGTCGATAGTTTTCTGGCAAGACCGACGAGCTCTTTCCCGGTCGTGCTGCTTTATGGCCCGGACAAGGGGCTGGTGAGCGAACGTGCGCGCCGTTTTGCCGAAGCCAGCAAATTGCCGCTGGATGACCCGTTTGCCGTCATTCGCATGGAAGCCGACGAAATCGAGGCCGATCCGGCGAAACTCGCCGACGAAGCCCGCACCATCTCCATGTTCGGCGGACAGCGCCTGATCTGGATCAAGAATGCTGCCGGCCAGAAGAAGCTTGCCGAAGCGATCAAGCTGCTTGCGACCGAGCCGCCGCAGGAAACATTCGTTCTGGTGGAAGCGGGCGATCTGAAGAAGGGTGCGGGTTTGCGCAGCGCCGTCGAAAACGCGCCAGCGGGCATGGCGCTGCCCTGCTATTCCGACGACAGCCGCGGCATCGATGGCGTCATCGATGATGTTCTGGCCGAATGGAAAATGCAGATCACGCTCGACGGCCGCCAGCTTCTGCGCGCAAGCCTTGGCGGTGATCGTCTTGCCACACGCGGCGAACTGGAAAAGCTCTGCCTTTATGCACGCGGCAAGGAACGCATCGATATCGATGACGTGCGCGAAGCGGTGGGCGATGTCGCGGGCCTTTCCACCGACGAGGTGATCGACGCGGTTCTCGCTGGCGACCTGCCACGTTTTGAAATTTCCTTCGATCGCGTCGTGAAATCCGGCACGGCGCCCTTTCTGCTGCTCAACACGGCGATGCGCCAGTTCCAGCAGGTGCAGACATTGCGCCATATTGCCGACACCGAGCGCAAAAGCGCTTCCGTGGTGGTGGCTGCAGCCCGCCCGCCGATCTTCTTCAACCGCAAGAAACTGATCGAGAATGCCGTCAGCCGCTGGACCGGGGACAGCCTTGCCCGCGTCATGGAACGCCTGCAGCGCGCCGTTCTCGAAAGCCGCCAGAATGCGAGCCTTGCCATTCCCATCATTCGCCAGTGCCTGCTGGCAATCAGCGTCGAGTCCCTGCGGAATGGGCGCCGATAACAGAGCATTTCCAGCAAAAGTGCGAGCCGGTTTGCGTTGGATAATGCGCAAAAACAAAGGGATAGAGCACTCCCACTCGCGATACAGGAAATGATCCATCAATAACTTCAAGTATTTTTTCAAATGAACGAAAAAAGCTCGCCGCCAATATGGCAACGAGCTTTCATCATCATCTATTGTTTTGTAAATCAACTCTGGAGACGGCGGCAAATCTCATCGAGCTGCTCAAGAGAACTGTAGCGTATCTTGACCTCTCCACCGCGATCACGATGATTGATTTCAACCTTCATGCCGGTAACATCGGAAAGCAGCTTTTCCAGCGCCTTCGTGTCGGCATCCTTTTCAACCGGGCCCGGCTTGACTGGCCTGGCATTGGCTTCGCCACGGGCTTCCGCCTGCGCCAGCGCCTCGACCTGACGGACCGACAGACCATCCTTGACGATCCGTTCCGCCATCGCGGTCGGGTTTTCCATCGTGATGAGGCTTCGCGCATGACCTGCCGAAAGCGCTCCATCGACAATGAAATCCTGCACGGGCTGCGGCAGCTTCAACAGGCGCAGCGTGTTGGCGACATGGCTGCGGCTTTTGCCGATGACCTGCGCCAGATCGTTCTGCGTATAGTCGTGATTGTCGATAAGCTGTTGATACCCAAGCGCTTCTTCAACCGCATTCAGGTCGGCGCGCTGCACGTTTTCGATAATGGCGATCTCAAGTGCCACGCGGTCATCGACGTCGCGAACGATCACCGGGATCGTATCGACACCGGCCCGCTGCGATGCGCGCCAGCGGCGTTCACCGGCAATCAGCTCGAACCGGTCGGGCTGGCCGGGTGCGGGGCGCACGACGATCGGCTGCACGACACCGTGTTCCTTGATCGACTGCGCCAGATCCTCCAGCTCGCCTTCCGAAAACATGCGACGCGGATTGCGCGGGTTGCGCGTGACGAACTCAATCGGGACGTTCCGTTCAATGGGAACGGGCGCCTTGCGCTCTTCCACAGGGCGGTCGATTTCACCGATCAGCGCCGCTAATCCGCGGCCAAGGCGCTTTTTTGAAGGATCGTCATTCATCGCTCGGCTTATTCCTGATTGTTTCGTCGTCGAATCGATCTGGAGCGGTTGCTTTAGTTAAATCGCCCCAAGGTGTTGTTTGCGCATGATTTTGTCCGAAAACCGTTCCCACTTTTCGGAGCCATGTTCTATGCCGCCTGTAACTGCCGCTCGCGCTGGATCACTTCCGATGCGAGCTGCAAATAAGCCTGGCTACCGGCACATTTCAGATCGTAGAGAATTGCCGGTTTTCCATGCGAAGGCGCTTCCGAAACGCGCACATTGCGTGGAATGACGGTACGATAGACCTTTTCGCCCATAAAGGCGCGAACATCATCCACCACCTGCGCCGCGAGATTGTTGCGGCTGTCGAACATCGTCAGCACAATACCCTGAATCGAAAGCTCGGGATTGATTGTCGAGCGGACCTGATCGACCGTCTGCAAAAGCTGGCTCAAGCCTTCCAGCGCAAAAAATTCGCACTGCAGCGGCACCAGAACGGAATCGGCGGCAGCCATCGCATTCAATGTCAGAAGATTGAGCGAAGGCGGGCAGTCGACCAGCACATAAGAAAAGCGTTCGGCCACGGCAGAATCGAAGCGCAGAGCGTCGCGCAAGCGCCGTGTGCGGTCGGCTGACTGGGCAATCTCCATTTCGATACCAAGCAGATCGAGCGTCGACGGCACGATGTGGAGATTTGGAACATCTGTCGGCATGGCGGCATCGGGCACCGAAGCTTCCTGCGTCAGCACGTCATAGGAAGACAGAGGCCGGTTGCGACGATCGATACCAAGACCGGTGCTGGCATTACCCTGCGGATCGAGATCGACAATCAGTACGGTCTCGCCAATCGCTGCCAATGCCGTGGCCAGATTGATGGCAGTGGTCGTCTTGCCCACGCCGCCTTTCTGGTTTGCAATGGTTATGATCCTGGACATTTTGTTCATCACCGTCGCCTTGCTGCTGTCCGCCCGTTCGAAATTTCCGCTATTCAGGCGCCTTTGCGCCGAAGATTGGTGATTTCGAGTATGACCGAAGCCTGATCGATAGCACTTTGATGTTGTACCAGATCGAAACTCCAACCGACATGGCTTTCATCGATCTCGCGCTGATAATCCCGACCTTTTTGGAAAAGGGCCTTTGCGCCCCTGGTCAGCCATGGCTCTGTCAGGCCGAAAAGATCATCGAGCGAAGCCAATGCCCGCGCGGTAACCACGTCCGGCGTCTCGATTTTCTGCCACATCGTTTCAATACGCGCCGAATGAACCCGTGCCGGGACATTCAAATGTCCCGCAGCGGTGCGCAGGAACGCCGCCTTTTTCCCCGCACTTTCGATGAGATCGATAGCGCCGCCCGGTTGCTCTGCAAGGAAACAGGCCGTCACGATGCCGGGAAAACCGCCACCGGAGCCGATATCCAGCCAGTTCCGGGCGTCTCTCGCCAGCGGAAAAAGCTGTGCGCTGTCCAGAATATGGCGCGTCCAAAGCTCGTTCAAAGTGGAAGGCGAGGCAAGGTTGATCGCCTTGGACCATTTGCGAAACAGCTCTTCAAAGGCGATCAAACGGTCCGCTGTTTCACGTGAAACAGCGGGTATGATTGCTTTCAGGCTTTCAAAGCGGGTATCGGCGCTCATGCAGCGCCCTGCCCTTCAATGAGTTCTGCAGCCGCCTTATTGCGATAACCGAACTTCTTGATCTGCGCGATAAGAAGCGCGAGCGCTGCCGGCGTCATCCCGTCAACCCGCTGTGCCTCGGCAATCGTTTCCGGCTTGCGCTGCTTGAGCTTGTGCTTCAACTCGTTGGAAAGACCGGATATTCCGTCAATGTCCAACCCGGCTGGAATGAGCAGTTGTTCCTCGCGCTCCATCACCGCGATGTCGCTTTTCTGCCGATCCATATAGACGGCATATTGCGCTTCGATTTCCAGAGCTTCGCGCGCTATCGCATCGATGGCGTCCAGTTCGGGCCAGATAGGCTTCAACCGATCCAGATCGATTTCGGGATAGGACAGGAGATCATAGGCCGACCGGCGAACTCCATCCTGATTAAGATGCAGATCATATTGCTTGGCGAGATTGGGCGTAATCGTCAGCGACTGGGTCAGCGCCCGCGCCCTGCTCAAGGCCGCTTCGCGGGCTTCAAAACGCTCCTTGCGGGCGTGTCCCAATATGCCAAGCCGGTCCGCCAGCGGTGTAAGACGCTGATCGGCATTATCCGCGCGAAGCGACAGGCGGAACTCGGCCCGCGAGGTAAACATGCGATAGGGTTCACTAACCCCGCGCGAGGTCAGGTCGTCAACCATCACGCCAACATAGGCTTCGGTGCGCTGGATAATGACGGGCTCGCCGCCGGAAGCACGACGCGCAGCATTGATGCCAGCGAGCAATCCTTGCGCGCCCGCTTCTTCGTAACCGGTCGTGCCGTTGATCTGTCCGGCCAGAAACAGGCCGGTGACTTTGCGGGTTTCAAGGCTGCGCTTCAGTTCACGCGGATCGATGAAATCATATTCGATCGCATAGCCGGGTTGCAGCATAACTGCTTTTTCAAGCCCCGGTATCGTCTTCAATATGTCGAGCTGCACGTCTTCCGGCAGCGAGGTTGAAATACCGTTTGGATAGACCGTATCGTCGTCCAGCCCTTCCGGCTCCAGGAAGATCTGATGGCCGTCACGGTCGCCAAACTTGACGATCTTGTCTTCCACAGACGGACAATAACGTGGCCCAATACCCTCGATCGAACCGGAATACATGGCAGAGCGATGCAGATTGGCGCGAATGATAGCGTGAGTTTCCGGCGTGGTGCGGGTAATGCCGCAGTCGATCTGCGGCGTGGTGATCCGGTCCGTCATAAGCGAAAACGGCACCGGGTCCTCATCGGCAGACTGCATGTCAAGGCTTTGCCAATCGATGGTGCGGCCATCCAGTCGCGGCGGCGTGCCGGTCTTGAGCCGCCCGAGCGCGAAACCGAAGGAGGTGAGACGTTCGGAAAGCCCAAGCGCGGGCTTTTCACCCATGCGGCCAGCCGGAATCTTCTTCTCGCCGATATGGATCAACCCATTCAGGAACGTGCCTGTCGTCAGGACGACAGCGCCGCATGTCAGGGTTCGCCCATCGGACAGAATGACACCGGTGATGCGCCCATCCTGTTCCAGCAGATCATGGGCGCCGCCCTCGACCACCGACAGATTGTCCTGCGCGGCGATCATCTTCTGCATGGCAAGCCGATAAAGCTTTCGGTCTGCCTGGGTGCGAGGGCCGCGAACGGCTGGGCCCTTCCGGCGATTCAAAAGGCGGAATTGGATGCCGGCTTCGTCAGCGACACGGCCCATCAAACCATCGAGCGCATCGATCTCGCGCACAAGATGGCCCTTCCCCAATCCGCCAATCGCAGGATTGCAGGACATAACGCCAATAGTATCAAAGCGATGCGTCACCAGTGCGGTTCTGGCGCCAGCGCGCGCAGCAGCGGAAGCCGCCTCGCATCCCGCGTGGCCGCCGCCGATCACAATGACATCAAAGACTGTGGCTTCGGTCGAACTCATGAGGTTCATCCTGACGCAACTCGAATCCGTTTCAGAAAGATGTCTCTTTGCCACGAATGGACTTCAAACGGAAGACCCAATCGGCTGATGGTGCGATCATCCCGGCGAAAGCGCGACTCATGAATGAATGAGCGAGTCAATCGCTCCGGCGAGATTCCACAGATGTTTCACGTGAAACAATCTTCAATGCAGGTCATGCACCTGTTTCACGTGAATCATTTGCCGATGCAGAACTGGGAGAAAATGACGTCGAGTATTTCTTCCACATCAACATCGCCGGTGATGCGCCCGAGATATTGTGACGCCAGACGCATATTTTCTGCGCGTAGCTCGAGCGGGAAATTGGTTCCGTTCAATGCCTTGTCGATCTCCGCAACAGTGGATCGCAGAAGGCTAATATGCCTTTGTCGCGTAGGAACTGCGTCCTCGATCTGCCCAATCTGGGCTTCTGCAAAGTTCTGCAGATCGGTCAGCAAGGCATCGAGCCCCTGGCCCGTTCTCGTCGAGATGCGGTAGGACCACCCGCCATCTGCCTTTTCGCTGAGGTCGGCTTTAGTACCGACCGTCCAGAGAGTGGCGGGCTTCTCACCCGTTCCAATCGCGACGGGGTCGTTCATATCTTCAAGCAGCAAAACCAGATCGGCATCGGCCATTCGGGCGCGAGCGCGTTCAATGCCAATCTTTTCGACCACGCTTTCGGTCTCGCGCAGGCCCGCCGTGTCCGTCACATAGACCGGAATACCGCCTAGATCGAGCTTGACCTCGAGAAGGTCGCGGGTCGTGCCCGCTTCTTCCGATATGATCGCCACTTCGCGGCCAGCCAGAAAATTCAACAGGCTGGATTTACCCGCATTGGGTGCGCCGACGATAACAACATGCAGCCCATCGCGCAGCATGGAAGCGCGTTTGCCGCTCGCAATATGGCTCTCGATCTCTGTCCTGAGCAGGGCGAGGGATTGCCAGACCTGCTCCGAGACTGATCCCGGCACATCGCTTTCATCAGCGAAATCAAGCTCAGCCTCGATAAAGGCACGGGCACGCAAAAGACGCTGGCGCCATTCCGTATAAAGCTCGCGCTGCGTACCGGAAGCGACCTGCAAGGCAAGCCGTCTTTGTCCCTCGGTTTCGGCCGCAATCAGATCGGCCAGACCTTCGGCAATCGTCAGATCCATCTTGCCATTGGAAAACGCCCTTCGGGTAAACTCTCCGGCTTCCGCTATCCGGCATCCGGCGATTTCTCCAAGCTCCGCCAAGAGCCTTTCGACGACGGCCTTGCCGCCATGCGCATGAAATTCGGCGCAGTCCTCACCGGTAAAGCTGTTCGGACCAGGGAAAAAGAGCACCAGGCCGTGATCAATCGGATCACCATTACGGGCACGGAACAGCTTATAGGCCGCGTGACGCGGCGCGGGTAAGACGCCAATTATCGTTTCGAGTACGAATCGAACTCGTGGACCGGAGATACGCACGACAGCGACGCCAGACGGCAGACGCCCGCTCGACAAAGCAAAAATCGTATCTTGAGGGAAAGCGATCTCGCTCATTCCGTTTCCTGACCTATAATCATAAGGACAATGCAGCCAACGCGTGCTGAAGGAATGGCATATTCATTCGCACAGTGAAAGAAAAGCCTTATGACAGAGTTCGACCGCAACGCCCTCGCTGGCAGCAACCGCCTTGCCGATGAACCGAGCGCCTATCTGCGCCAGCATGCCGATAATCCCGTTCACTGGCAGCCCTGGGGCAGGCAAGCGTTGGATGCTGCGAAGGAGCTGGACCGGCCCATTCTGCTTTCGGTCGGCTATGCCGCCTGCCACTGGTGCCATGTCATGGCGCATGAGTCTTTTGAAGACCCGGATGTAGCCGCGGTGATGAACGCCCTCTTCGTCAATGTGAAGGTGGACCGCGAGGAACGGCCCGACATCGACCAGATCTATATGGCGGCACTGGGAGCAATGGGGCAGCAGGGCGGATGGCCGCTCACCATGTTTCTGCGCCCCGATGGCAAACCCTTCTGGGGCGGTACTTACTTCCCCCGGCACAAGCGCTACAACATGCCGGGTTTTGTCGATGTTCTGCACGCGGTCAATAATCTCTGGAACAAGGATAAAGAGAAAATTAACCATAATGCGCAAGCAGTGTTCGACCATCTGGAAGGCAGGCTTGCGGCCCAGATCGCCCCGGTTACCAACGAGGTGGAGCGGTTTGACGAGATCGCTACACGCATAGGCAGCCTGATCGATCCGGTGCGCGGCGGGATTGAGGGAGCGCCAAAGTTCCCGAATGCGCCTTTCATGGACAATTTGTGGCTGTCCTGGCTCTATGGCCGCAATGAAACGCATCGCGACAATTTTCTTCTTTCGCTGAAAGTGATGCTGCAGGGCGGGATATATGATCATCTGGGTGGCGGGCTCTGCCGCTATTCCACGGACGCCGAATGGCTGGTGCCGCATTTTGAAAAAATGCTCTACGACAATGCGCAATTCATTCGCCATGCGACTTACGCTTTTGCCGAGACCGGAAATGATTTGTTTCGTTTGCGAATCGAAGAGACGGTTGACTGGCTGGTCCGGGAAATGCGCCTGTCCGATGGAAGTTTTGCCTCCAGTCTCGATGCCGATAGCGAGGGCGAAGAAGGACGGTTTTACGTCTGGAGCGAACAGGAAATCGATGAGGCGCTCCGCGAGGACAGCAAAGCCTTCAAGGACTATTACGGTGTCACGCAGGGCGGAAACTGGGAAGGCCACAACCTCCTGAACCGCCTTCATGCGGTCGATGACGGCGCTATCCTGCCCCCGATGATAGAAGCGTCGCGCCAGAAACTGCTTGCGCGTCGCGAATTGCGGACACGCCCCGGACGGGACGAGAAAGCGCTGACCGACTGGAACGGGCTTGCCATCCGTGCGCTGGCCGAAGCAGGCCGCAGCTTCGGCAGGCAGGACTGGATCAATCTGGCGGTCGATGCCTATCGCGCCACAATGAGCAGTTTCCGCGATGGCCGCATCGCCCATTGCCGCATGGAAAATTCGCTTCTCTACCCTGCCCTTTCAACCGATTATGCGGCGATGATCAACGCGGCCATCGCCCTTCATGAAGCAACGAGCGAGCGGTCCTATATTGATGACGCGTTGAAGTTCAAGCAGGCGCTCGATGAGGCTCACAAGGATGGCACCGGGAATTATCGCCTCTCGGCGCTGGACGCTGATGACGTCATCCTGCACGCCTATGGCGACTATGATGAAGCGATACCCAGTGCCACGAGCCAGATCATCGAAGCGCTGACCCGACTGTTTCTGGCGACGGGCAATATCGAGCTTTATCAAAGCAATGAGGCGCTGATCGAACAGGCGCTCGGGCGAGCCTTCGCCCAGCAATATGGGCAGATCGGCATATTGAATGCCGCGCGTTTTGCTGCCGAACCGCTCTCCCTGGTCGTAGCGAGTGAAGACGATGCCGGAGAACTTGTTTCGATGGCGAATCGAAATCCCGATCCCCGCCGTGTCGACAAGTTCGTGCGTTTCGAGCCCGGCAAGCCTATAGAATTGCCCACCGGCGGAACGGCTGAGACGGAACGTCCGTCAGCCTGGTTCTGCAAGGGGCATGTGTGCCTGCCGCCCGTTGAAAACGCCGACGCGTTGCGGCTATTGCTCGGCAAAACATCGTGAAACAAAAACGCCGCGACGGTTTCCCGCGCGGCGTTTCTGAAACGCTACAATCGAGCAAGGTTTAGGTATTCATCGAATCGAAGAATTCACCATTGCTCTTGGTCTGCTTCAGCTTGTCGATAAGGAATTCGATTGCGTCGGTCGTGCCCATCGGCGCGAGGATACGGCGCAGAACGAAAATCTTCTGCAGATCGGCGCGCGGTACGAGCAGGTCTTCCTTGCGGGTGCCGGACTTGAGAATGTCCATGGCCGGGAAGATACGCTTGTCGGCCACCTTGCGGTCGAGCACGATTTCCGAGTTGCCGGTGCCCTTGAATTCTTCAAAGATCACTTCGTCCATACGGCTGCCCGTATCGATCAGCGCGGTTGCGATGATGGTCAGCGAACCGCCTTCTTCGATATTACGCGCGGCACCGAAGAAACGCTTCGGGCGCTGCAATGCGTTGGCATCCACACCGCCGGTGAGAACCTTGCCGGAAGACGGCACAACGGTGTTGTAGGCGCGGCCAAGGCGAGTAATCGAATCGAGCAGGATCACGACGTCGCGGCCGTGCTCGACAAGGCGCTTGGCCTTTTCGATGACCATTTCAGCCACTTGAACGTGACGCGCTGCCGGTTCATCGAAGGTCGAGGAAATCACTTCGCCCTTCACCGAGCGCTGCATGTCGGTCACTTCTTCCGGACGTTCGTCGATCAGGAGAACGATCAGATAGCATTCCGGATGATTGGCGGTGATCGAATGGGCGATGTTCTGGAGAAGGACGGTCTTACCGGTGCGGGGCGGAGCGACGATGAGACCGCGCTGGCCCTTGCCGAGCGGCGCCACCAGATCGATGACGCGGGGTGACAGGTCCTTGGAGGTTGGAACTTCCAGCTCCATCTTGAAGCGCTCATTGGGATAGAGCGGCGTCAGATTGTCGAAGTGAACCTTGTGCCGGATTTTTTCCGGATCTTCGAAATTGATCGAGTTGACCTTGAGCAGCGCGAAATAACGTTCGCCTTCCTTGGGACCGCGGATCGGCCCTTCGACCGTGTCGCCGGTCTTGAGGGAAAAACGACGCAGCTGCGAGGGAGAAATATAGATATCGTCAGGACCCGGCAGGTAGTTGGCGTCGGCAGAGCGCAGAAAGCCAAATCCATCCTGCAGCACCTCGACGACACCCTCGCCGATGATTTCGACGTCCTGGGCCGCCAGCTTCTTGAGGATCGCGAACATCAGTTCCTGCTTGCGCATGGCGCTCGCGTTTTCGACCTCAAGCGTTTCGGCAAAAGCCAGCAGCTCCACCGGTGTCTTGTTCTTCAGTTCTTGTAGTTTCATTTCCTGCATGGATGAGGAACTCTTTTAAAATGTAGGGAGAAAATGCAGTTGTTCGGAAAGGTGGCCACATGAAGTTGTGACCGGCATCGAAGGCCTGCTGTCTTGAAGGGAAGAGGCTTACTACATACTGATTTGCAGCATGGAGAGCAAGTCTCATGTAGGGATAGCGCGAAATTTCTGCAACAGAAAAATGGCAGAAACCGGGTCGTGTGGTGCATTTGAAGTCATCTTGCCCACAAATGGACAGGTCATCAATCACTTCAAATCCGCAAACCACACGAATTCAGGGTGTTGCCGGTGCGGTTTTTGAAACCGGAATTTCCATTTTCACGGGCATCTTCGAGAAAATTCCGGTTTCGCCACACACTGGGTCTCTTTTTGAAGTCGTTTCCAGATCAGAACGGCTTCACGATCACCAGTATGACGATCAGGATCATCAAAACTGTCGGCACTTCATTGATGATTCGCCAGTGCTTTGCCGAGCGCGTGTTGCGGTCTTCCGCAAAAAGCCGCGTGGATTTCGACAGATAGCCATGCAGGCCGGACATCAGCACGACGAGCAGCAACTTCGCATGCAGCCAGCCGCCCTGAAAACCATAGATTTCCCACGCCATCCACAGGCCGGCGATCCAGGTGACGATCATGGCCGGGTTGATGATGAAGCGCAAAAGCCGCTTTTCCATCACCTTGAAGGTTTCCGATGTTTCGGAACCGGGTTTCGCGGCGGTGTGATAGACAAAAAGGCGCGGCAGATAGAGCATGCCCGCCATCCATGCGATGACCGCGATCACGTGCAGCGATTTGACCCAGAGATAGGCGTCGGCTGGATTCACGTGAAACAATGCCCAGACGCCCAGCGCCACCACGACGAGCGCGACGACGGTGCGAATGGCTACCGCAGAACCGCGATTTTCCGGAGCTGTCTGGCTCATGATTTTCCTCCGCGAATACGGTCGATCATGCGTTGCACGTTTTCAACAGGCGCCTGCGGCGTGATCCCGTGCCCGAGATTGAAGATCAGCGGTCCCTGGCCGAGACGCTCCAGAATGGCGTCCACGCCCTCATCGAGAGCATTGCCGCCGGCCACCACGCGCAACGGATCGAGATTGCCCTGTATCGCGCCCTCGTTCTGTAGGGAAGCGGCAAAGGACAGGGGAACGGACCAGTCGAGACCGAGGGCGTCCACGCCGGTCTTCTCGCGATAGCCTGCATAAAGCATCCCTGCCCCTTTCGGGAAGCCGATGATGCGGGCTTCGGGATAGACTGCCCTCACCTTCTGGACGATCCGGGCAACGGGCTGGATGCAGAAACGTTCAAAACAGTCCTCGTCCAGAACACCAGACCAGGAATCGAAAATCTGCACCGCATCGGCACCGGCTTCGAGCTGTTCGATGAGATATTCGGCGGAAACATCGGCAAGATCGTTCAGAAGCTTTTCAAAGGCTTCCGGGAAGCGATAGGCGAAAAGACGGGCGGGCGCCTGGTCCGGGGTTCCATGACCGGCGATCATATAGGTCGCAACGGTCCAGGGAGCGCCACAGAAGCCGAGCAGCGTGGTTTCGTCGGGCAACTGCTCGCGCAGCAGCCGAACCGTCTCATAGACCGGCTCCAGCCGTTTGGCGACGCCTTCGGTCTCAAGCCAGAAAATCTCGTCGGCATCGATCGGTGTCATCAAGGGTCCCCTGCCTTCTTCAAAGCGAAGGTCGCGTCCAAGGGCATGGGGGATGACGAGAATGTCGGAAAACAGGATGGCTGCATCAAAGCCAAACCGGCGGATCGGCTGAAGCGTCACTTCGACAGCCAGATCGGGCGAATAGCAGAGGTCGAGAAAGCTCCCGGCCTTTTTCCGCGTCTCGCGATATTCGGGAAGATAGCGTCCAGCCTGGCGCATCATCCAGATGGGCGGTGGGAAGATCGCTTCACCGTCGATCACTCTCAAGACTTTGCGCTTCATGTCTTTTCCATTCCACCCTGTGTGTTGCCTCAACCGTCCTTGGTCTGAAACTTATCCAATGCGGTTCTCATAAAGAAAGGATGATTCAAGAATCTTTTGATTCTTAGAGTCTGTTGGAATCGGGGATTAAGGTCTGTCCTGTTTTTCCCCACAGTTTCCATGCGGTCATGTCATCCTGTGCAATCATTCACCGATAGTCTGACCAAAAACAATGAAAACTCAATTCCCTCTTTTAATATAAGAGGTTACCAATTGACGCAGTTCATGCGCATTTGTGGAAAAGCTGGGAATAAAGGCGGGCTTTCGCGGATTCGTGAGTCTTGTCCACATTTGTTGATGACCGCTCGCCACATGTTCGCCCGCTGTGGATGACTTGCCAAGTTTCCCACGGCCTGCCATGGCTTGTGGAAGACGTTCGGCCTTTACGCACAGCCGTCAACAGGAGGGCAACAAAACTGTGACCAGACCGCTTTCCTACTTTCATCTTCATCTGATTTCTGATGCGACCGGAGAGACTCTCCTGGCGGCGGGCCGTGCGGCAGCGGCGCAATATGCCAATGCGCGCGCCATCGAGCACATCTACCCGCTGATCCGCACCGAAAAGCAGCTGCGCAAGGTTCTCGAAGGCATCGATGCGGAGCCGGGCATCGTTCTCTACACGATCGTGGACCAGAAACTGGCGGCGATCATCGACGAATCCTGCGCCGAAATGGGCGTGCCGAGCGTTTCCGTGCTGGAGCCGGTGCTCAATACGTTCCAATCCTATCTCGGCGCGCCGGCGCATCGCCGTGCGAGCGCGCAGCATGTCCTCAATGCCGATTATTTCCGGCGGATCGACGCGCTCAACTTCACGATGGAACATGATGACGGGCAATTGCCCTTCGATATAGAGGAAGCCGACGTCATTCTGGTCGGCATTTCGCGCACGTCCAAGACGCCGACGAGCATCTATCTGGCCAATCGCGGCATCAAGGCCACCAATGTTCCGATCGTGCTAGGCATTCCCCTGCCCGAGGTGCTTTTCACGACGAAACGACCATTGATCGTCGGGCTGGTTGCGACGGCCGAACGGATTTCGCAAATCCGCCAGAACCGGCCGCTCGGCAATGTGCCGTCGCTGGATACCGGACTTTATACGGACCGCGTTTCCATCTCGGAAGAACTGGCCTATGCGCGTAATATATGCAATCGGCACGGCTGGCCGATCATCGATGTGTCGCGCCGGTCGATAGAGGAAACCGCGGCGGCTATCCTCGCTTTGCTGCGCGAAAAGACGAACAGAAGGGATCTCGATCATGTCTGACCTCATCCTCGCCTCCAAAAGCCCTTTCCGTTCGGCCTTGCTGAAAAATGCCGGCATAGAGTTTTCGACGGCAAGCGCGGAGATCGACGAGCGCGCGGTGGAAGCCCCGCTTTACGAAACGGGCGCCACGCCGGAGGAAGTCGCGCAGGTTCTGGCCGAGGCGAAGGCGCTCGATGTGAGCGAGAAGAACCCCGGCGCGGTGGTGATCGGCTGCGACCAGACATTGTCGCTGGGCGACGAGATTTTCCACAAGCCCGCCGACATGGAAGCAGCCCGCCGCCAGCTCCTGAAATTCTCCGGCATGACCCATCAGCTGAACAGCGCCGTCGTGCTGGTGAAGGATGGCGAGACCCTGTGGCGTCACGTTTCGATTGCCCGCATGACGATGCGCGACCTCGATCCGGGCTTTGTCGGGCGCTATCTCGGTCGCGTCGGCGACGCCGCGCTTTCCAGCGTCGGCGCCTATCAGGTCGAAGGACCCGGCATCCAGCTTTTCGACAGGATCGATGGCGATTATTTCACGATCGTCGGTCTGCCGCTCCTGCCGCTGCTGGCTGAACTGCGGAAGGAAAAACTGATCGATGGCTGATCAAGTCACGAAGAAGGCTTTTGTCACAGGCTTTCCCATAAAACATTCGCGCTCGCCGCTGATCCACGGTTTCTGGCTCGCCGAACTGGGGATCGACGGTTCTTATGAGGCGGTAGAGGTGAAGCCAGAGGACTTTGCCGCCTTCGCTTCCTCGCTTGCCGCAAACGGTTTTGCCGGTGGCAATGTCACCATTCCGCACAAGGAAGCAGCCTTTGCCGCCGTGGAAAGTCTGGATGATGCCGCCAGGGCCATCGGCGCGGTCAACACGCTCTGGCTCGAAAACGGCAGGCTTCATGGCGGCAATACGGATGCTTACGGATTTGCCGCCAATCTCGATGCATCGGCTCCCGGCTGGAACAAGGCCGACAGCGCCCTTGTTCTGGGTGCGGGCGGCGCAAGCCGGGCAATCGTCCATGCGCTTTTGACGCGCGGCTTCACGAAAGTCGCCATCATCAATCGCACGGTGAGCCGGGCGCAGGATCTCGCTGCCCATTTTGGACCGCGCGTCTCGGCGCATGGCTGGGACGCGGCGCAGAATCTGGTTTCGGACGCGGGGCTGATCGTCAACACGACATCGCTTGGCATGAGCGGCCATGACGAGGGCGAGACCTTTCCGCTCGATCTCGGCAAGGCGTCACCAAAGGCGGTCGCCACCGATATTGTTTATGTGCCGCTCCAGACCCCCTTCCTGAAGAAAGCCGAAGAGGCCGGACTGACCACCGTGGACGGGCTTGGCATGCTGCTGCATCAGGCCGTTCCGGGCTTCGAGCGCTGGTTCGGCAAAAGGCCGCAAGTGACGAAAGCCCTGCGTGAGCATATTCTGGCGGATATGGAAAAGGCTGGCGCTCTGGTATCTGAATCAAAAAGCGTCAGGCCGTCGTGAAATGGCGATCTTGGAACAGACAGCATGATCATCCTCGGACTAACCGGCTCCATAGGGATGGGTAAAACAACGGCGGCGAACATGTTCGCCGAAGCCGGTGTGCCGATCTATAGCGCCGACGACGCGGTGCATCGCCTTTATTCCGGCCGCGCCGCGCCGCTGATCGAGGCTGCGTTTCCGGGCAGTGTCGAAAACGGTTCGGTCAATCGGGAAAAGCTTTCCGCTGCCGTCATCGGAAAACCGGAGGCCCTTAAAAGACTGGAAGCTATTGTTCATCCGCTGGTGCGGGAGGAAGAGGAAGCCTTTCGCCGCAATGCGCAGGAAACGGGCGCGCCATTGGCGCTGATCGACATTCCGCTGCTTTTCGAAACCGGCGGCGACAAGCGTGTGGACAAGATCGTGGTCGTCTCCGCCCCCGCCGAGGTGCAGCGCACGCGCGTGCTGGCACGACCGGGCATGAGCGAGGAAAAGCTCGATGCCATTCTCGCCCGCCAGACGCCGGATGCCGAAAAGCGCGCAAGGGCAGATTTCATCATCGATACGAGCGGCAGTTTCGACAATCTGCGCCGCCAGATTAACGAGATCATTGCCGAATTGAGTGGAAAGCCGGCAGTCACTGCGCAATGACCGGCAGCGCCATGCTATAGCTATACGAGATTCTTCCCGAGAGGTTCTTCAATGCGTGAAATCGTTTTCGATACGGAAACCACCGGTCTGGAAAGACTGGAGGACCGCGTGATCGAAATCGGCGGCGTGGAACTGATCAACAAGTTTCCCACAGGCCGCACTTTCCATAAATACATCAACCCGCAGGGGCGTCAGGTTCATGCCGAGGCGCTTGCGGTGCACGGCATCAGCAACGAACAATTGCTGGACAAGCCGACATTCGCGGAAATTCTGGACGAGTTTCTCGAATTTTTCGACGGTGCGAAGCTCGTCGCGCATAATGCCATGTTCGACCTTGGCTTCATCAATGCCGAACTGGCGCGGCTCGGACAGGCGGAAATCCAGGTGGAACGCGTTGTCGACACTCTGGCGCTTGCCCGCCGCAAGCACCCGATGGGGCCGAACTCGCTCGACGCTTTGTGCAAACGCTACGGCATCGAGAACGGCCACCGCACCCTGCACGGTGCCTTGCTCGATTCCGAGATATTGGCGGAAGTCTATATCGAGCTGATCGGCGGCAAGCAGACGGCGCTTGGCCTCAGCATCGGGGGGACCGCAAGCGGCAGCAATGCAGGCGACAGCGGCGCGGCCATCATCCTTGCGGCGCGCCCAAGGCCGCTTGCCCCGCGCATTTCCGATGAGGAACGCGCGGCCCACGCAGCACTTGTGGCCAGGCTCGGCGACAAGGCCATCTGGAAGAAATATCTGTCCTAGAGCATTTCCCGCAAAAGTGTGAAACGTCTACGGGGGGAAATCAGTTCACTGGACTGATTTCTTATCCCGCTTCGATGCGTTGGATAATGCGATAAAACAAATAGTTAGAGCATTTCCAGCAAAAGTGTGAAACGGTTTTGCGTTGGATAACGCGACAAAACAAATATTCAGAGCGGTTCCACGATTCCTTTTTCACTGGAACCACTCATCCCCCAAACGAAAAAGCCCGGTCGAAACCGGGCTTTTTGCTTGATGAAGCCTGCGATCAGCTCTTCACGGCGGACTTGGCCTGTTCTTCGGCCATACGGCTCTGGAACATCTGCGCGAAATCGATCGGGTCGATCATCAGTGGCGGGTAGCCGCCATTGCGCGTTGCGTCGGCGATGATCTGGCGCGCGAACGGGAACAGGAGGCGCGGGCATTCGATGAACAGAAGCGGCAGCATGTGCTCCTGCGGGATGCCCTGAATGCGGAACACGCCGCCATAGACGAGTTCGGTGTTGAAGAGGACGTCCTTGCCGTCGACGGCCTTGGCTTCCAGCGTCAGCACGACGTCGAAATCCGTTTCGGAAAGCGGATTGGCGTTGACGTTCACGTTGATGTTGATGGACGGCGCCTTTTCGCGCGGGCGCAGCGACAGCGGCGCGCCCGGGCTTTCAAAGGACAGGTCCTTCACATATTGCGCCAGAATGTTGAGGGACGGCTCGGCCGTCGCGCCATTGCCGTTCTTTACTTCGCCCGCGGCCTTATCGCTCATTATCGGTATGCCTTCTATCGGTGATTAAAATTTGGGCCCCTCGGGCACAAGCTGCGCTTGCGCTGCCCCGAAAGGTCGGAATGTTTGGCTAGCATGTGCGCGGGCATGAGGCAAGAAAGGCTTTTTAGGTTAGTATTTGCGTATTCAATGATCCTTGCGGTCGTCTTTCCCGGGCAAGTTTTCGTTCGGCCTGGTGGTGTAATCCTCGGGATCGAGATCGATGATATGGTCCTGGCGCGGATTCTGGCCGGGGCGCTGCTGCCCGTAACCGGTCGAATAATGCGTGGACGTGGCGACGACCATGCGGCCGCGCATGAATTTTTCCCACATGAAATCCCGAATGAAGGGAACGAACAGCAGGATGCCGACGGCGCTGCTGACAAAGCCCGGCACGATCAGCAGGATCGCCGCCAGAACCAGCATGGCGCCATGCACCACTTCACGGTCCGGGACGCGCCCGGCTGCCGTTTCGGTGCGAATGCGCTGCAAAAGCCCGATGCCCTGCACGCGCAGCAGAAAGAAACCCAGCATTGCGCTCAGAATGACAAGGCCCAGAGTCGCGAAAACGCCGATCTTGCTGCCGACGATGACGAAACCGGCAATTTCGATGAAAGGCATCGCCAGCAGGATGAAAGGGGCGAAAGAGGGGGACACGGAGGTACGACCTTTGTTGTTTGGTTCCGGGTTTCAGTCTAGCCTGAATTGTAACTTTTTGAGGTTCGGAACGAAATTGAAACTGTCTGTCATGCAATATCAAATAGGTACGCGTGATCGGGATTTGAATGATGACGTAAGCCGATCTATATGTATGGAATACAGACAGGGATAGGAAAGGCGCAACGCCGGTTCCTTCAATCAGCGGCAGGCGGCATGGAATTTTTTGATTTTGGCACGATATTCTTCTTCATCGCAGCGGTGATCATCTTTCTCCAGCTGAGGAATGTTCTTGGCCGTCGTACCGGAAACGAAAAACCGCCCTTCGATCCGTATACGTCCGCGCGCAGTGCCGATGCTGCACCGGCAGGCAGCGAGACCGACAATGTCGTCTCCCTCCCGCGTAGGACGGGCGAAAAGGATTTCACCGCCATCGACAAGGCCGCTCCGGCCGGCACGCCCGTCAATGACGGCCTGCGCGCGATTTATGCCGCCGATCCCTCGTTCGATCCGGCCAGCTTCGTGGATGGCGTGAAGATCGCCTATGAAATGATCGTGATGTCGTTTGCCGATGGCGATCGCAAGGTTCTGAAGAATCTGCTTTCCAAGGATGTCTATGAAGGGTTCGTTTCGGCCATCGATGAACGCGAGGCCCGCGGCGAGAGCGTGCGTTCATCCTTCGTCGGCATCGACAAGGCGGAAATCACCGGCGCCGAGATGAAGGGATCGGAAGCGCATGTGACGGTCAACATCGTCAGCCAGATGATTTCCTCTACTTATGACAAGGACGGCAAGCTGATCGACGGCGATCCGGAAAACGTCCTCGAAATCAAGGACCTCTGGACCTTTGCCCGCGATACGCGGTCGCGCGATCCGAACTGGAAGCTTGTCGCGACCGAAGCGGAAGATTAAGAAAAAGCTTGTGAATCGGGCCGCTGACCCAACGCAGCGGCCTTTTTGTTTATGCATGATAGACGGATACGGCGATGAACGGCTTGGCGAGGATTTTGCGCCCGGTGGCTTTTTCCGATTGTCCGGGCTGGAACCGGGACGATCAGTCCGCCGCATTTGCTGCATTTCGCCGTTCAGCCGACCATGCTGCCCGCCAGACCTACAAAAGCGGCAGTCTCGGCATTGGTTTCGAAGCGCTGCAGCCGGTCTTTGCCGCTGCGCGCAGCCTCGATAATCCGGGCATGGAAGAAGCGCGTGCTTTCTTCGAACGGAATTTTCTCCCCTGCCGCATCGTGCCCGATACGGAAAAGGGCTTTGTAACCGCATTCTATGAGCCAGAGATCGAAGCCTCGCTTCAAGCCGACGACCGTTTCAAGGTGCCGTTCCTGCGCCAGCCGGACGACCTCGTGAAGGTGACGGACGAGAATCGCCCACAGGGTTTCGATCCGTCCTTTGCCTTTGCGCGCCGGACGGAAAACGGTCTGGTGGAATATGACGACCGCCGGGCGATCGAACGGGGCAGCCTTTCCGGGCGCGGGCTGGAAATCGCTTTCGTCGCCGACCGGGTCGATGCGTTTTTCGCGCATGTGCAGGGTGCAGCGCGTCTGAAACTGCGCGATGGCCAAGTGCTGCGCATCACCTATGCGGCCAAGACTGGCCATCCGTTTACCGGGATTGGCCGCATTCTGGTCGCCGATGGCGAAATCCCGGCTTCTGAAATTTCGATGCAGGCGATCCGCCGCTGGCTGGCGGAACATCCCGACAGGGCCGATGATCTCATCTGGCAGAACCGGTCCTATATCTTCTTCCGCGAAGCGCCGGTTGACGATCCGGATGCCGGCCCCGTCGCCGCCGCAAAAGTTCCGCTCACCGCCGGGCGTTCGCTTGCCGTCGACAAATTGCTGCACACATTCGGGACGCCGATCCACGTCAGCGCGCCGACTGTCACCGTCTTTGACGGAGAGCCTTTTGCGCGGCTGATGATCGCACAGGACACCGGCACGGCTATCGTCGGCCCTGCCCGGGGTGATCTCTTCGCCGGTTCGGGCGATGCGGCGGGCGAGATCGCCGGCGGCGTGAAGAACGATGCCGAGTTTTATGCGCTGGTGCCGCGCACCCTTCTGGGGGCTTGAACGGGATGGCGCGCGCGACCGACAAGCCGGAAAAGGACTATCTGCGGCCCGAAGACCGCATCTTATGGGAAATGGTCGCGAAAACCGCAAAGCCGCTGGTAAAGCCGAAGGCGGAACCGGACGAGCTTCCCGATTTCAAGACATTGATGGCGGAAGAAGAAAAGCGCCCGGCAAAGGCGAAGGTCCAGCCTGCGGCAGAGGCGGGCAAGCCGAAGAAGGGGCTCTCGGCGCTCAGCGAAATGCAGGTTCAGTCGCTCGACAAGCCGACGCACCGAAAGCTTGCGAAGGGTCGCGTCGATATTGAAGCGCGCATCGACCTGCACGGTCTCACGCAGGGAGAAGCGCACGGCCTGCTCTACGGATTTCTGGTCAGCGCCCATGCGCGCGGGCTGCGCCACGTCATGGTCATCACCGGCAAGGGCCGTTCATTCGGCAGCGAAGGCATTTTGCGGCAGGCGGTGCCGCACTGGTTCTCCACGCCGCTGTTCAGGCTTCTGGTCAGCGCCTATGAGGATGCGGCGCGTCACCATGGCGGGCATGGCGCCCTTTATGTAAGGCTTCGCCGCCAGACCCAGAACACGGCACAGCAGATATTGCCCGGAGGAAACAGGCCGCGATGACGCCATTTGGGATACGCCTGCGCGAGTTGCGGGAAGAGCGGGGGGTGACGCAGAAGGAAATGGCGGCGGCACTTCGCGTTTCACCGGCCTATCTGTCGGCGCTGGAACACGGACGGCGCGGCCAGCCGACCTGGGACCTGCTTCAGCGCATCATCACCTATTTCAACATCATCTGGGACGAGGCGGAAGAATTGCAGAACCTCGCCGCCGTGTCGCATCCGCGTGTGGTGATCGACACGTCGGGCCTGTCGCCGCAGGCGACGGAGCTTGCCAATCTTCTGGCGCGCAATATCCGCATCATCGACCGCGAGACGATCAAACATCTGAGCGAGGAAATTGAAGCCGCTCGCAAACGCCGCCGGGGAAACAGACCGGCGGGTTGAAAGCCTTCCCGGTCACTGCGGGTTGGACGGGCCGTATAATGTGTAGGATTTGGGAATGCCCATGAACCATTCCGTCGAGAGCTTCGCGTTCGGCGCGTAACCCTGGAATTCCTTGAGCGTCAGGATCTGGATTTCGTTGAAATAGTCCCGGATATGTTCTTCCGTCGGTTTTGACATGAAGCGCCAGGGCGAAATGCGCACCGCATGTCTGGCCACCGAGCGGGGAAGCCAATGCAAGGCCGGGCAGAAGAAATGCGGCTCGATGGGAAACACGAAGGCCGGTGTCTGGATGAAGAAATAGTTGGAGACGCGCTGCACCTCCTTCACCAGATTGGCCCGCAGATGCAGCGGCACATGCTCGATGACCGAATTGCAAACGGCGACATCGAAGGACTTGTCCTCGAAAGGCAGGTGCTCGCCGTCATAAAGGACGACCTTCATATGCCCGAAATCACCGCTGAAGGACCGCGCCTGGCCGTCATCGCGGATGTTGACCAGCGTGATGTCCCTCGGCACGTTGACGGCATCCTGCTTTTCCCAGAAATGGCGCGAGCCGCCCACGTCGCAAATCTTCAGCGAGGTGAAATCCGGCAGGGCCTCGCGGAAAAGCGCGCCGCGCTTGCGGCGAAAATACTCCGATGAAGAATGGACGAGCCGGTCCCAGGCGGTTGATTTGACATTGCGTTCGACACGGCTCATCTGCAGCTCTCTTCCCATCCCCGATAAATTGTAGGGATATACCTAGCTGGTTTCATTTTTCCGGTCATCAGAAAACAAGGCTAGTTGTTAAAAGAGTGTATCGCCGTCCTATTATTAGGATCACTTAAAATAAACTGCGCAACTCATCCAACTTGGAATTGACCAGCCAGCCATAGTAGTTTTCCTGCGGCAGCACGGGTTCCTGGCCGTCTGCCCTGCGCCTGGCGTTTTCACTGGCCAGCGCCCGCGCCCGGGCTTCCGCGCCGCCCGTATTGTAGAGCGTGGCGGTGAGGCCCGGATTCTTCGAAATGTCGAAATCGGCGATCTGCCGGTAGGAGTTGATCGACTGTTTCAGCGTTGCCGCGATGTATGGCAGCGTCAGGTCGGGGTCCATGATCGTCTTGTAGACCACATTGCCGTCCTCGGCGTTGAGCTTGGGCAGGCCGGAAACGCGGTTCACCATGTCCGACATCTGCAAGGCCGTCAGCGGGTTGATCTGGCCGAGGCCGAATGTCTGGCCCGCATAGAAGGGCTGGAAGAACACCGCGCTGAAGCGGTTGTTGGGATAGGCGTTGCCGCCGACCGACTTGCCGCGGAAATTCTTGTTCCAGACGTTCTCACGGCAGGACCACAGCGAATAGCTGTCCTTGTGCTTCAGGCAGTCGGCAAATTCCGGGCGCTTGATGAACTGGCCGATGCTCTCGCCATTATAGCCGAAGCTGACGCCCTGGTTCACATAGGACATGGCCTTGACGTAATAGGTCTGCAGCCGGTCATAGACATCGACATTATAGGTATGCTCGCCGACGATCGCGCCGACTATATGGATCGGATCGATGCCATAGGCCGCTGCCGTGGAACGGATCTTGGAGCGCAGCGAGGCATCCTTTTTCAGCAGACTGTAGATCTTCTGATACTTCTTCTCATAGGTCGTGCTCAGTTCGCGCGTGCGCTTGGCGGATGCTCCGGGGATCGGCGGCTGTTCCGCATTGCGGTTGCCGGGAGGGACAAGTGTTGCCGCATGGGCGCTCTGGCTGGCTACGATAAAGGCGAGGCAAAGGCCCGCAATGCGGTTCAGTGATCTGGTCATTATGCGGAAACAGCCCCGATATGGTGAAGATCTGGTAAATTTGCCGGAAAATAGAAAACCCCCCGATGCAAGTCGAGGGGTTTTTGCGCATTCCTGACAAGTGGCCGGAAGCCGTGGCTTTCCGGTCACTTACAGGCCTCTTCGTCAGAGAATGAAGCGCGACAGATCGGTATTCTTGGCAAGGCCGCCGATCTTGTCTTTGACATAGGCCGCGTCGATGGTGAAGACCGCGCCGGTCTTGTCGGGAGCGGTGAACGAGATTTCGTCCAGAACCCGTTCCATCACCGTCTGCAACCGGCGGGCGCCGATGTTTTCAACCGTTGCATTGAGGTCGACGGCGATGTCGGCCAAAGCATCGATTGCGTCGTCGGTAAAGGTGAGCTTCACCTCTTCCGTCTCCATCAGGGCGATATACTGCTTGATCAGGCTCGCTTCGGTTTCCGTCAGGATGCGGCGGAAGTCCTCGCGGGTCAGCGCGTTCAACTCCACCCGGATGGGCAGTCGGCCCTGCAATTCCGGCAGCAGGTCGGACGGCTTGGAAACGTGGAACGCGCCGGATGCGATGAACAAGATATGATCGGTCTTCACCGGTCCGTATTTGGTCGCAACCGTCGTGCCTTCGACCAGCGGCAGGAGATCGCGCTGCACGCCTTCGCGTGAAACGCCCGCCCCCATGCCGCCTTCCCGCGAGGCGATCTTGTCGATCTCGTCGATGAACACGATGCCCTCGTCTTCGGTGACCCGAAGCGCTTCCTGCACGATCTGCTCCTGATCCAGAAGCTTGTCGGATTCATCGTTGATCAGGATCGCATAGGAATCCTTCACCGTGGTCTTGCGCGTCTTGGTGCGCCCGCCCATGGCCTTGCCCAGCATGTCGGAGAGGTTCATGACGCCGATATTGGCGCCAGGCATGCCGGGTATCTCGAAGCTTGGGCCGGAGCCGGTATCGGCGACCTCGATTTCGATTTCCTTGTCGTCCAGCTCGTTATTGCGCAGCTTCTTGCGGAAGCTGTCGCGCGTCGCGGGGCTGGCGGTCTTTCCGACCAGCGCTTCCAGCACGCGTTCCTCGGCATTGAGATGCGCCTTGGCCTTCACATCCTCGCGGCGCTTTTCGCGCACCAGCGTGATGGCAACCTCGACCAGATCGCGGATGATCTGCTCGACATCACGGCCGACATAGCCGACTTCGGTGAACTTGGTCGCTTCCACCTTGACGAAAGGCGCACCGGCGAGCCGGGCGAGACGGCGGGAAATCTCCGTCTTGCCGACGCCGGTCGGTCCGATCATCAGGATGTTCTTCGGCATGACCTCTTCGCGCATCTGGCCTTCGAGCTGCTGGCGGCGCCAGCGATTGCGCAGCGCAATGGCGACGGCGCGCTTGGCGTCATTCTGGCCGATGATGAAACGGTCGAGTTCCGAGACGATTTCACGGGGGGAGAAGTTACTCATGATTATAACCCACTTTGCCACTGCTTGATGAACTCGAACGGATGCAGCAGCATGATCACGTTGAGCGTAAGGTTGTCGCGGATGACGATCAGCGCCAGAACTTCAAAGAACAGCGCGATGGCGACGGTTATTTTCGTTGGCAGTCTGGCTGCGAGCAGGAAGCCGATCAGGGCGGCAAGCGTGTCAGAGACCGAATTCACGATGCTGTCGCCGAAATAGTCCACCGAGGATGTATTGGCGCGATAGCGCTCGATGATGAAACTCGAGTTCTCGACCAGTTCCCACAGGGCTTCGATGCCGACCGCCGCTGCAAGCCTCAGGCCGAGCGGGGCTTTGGGGGCGATGATCGTGAAAAGCCAGTAGAACAGGAAGCCATGGATGATGTGCGACAGCGTATACCAGTCGGATATATGCTGCGAGTTTTCGGACATCAGCGAACCAGACCATAATTTTATGGTCCCGCATTCGCACATGGCGATCCGCCCGTCGAGGTGAAGCCAGAAGGCCTGGACCGCGAGTATGGCGAGAACGATCAGGGCGCCCAGCCCCCAGCGTTGCGCACTCGGTTTCGAGGCCTGCGCGAGCGAGCTCATTCTGCGTCCAGGCTTTCCACGATGACGTTGTGGTTGGTGTAGATGCAGATATCGGCTGCGATCTCCATCGCCTTGCGGGCGATTTCCTCGGCTGACTTGTCCGTATCGACGAGCGCGCGTGCGGCGGCGAGCGCATAATTGCCGCCCGAACCGATGGCCATCACGCCATGTTCGGGTTCAAGCACGTCGCCGGTGCCGGTGAGCGCCAGCGTCACCTTGCTGTCGGCAACCAGCATCATGGCTTCCAGCTTGCGCAGGTAGCGGTCGGTGCGCCAGTCCTTGGCCAGTTCCACCGAAGCGCGCATGAGCTGGTCGGGATATTGCTCGAGCTTGGCTTCGAGCCGTTCCAGAAGGGTGAAGGCGTCGGCGGTGGCTCCGGCGAAACCTGCAATCACATTGCCCTTGCCGATACGGCGAACCTTGCGCGCATTGCCCTTCATGACGGTATTGCCGAGCGAAACCTGTCCGTCACCGGCGATGACGACCTTGCCGCCCTTGCGAACGGTAACGATGGTCGTGCCGTAAATTGTCGTGGGATGATGTTCGATCATGGATGCTCCTTTGGCGGCACAGGCAATCCCGGAAGGCAATTGCAGATGCCCCTTGATCTAGAGCATTTCCTGTTCGCTTGAATCATCGGAAATGCTCTAACTGTTTTTAACGCGCATCCTGTTCCGAAAACCGCTTCGCACTTTTCGGGATGCGCTCTGTTGGGAAACAGGCTCCGTCAGCCATCGGCGGATGAATCGTGCTTCGGTGAGAATATTTAAGAACGTATCGATGAATTGCAAATGCCGAATTGCAGCTTGCCTGACCGGCAAAAGGAATTGGCAAAGTGGGCAAGCTGTTCTAGAACGCCTCCAAGCTATGTAATGAGGAAAGCTTATGACTGCTGAAAGCACCCGCAAGGCAAGCATCGAACGCTCCACGAAGGAAACGAGCATCGCCGTTTCCGTCGATCTGGATGGCGTCGGCAAGTTCGACATCACCACCGGTGTCGGCTTCTTCGATCATATGCTGGAGCAGCTTTCCCGACATTCGCTGATCGATATGCGCGTGATGGCCAAGGGCGACCTGCATATCGATGATCACCATACGGTCGAGGACACCGGCATCGCGCTCGGCCAGGCTATCGCCAAGGCGCTCGGCGAGCGTCGCGGCATTGTGCGCTATGCCTCGATGGACCTCGCCATGGACGATACGCTGACCGGCGCTGCCGTCGACGTGTCGGGACGCGCCTTCCTGGTCTGGAATGTCAATTTCACGACCTCCAAGATCGGTGCATTCGACACCGAACTGGTGCGCGAGTTCTTCCAGGCTTTCGCGATGAACGCAGGCATCACGCTGCATATCAACAATCATTATGGTGCCAACAACCACCATATCGCGGAATCGATCTTCAAGGCCGTGGCCCGGGTTCTGCGCATGGCGCTCGAAACCGATCCGCGCCAGAAGGATGCAATTCCCTCCACAAAGGGTTCACTGAAAGGGTAAGCCATGGCGCAATTCGTCGTTCTTGAACCGGAAGATACTCAAAACCCTGAGCAAGCCGTGTTCGTGCGCGATGGATTCCATATATGGGCGCTGGTCCTCCCCTTTGTTTGGCTGCTGGCGCAGCGTCTGTGGTTCGAAGCCTTTGCCGTGTTGGGCGTCACGATCCTGCTCGGGCTTGTCGCGACCCATTTCGGTATCGAAGGCGCGGTGCCGGTTCTGACCTTGCTGATGTCGCTCTTCGTCGCGCTGGAAGGCGCCAACTGGAAGATCGCCCGGCTGCGGCGGCGGGGTTTCGTCGAAAAGGCGGTCATCGATGCGTCCGATCTGGAAGAAGCGGAAATCCGCTATTTCTATCGCCTCCAAGATGCGGGCCAGCCGGTTGCGGACCTTGCGGACAAGCCTGGCCCTCAGCCTGCCCCTCACTGGGCGCAGCAGCCTCCTCGTCCCGCCTATTCCTCATTTGGCTCGACCATCGGGTTTGTCGGCCATCGCGGAGAAAACTGAAAATGCGTGTTGCAATCATCGATTACGGCTCCGGCAATCTGCGCTCGGCCACCAAGGCTTTTGAGCGTGCAGCACTTGAGAGCGGTATCGCGGCGCAGATCGAATTGACGGCGGATGCCGAACGTGTGGCGTCGGCTGACCGCATCGTGCTGCCGGGTGTTGGCGCCTATGCCGACTGCCGTCGCGGCCTCCATGCGGTGCCGGGCATGGTGGATGCGCTGGAAGATGTCGTGCTGAAAAAGGCGCATCCCTTCCTCGGCATCTGCGTGGGCATGCAGCTCATGTCCGAGCGCGGGCTTGAAAAGGAAGTCACCGAGGGGCTGGGCTGGATCGCGGGCGATGTGCGCGAAATGACGCCATCCGACCCGGCGCTGAAGATTCCGCAGATCGGCTGGAACAGGATTCACGTGAAACATTCCCATCCGATCTTCGAGGGAATCGAGACCGGCGAGAACGGATTGCACGCCTATTTCGTGCATTCCTATATGTTCGATGCGAAGAACAGGTCCGACATTCTGGCAGTCACCGATTACGGCGGCGATGTCACCGCGGCGGTCGGGCGCGACAATATGGTGGGAACCCAGTTCCATCCTGAAAAGAGCCAGCTGCTCGGCCTTTCGCTCATCGCCAATTTCCTGAAATGGAAGCCCTGAGACCATGATCCTTTTTCCCGCCATCGATTTGAAAGACGGTCAATGCGTGCGCCTGAAGCTTGGCGACATGGATCAGGCCACCGTTTACAACGAAGACCCGGCAGCACAGGCCAGGGCCTTCGAGGATCAGGGTTTTGAATGGCTGCATGTGGTCGATCTCAACGGTGCCTTTGCTGGCGAAAGCGTCAATGGCAAGGCTGTGGAAGCAATCCTGAAAGCCACCAAAAACCCGGTGCAGCTCGGCGGCGGCATCCGCACGCTCCAGCATATCGAGAACTGGCTTTCCAAGGGACTGCGCCGTGTCATCCTCGGCACGGTTGCCGTGCGCGATCCGGCGCTGGTGATCGAGGCCTGCAAGGCGTTCCCGGGTCAGGTCGCCGTCGGCATCGACGCCAAGGGCGGCTATGTCGCCGTCGAGGGCTGGGCGGAAGCTTCCGAGCTCGGCGTGATCGAACTGGCGAAGAAGTTTGAAGGCGCAGGCGTTGCCGCCATCATCTATACCGATATCGACCGCGACGGCGTTCTGGCCGGTATCAACTGGGATTCGACGCTTGCGCTCGCGGACAGCGTTTCCATCCCGGTGATCGCATCGGGCGGCCTCGCCTCGATGGATGACATCAAACGTCTTGCCGCTCCTGATGCCCGCAAGCTGGAAGGCGCGATTTCCGGTCGCGCGCTTTACGATGGTCGCATCGATCCGGCGGAAGCCTTGTCTGTACTGAGGGCCACAGCATGACCTTGAAAGCACGCGTAATTCCTTGCCTCGATGTTAAAGACGGCCGCTCCCGCCTGCCCGCAGCGAACAGTCCGGCAAAGGCCGGACCGCGAGGACAGGCAAAACTGAAAAGAGACGCGGCAGATCGAGGACAACCATGCTGAAAGCAAGAGTGATACCGTGCCTCGATGTGAAGGACGGACGCGTCGTCAAGGGCGTCAACTTTGTCGATCTGATCGATGCCGGTGATCCGGTGGAAGCTGCCCGCGCCTATGATGCGGCGGGCGCGGACGAACTGTGCTTCCTCGACATCACGGCGTCTTCGGACAATCGCGAGACAATTTTCGACGTGGTGGCCCGCACGGCAGAACAGTGCTTCATGCCGCTCACCGTTGGCGGCGGCGTGCGTCAGGTGGCCGACATTCGCAAGCTGCTTCTGGCCGGTGCCGACAAGGTTTCGATCAATACGGCTGCGGTCAAGAACCCGGAATTCGTTGCCGAAGCTGCCGACAAGTTCGGCGACCAGTGCATCGTCGTGGCCATCGACGCCAAGAAGGTGTCCGGCGACGGCGAGGCCGACCGTTGGGAAATATTCACCCATGGCGGACGCCAGACGACAGGCATCGATGCGGTGGAATTCGCGCAGAAGGTGGTGAGCCTCGGTGCTGGCGAAATCCTGCTGACCTCGATGGATCGCGACGGCACCAAGGCCGGTTACGATGTGGCCCTGACGCGGGCCGTGGCCGACAGCGTGCGCGTTCCGGTCATTGCATCGGGCGGTGTCGGAAATCTCGATCACATGGTTGCGGGCATTCGCGACGGACACGCGACGGCAGTTCTCGCAGCATCCATCTTCCACTTCGGCACCTATACGATTGGCGAGGCCAAGCGCTATATGGCCGAAGCTGGCATTCCGATGCGGCTTGATCCGGTTCGCTGAACAATACAGGAAATACCACAATGAGCCAGTTCACTCTTTCCGACCTTGAACGGATCGTCGCGGAACGTGCCAGCGTGACGGACGGCTCGTCCTATACGGCAAGCCTGGTGGCCAGGGGCCAGTCGCGGGCGGCGAAAAAACTTGGCGAGGAAGCCGTGGAAACGGTCATCGCCGCCGTTGAAGGCAACCGGGCAGAGGTGGTGACGGAAAGCGCCGACCTGCTTTATCACCTGCTGGTGGTTCTGAGGGTTGCAGGCGTTTCGCTTGATGAGGTGCTTCAGGAGTTGCAACGCCGCACGGCGCAGACCGGCCTTGAAGAAAAAGCCGGTCGTCCGAAAGCCTGAATGCAAATTGGACCGGAAGCTGCTAGTGCAGGATTGGCGTTGAGGGAGAGCAGCGACAATATGTGGGAAAAAGTGGATCAGCTAACGCCGTCGCGTTACTCGCCTTACCGTTTCTTTTCGGCTGAGGAATGGGCGGGCTTTCGCGCCGATACGCCCCTTACCCTGACTTATGACGAGGTCAAGCGGCTGCGTTCGCTGGGCGACCCCATCGATCTCGATGAGGTGCGGCGCATCTATCTGTCGCTGTCGCGCTTGCTGTCGGCGCATGTGGAGGCGAGCCAGCTTCTGTTCGAGCAGCGCAAGCAGTTCCTCAACATGGAGGAGTCGTTCAAGACGCCGTTCATCATCGGCATTGCCGGTTCGGTCGCGGTCGGGAAATCCACGACCGCACGTATCCTGAAAGAGCTTCTTGCCCGCTGGCCGTCGAGCCCGAAGGTCGACCTCGTGACGACCGACGGTTTTCTTTATCCCAATGCGGTCCTGCGCGAGCAGAACATGATGGAGCGCAAGGGCTTTCCCGAAAGCTACGATGTCGGCGCGGTCTTGCGCTTCCTGTCGGCGATCAAGGCCGGCATGAGCCAGGTGCGCGCCCCACTCTATTCGCATCTGAGCTACGACGTCTTGCAGGGCGAATATCAGCTCGTCGACAAGCCGGATATCCTGATCTTTGAAGGCATCAATGTGCTGCAGGTGCGCGATCTGCCGGAAGACGGCAAGATGGTGCCCTTCGTGTCGGATTTCTTCGATTTCTCCATCTATATCGATGCGGAATCGGAACTGATCCACAAATGGTATATCGACCGCTTCATGCGGCTGCGGGAGACCGCCTTCGTCAATCCGGAATCCTTCTTCCATCGTTATTCGCAGCTTTCCGAAGATGCGGCGCGTTCCATCGGCGAAGGGCTGTGGAACAATATCAACCTGAAGAACCTCAAGGACAATATCCTGCCGACGCGCCCGCGCGCCGATCTGATCCTGCGCAAGGGCAGCGATCACCTGATCGAGGAAGTCGCGCTCAGGAAGATATGAAAAAGGGCCGGTTTCCGGCCCTTTTCTTTTGGTGGAACGCAGCGGGTCAGGCGGTGCAGTCGCGCATGAAGCGCTCAAGATAAGCATCGAAGACGGCTGGTGTCTCGCGGAAGGGCGCATGCCCCGCCCCGTCGATGATGTGGGCCTTGCCTTCCCACAGATTGCCGAACCGGACTTTCGAGACGAAATCCAGTTCGACGAAAGGCTCGTCGCGCCCGTTGACCACAGCTATGGGAAGCGTCGCCGCGGCAACGATATCGCGCTGGTTTCCGCCGGTCCCGGCTGCGAACTTCTCGAACATGATGCGCCGCGCGCGCCCATCCGTGCGGGCGACAATATCGAGCAACCCCTCTTCGAACGGTTCGCCGCAGGTGCTGCGCGCATAGGATTCGACATCGCGGGCGGAAAAGACTTCCTGCCCGGCCAGCGCCATGTCGGGACCGCTCTTGAACCCCTGCCCCACTTCCTCCCGCGCCACGGGCGGCGTGCCGGTGATCATCAGGCCGCGCATGCCGGGAAAGCGCGAGATCATCTCGATGCCGATATGGCCGCCGAGCGACCAGCCGAAGACGACCGCCTCGGATATGCCGAGTTTTTCGAGAACCTCCGTCATGGCGTCGGCATAGCCTTCCATGGAATAGCTGCGGTCCGGATCGAGCGCATCGCCGGACCGGCCATGGCCCGGCAGGTCCGGCGCGATTATCCGCCAGTTCCGGCCAATCTCGCCTTCAAGCTGGGGCGCGAAGATTGCGCCTGCGCTGGAATTGCCGTGAATCATCAGAAGCGGCATCCCCTCGCCCGCGCTTTCACGAATGGCAATTCTGCCGTGGCTGGTTTCAAGCTCGCGATAATTGATCGTCATGTCATCTGTTCCCACAGTCTGGATATTTAGTCGAAGGAAACCTTTCCGCGGCCCTTCTTGATGTCGGATCGTCCGGATTTGGCCTTGAGGCGGCGTTCGATGGAGCCTTTTGTCGGTCTGGTCTTCTTGCGCGGCGGCGGCGGTGGTTCGGCTGCCTTGGCAATAAGCACGATCAGCCGTTCGCGGGCGTCCTCGCGGTTGCGCTCCTGGGTGCGGAAACGATTGGCTTCGATCAGGATATCGCCGTCCTTGGTGCCCTTCTGTCCGGCGAGCTTGAACAGCCGCGACAGGATATCCTCCGGCAGGCCGGAGCGGGCGGCATGAAACCGCAGCTGCACGGCGGTGGAAACCTTGTTGACGTTCTGGCCGCCGGGACCGGAGGCACGGATAAAACTTTCCTCCAGATCGTCTTCACGGATCGTCAGGCGATTGGTGATGCGGATGATGTTCCGGTTCTCTTCCATGACGAGGAGATATACCGCTTTGTATCCCTTATACAAAAGAAAAACCCGGCCTTTCAGCCGGGCTCTCCCTCCTCCTCAGGATGGTAAAAGCATGTCTCCAAAAAGTGGAAACCGGTTTTTGGATAAAGACATGCGTAGAAAAAGCTATTCCGCGGCGATGCGGATCGCCGGAGCCGCGTCCTTCACCTCGTGATCGACATGGCTTTCGAACTTCTCGAAATTCGTGACGAACATGTCGACCAGCTTCCTGGCCTGCGCGTCATAGGCAGCCTTGTCGGCCCAGGTCGAACGCGGATCGAGGATGGATTTGTCCACGCCCGGCACTTCGACCGGAACCGCGAAACCGAAATTCGGATCGATGCGGAATTCGGCATTGTTCAGCGAGCCGTCGAGCGCGGCTGCAAGCAGGGCGCGGGTTGCCTTGATCGGCATGCGCTTGCCGGTGCCATAGGCGCCGCCTGTCCAGCCGGTATTGACCAGCCAGCAATCAACCTTGTGCTCGGCGATCAGCTTGCGCAGCAGGTTGCCGTATTCCGAAGGATGGCGCGGCATGAACGGTGCGCCGAAGCAGGTCGAGAAGGTTGCTTCCGGTTCGGTCACGCCCTTTTCGGTGCCGGCGACCTTGGCCGTATAGCCAGACAGGAAGTGGTACATGGCCTGTGCCGGGGTCAGCTTGGCGATGGGCGGCATCACGCCGAAGGCATCGGCGGTAAGCATGATGATGTTCTTCGGCTGGCCGCCCTTGCCCGTCTTCGATGCGTTCGGAATGAAGTCGAGCGGATAGGCGCAACGGGTGTTTTCGGTCAGCGAGCCATCGTCGAAATCCGGCTGGCGGTGTTCGTCGAGAACGACGTTTTCCAGAACCGTGCCGAAACGCTGCGTGGTCGCATAGATTTCCGGCTCCGCTTCGGCGGACAGGCGGATGGTCTTGGCGTAGCAGCCGCCTTCGAAGTTGAAGATGCCGTGTTCGCCCCAGCCGTGCTCGTCATCGCCGATCAGCGTGCGGGTCGGGTCGGCGGAAAGCGTGGTCTTGCCGGTGCCGGACAGGCCGAAGAAGACGGCCGTGTCGCCGTTCGGGCCTTCATTGGCCGAGCAGTGCATCGGCATGACGCCCTTGGCAGGCAGGATGTAGTTGAGTGCGGTGAAGACCGACTTCTTCATTTCGCCGGCATAGGAGGTGCCGCCGATCAGGACGATCCTGCGGGTCAGGTCGACCGCGATCACCGTTTCGGTGCGCACGCCATAGCGTTCCGGATCGGCCTTGAAGGACGGCAGGTCGATGATCGTCATTTCCGGCACGTAGAAAGCAAGCGCTTCCTGCTCGGGGCGGATCAGAAGATTGCGGATGAACAGCGAATGCCAGGCATATTCGGTAATGACGCGGGCATTGATCTTGTTGTCGGCATCGGCGCCGCCGATCAGATCCTGAACGAACAGCTCCTTGCCCTTCGCATGTTCGATGAAATCGGCATGAAGCAGGTCGAAGGCCTCGCGGCTCATCGCCTTGTTGTTGTCCCACCAGACGTGATCTTCGGTGTCGGCGTCGCGCACGACGAACTTGTCCTTCGGCGAGCGGCCCGTGTGCTGGCCGGTGCGTGCGACGAGCGCACCCTGCGCCGACAGTTCGGCTTCGGCCCGGCGGACGGTTTCCTCATAAAGACGCGCTGGCCCAAGATTGTAAAAGACTGCGGAGAGTTCCTTCAGTCCTGAAGTGGCAATGGAAGCGGCCGTGTTGTGAATGCCGGTCTCTCTCATGATGTCTCCGCCGTGGTTTGACAATTGATCGGTCTCTTTTCGCGTCACCAGAATGAACGCAAAACAGAGGATGGCAGTCAGAAACAGATTAATCGTGGCAATTCAAATATTTAATCGATTTAAAATTTTTGAAATTTTTTTAAATCGGTTAACCTGTGTGTTATGAGCCGTTCGATTCCGGGAATGTCAGTCCTGCGGCCATTAACCAAACGGCGATTCGGTGAGACGCAGTTCCACTGCTTCTTGGGGCGCCGCCACATTTTGTACCTAATTTGTACTGCACAAGCAGGCGCATTATACTAGTATCGACGCCGAACCGGACGTTCGATCCAGGAATCCGCCAGTTTCTGGCGGCCGAAAGACGAAAAACGTCAGACGTCACCGGCTGGAGATACCGGTCGGCTTAGTTGAAGGAGAAAGGTTCGCATGAAGGAAGCCTCGGCAACGCAGACAATTGCGCTGGTCGACGACGACCGCAACATCCTGACCTCCGTGTCCATTGCGCTGGAATCGGAAGGCTATCGGGTTGAAACCTACACCGATGGCGCATCCGCGCTGGATGGTCTGATGGCGCGTCCGCCCAATCTTGCGATCTTCGATATCAAGATGCCGCGCATGGACGGCATGGAGCTTCTGCGCCGCCTGCGCCAGAAATCCGACCTTCCCGTCATCTTTCTGACCTCCAAGGACGACGAGATCGACGAGCTTTTCGGCCTCAAGATGGGCGCGGACGATTTCATCACCAAGCCGTTCTCGCAGCGTCTTCTGGTGGAGCGCGTCAAGGCGGTGCTTCGCCGGGTTGCCGCACGCGACGGCACGGCCAAGCCGACCGGGCAGCAGGCGAAGTCGCTTGAACGCGGCCAGCTGGTCATGGATCAGGAACGCCACACCTGCACCTGGAAGGGCGAACCGGTCACGCTGACGGTCACCGAATTCCTGATCCTTCATTCGCTGGCGCAGCGTCCGGGTGTGGTGAAAAGCCGTGACGCCCTCATGGATGCGGCCTATGATGAGCAGGTCTATGTGGATGACCGTACCATCGACAGCCATATCAAGCGCCTGCGCAAGAAGTTCAAGGCGGTTGACGACGATTTCGAAATGATCGAAACGCTCTATGGCGTCGGCTATCGCTTCCGCGAGGCCTGATAGATAATTGCATATCGCCAGTCCGCGAGGCCTGGCGATAGCTTAATGAGAGCAGACAGGCGACATGGTCGCAGAAACCCGGAACGACGGCCTCGTCGGCCAGAAATCGGATTTGCGCGAACGCAGGGCCCGGCGGCAGCGCTCGGTGTTCTGGCGTCGCTTCTTTGCGCCCCTGCGCAAGTTTCTCGGCCAGTATCTGTTCTCGAGCCTGACGCGCCGCATCCTGTTTCTCAATCTCGCGGCGCTGGCGGTTCTCGTTTCCGGCATTCTTTATATGAATCAGTTCCGCGAGGGACTGATCGACGCGAAGATCGAAAGCCTGCTCACGCAGGGCAAGATCATCGCAGGCGCAATCTCGGCTTCGGCGACGGTCGACACCAATTCGCTGATGATCGACCCGGAAAAGCTTCTGGAACTGCAGGCCGGGCAAAGCCTGACGCCCTCGCCGGATTCCCCGGATAACTGGGAATTTCCCATCAATCCGGAAAAGGTCTCCCCGTTGCTGCGCCGGCTGATCTCGCCCACGAGCACGCGGGCGCGCATCTATGATCGCTATGCCAACATGCTGCTCGATTCGCGCGCGCTCTATTCGCCGAGCTTCCCTTCGGCGGGACCGGTGCTGCGCTATGACCTGCCGCCGATCGAGGAAGAGACCCCTTCCATCTGGGAACGTGCCGGAACATGGATTTCACACCTGTTCTACGGCGGTGGCCTGCCGGTCTATCAGGAACAGCCGGGCGGCAACGGCCTTGCCTATCCGGAAATCGTCAAGGCGCTGGCCGGTTCGCCGCAAACGGCGCAGCGGCGCAACGAAAAGGGCGAGCTGGTCGTCTCCGTGGCCGTGCCGATCCAGCGTTCGCGCGCAATCCTGGGCGTCCTCCTGCTTTCCACCGAGGGCGACGATATCGACAAGATCGTGCAGGCCGAACGCATGGCGGTTTTCCGCGTGTTCGGCGTCGTGTCGCTCGTCATGGTCATCCTGTCGCTTTTCCTCGCATCGACGATTGCAAGCCCGCTCCGCAAGCTTTCCGCCGCCGCCGACCGCGTGCGTCACGGCGTGAAAAGCCGCGTCGAAATTCCCGATTTCTCGGAACGTCAGGATGAAGTCGGCCATCTTTCCACGTCCATCCGCGAGATGACCGATTCGCTTTATACTCGTATCGAGGCTATCGAAAGCTTTGCCGCCGATGTCAGCCACGAGTTGAAGAACCCCCTCACCTCGCTGCGCAGCGCCGTCGAAACGCTGCCGCTGGCCAAGACCGAGGAATCGCGCAAACGGCTTCTCGACATCATCCAGCACGACGTTCGTCGTCTCGACCGCCTGATCACCGATATTTCCGATGCCTCGCGTCTGGATGCGGAGCTTGCGCGCGAACATATCGACCGCGTGGACATGAAGACGCTCCTGACCAATCTCGTCACGGCAGCGCGCGAAGTGCGCCGCAACAAGGTCGGGACGGAGATCGTCTTCAATACCGGCAAGCTGCCAGCCGGAAAGAAGGGTTTTTATGTTGCCGGTCACGACCTGCGTCTCGGCCAGGTGGTGAGCAACCTCATCGAGAATGCCCGTTCCTTCGTCCCCGACGATACGGGCCGCATCGTGGTGACGCTTTCCGGCGAAGGCAGCCGCCTGCGCGTGCTGGTCGAGGATAACGGCCCCGGCATTCCGATCGAAAATATCGAGCGCATCTTCGAGCGCTTCTATACGGATCGCCCGGCATCCGAGGCTTTCGGACAGAATTCCGGTCTGGGGCTTTCGATCAGCCGCCAGATTATCGAGGCGCATGGCGGCACGCTGACGGCTGAAAACATCGTCGATCCCGCAAAGCCCGACCAGTTCAGGGGCGCGCGTTTCATCGTCGATCTGCCGGCAAGCGCATGACGCCGGATGAGGAAAAAAGCGGACTTCACGCGACGACGCTTCAGGTGCGGGGTCGCGGCGTCATGATCCTTGGACGCTCGGGCGCGGGCAAGACGGAGCTTGCGCTGACGCTTGTCGAAAGAGCGCTCCTGCGCGGCGAGGCGGCATCGCTGGTTGCCGACGACCGCACATTGCTTCATGTGGAAGACGGCAGGCTCGTCGCCAGTGTTCCCGCAGCCCTCGCCGGTGGCGTGGAGATTCGCGGCGCGGGGCTTTTCAAGGTGGCTTTCGTGGAGGCGGCGCCGCTTTATCTCGTCGTCAGGCTTGTGGATCGTGACGAGGCGGAACGCTATCCGAGCGGCGAGACATGGGAATTCGAAGGCGTTTCGCTGCCCCGGCTTCTTTTGCCGGCTTTATCGTCGAACGGTGATTCCAACGCGCTTTCGCGGGCCATCGAGGCCAGTTTGTTCTACGAAAAATGGCCTTCTGACGACGGGTGAAGCGGGCTTCGTTACGAATCGATTAATATTTCGCCGCACTGCGGCATTTTGCTTTTTTCATGGCAGCGTGGGAATTTTTCACTTGCTATCAAGATTTGCGCTGCCAAGATGCACAACTCGCCGGCGTTTTTCCGGCGTGGTTTCAGTGCCATCTGACACTCTGGCGGGGTGATGCGGCGGGCACGCGACGGGAGCTTTTATAGTATGATCGGACTCGTGCTTGTCACGCACGGAAGATTGGCCGAAGAGTTTTTGCATGCTGTCGAGCATGTAGTCGGGCCGCAGGACAATTTCGAGACCGTATGCATCGGTGCCGAAGACGATATGGAACAGCGTCGGCGGGATATCGTTGACGCGGTGGAGCGCGCCGATAACGGCAGCGGGGTCATCATTCTGACCGATATGTTCGGCGGCACGCCGTCCAATCTCGCCATTTCCGTCATGAAGGAAGGCAAGGTCGAAGTCATCGCAGGTGTCAATCTGCCGATGCTGATCAAGCTGTCGAGCGTGCGCATCGGGGGCGACATCAAGACGGCGCTGCGCGAGGCGCAGGATGCGGGGCGCAAATACATCAATGTTGCGAGCCAGGTCCTGACAGGAAAGTAATTCATGCACTCCAGCGTGCCCGTTACCGGTCAATACGAACCCGAAACCGCAGTTTCCCGATCCTTCGAGATCGTCAACAAGCGCGGCCTTCACGCCCGCGCCTCGGCCAAGTTCGTGCAGCTGGTCGATGGCTACAACGCACATGTCCGCGTGAGCAAGGACGGCATGACCGTGGGCGGCACCTCGATCATGGGCCTGATGATGCTTGCCGCATCGCCCGGCTGCTGCATTGATGTGAGCGCTTCCGGCGAGCAGGCCGATGCCGTGCTCGACGCGCTCCAGACGCTCATTGCCGACAAGTTCGGCGAAGAATGCTGAAGCACGAAACCGCTGCCGCCGTGGGAAATCTCCACGATCCGGTGGCCGTTTTCGATGCAGGGATCGGCAGTTACGCGCTGGTTGAACTGATAAGGCGCAGCCAGCCGCAGCGCGACATCATCTATTTTGCCGACCGGGCGAGTTTTCCTTATGGCGCCAAAAGCCGCGATCAGCTGCTTTCGATCATGCGCCATACGATCCGCTATCTGACCGGCCTTGGCGCGCAAACCATCGTGCTTGCGTCCAATGCGCCCTCGGTCATGGTTCTCGACGCCCTGAAAAGCGAGTTTGCCGTGCCGGTCCACGGTGTTGCGCCGCCGGTTCGCGCCGCATTTGCGGTAAGCCGCAGCGGCAAGGTTGCAGTCATGGGCGTGCGCTCCATGATCGAAAGCGCAGAGCTCGCGCGCTTTGTCCGGGCCGAGGCCAACCGTCCGGAGGACGTTGCCCTGATCAATGCGTCGGCGATGGTGGAACTGGTGGAAAACGGTGCTTTTCTTCGGCAGCCGGATGAGACCGGGCAGAAGGTCACCGCATTCTGCGATGAGATTGCCGCAAGCCATCCGCGCATCGACACGCTGACCCTCTCCAGCACCCATCTGCCATGGCTGCGATCGTTCTTCGAGACCGCGCGTCCGGACTGGCGGTTTCTGGACCCCGCAGACGATGTAATCGCCGCGCTCCCGCAACCCTTCGGCGGTTCAGGCCGCACGGTCGCCCTTGTCACGGAAAGCGACGCCTATCCCGTTTCCGGGTTTCGCCGCATGCTGGAAATATTGCAGGTCGATCTTCCTTTGACGGTCGTCGACCCAGCATCCGGCCAGCCTGCCTGATATGCACGTATAAAGATTTCTTTATATTGCGTTGTGCTTCGGCCCGCAATCTGCTAGTCAGATCGCCAGCCGGAGCGCTTTCCCGCATGGAAAGCCGCCCCACATTGGAATGCAATTCCGGTGGCTGATTACATCTTTATCGAGCTGGAACTGCCTTTTATTGGAGCACGCGATGACCGCAAGCCAAGATTTTGTCGTCAAGGATCTTAGCCTGGCCGATTGGGGCCGCAAGGAACTCGACATCGCAGAAACCGAAATGCCGGGCCTGATGGCTGCCCGCGAGGAATTCGGCAAGTCGCAGCCGCTGAAGGGCGCGCGCATTTCCGGATCGCTGCACATGACGATCCAGACCGCCGTTCTGATCGAAACGCTGCAGGCGCTTGGCGCACAGGTCCGCTGGGCTTCCTGCAATATTTTCTCCACGCAGGATCACGCCGCCGCCGCGATTGCCGCAACCGGCACGCCGGTTTTCGCCATCAAGGGCGAGACGCTTGAAGAATACTGGACCTATACCGACAAGATCTTCCAGTGGCCGGACGGCGAACCATCCAACATGATCCTCGATGATGGCGGCGACGCCACCATGTATATCCTCATCGGCGCGCGCGCCGAAGCGGGCGAGGACGTTCTGTCGAACCCCGGTTCGGAAGAAGAGGAAGTGCTTTTCGCGCAGATCAGGAAGCGCATGGCTGAAACGCCGGGCTTCTTCACGCGCCAGCGCGACGCCATCAAGGGCGTGACGGAGGAAACCACCACCGGTGTCAACCGTCTTTACCAGCTGCAGAAGAAGGGCCTCCTCCCCTTCCCGGCCATCAACGTCAATGACAGCGTCACCAAGTCGAAGTTCGACAACAAGTATGGCTGCAAGGAATCGCTCGTCGATGGCATTCGTCGCGGCACCGACGTCATGATGGCAGGCAAGGTTGCCGTCGTGTGCGGTTATGGCGATGTCGGCAAAGGCTCCGCCCAGTCGCTCGCCGGTGCAGGCGCGCGCGTCAAGGTGACCGAAGTCGATCCGATCTGCGCGCTGCAGGCCGCAATGGACGGTTTCGAGGTCGTGACGCTCGATGACGCCGCTTCGACCGCCGACATCATCGTGACCACGACCGGCAACAAGGACGTGATCACCATCGACCATATGCGCAAGTTCAAGGATATGGCGATTGTCGGCAATATCGGTCACTTCGACAATGAAATTCAGGTGGCTGCACTTCGCAACCTGAAATGGACCAATGTGAAGCCGCAGGTCGATCTCATCGAGTTCCCGGACGGCAAGCGCATCATCCTGCTTTCCGAAGGCCGCCTGCTCAATCTGGGCAACGCAACCGGCCATCCGAGCTTCGTCATGTCGGCATCGTTCACCAATCAGGTTCTGGGCCAGATCGAGCTGTTCACCCGCACCGATGCCTACAAGAATGAAGTCTATGTGCTGCCGAAACATCTCGACGAGAAGGTCGCTCGCCTGCATCTCGACAAGCTCGGCGCCAAGCTGACTGTGCTTTCCGAGGAACAGGCCGCCTATATCGGCGTCACTCCACAGGGCCCCTTCAAGTCGGAACACTACAGGTATTAACCATACATTAAGCATTGCACTACATGTTGAGATCGGGCGGTTGACAAACCGCCCGGTCTTTCTTTTTGCGTGCAAGATGCTTCACGTGGATTCGCCGGAAGGGTATTGTGTAGGCGAATCAAGGTGTTTGAGCGGGTGTTTGCGTTGCGCGTTTTTTGCCGGTTGTGGCGGGAAGCGAGAGGACGATTCATCCCCGGAATACCTCAAAACGGGTTGGTCATCGTGCACTGTGGCGGCGTGCGTATGGTCAGGCTTTGATGTGTATTGAAGTGTTTTAATACGGCCAGTCTGCCTTTGCGGCAGTTTTCATGGCCGGGTGGCGGAGAAAAGGACAACATGCCAGAGTTCGGCGCAACGGGGATTTTGCGGAATGTTTCCGCAATCGTTACTGGCAGGCAATGGCGTCCTGCTGCCCTTGTTGCAAAGCCGCTTGGATGGCTTTCTCCGAAAAAGGCCGTGATGAAGGCTTCCGTTTCTCTTGCAACGCTTTTTGCTGCCATGCCCGCCTTTGCGCAAGGCGCAGAATCGACCCGCATCGCCCTGCCCTTCGGCGGCGGCAGCGTGGGCGCTTTCGAGGTCATCCAGTTTTCCATGTTCCTCGGCGTCATGGGCGCCGCTCTCCTTTCTGCCGGATGGCTGATCCGCGAACGGTCGCGCGTTGCCGCAGAAAACAAGGAACTGCGTTCCAAATTCGCCGATCTCAATCTCGTCGCCCAGCGCAATGAAGCCCTGCTCAACCTCAAGGATCAGCGCATCGTGGTCTGGGACGGCCACAGCACGCGCGCCGAGGTTGTCGGACTGCTGCCGGACGAAAGTGCCGCCCCGCAGGATCGTTCCGCCTTTCTGGCCTTTGGCCGCTGGCTGCGTCCGCAATCGGTCGTGGCGCTAGAGCGCGCCATTGGACTGCTGCGCGAACAGGCGCGGTCTTTCGATCTTACGGTTGAAACCGTCAACGGCACCTTGCTCGACGTGCGGGGACGCACCTCCGGCGGTTTTGCCGTTGCCCGTTTCCTCAGCCTCCAGGGCGTGCAGGCGGAACGCGCGGCATTGCAGGCGCAGAACCGCGAATTTTCCGAGCGTATCGAGCTTTTCCGCCGTCTTCTCGACCGGATCGACCAGCCGGTCTGGGCGCGCGATGCTGCTGGCCGTGTGGATTGGGTCAATGCGGCCTACGCGCAGGCGGTCGACATGGCGGATGCAAGCCAGGTCATTTCCGAAGGGCGCGAGCTTTTCGGGGCGCAGGCACGCCAGCGCCTGGAGCGCGACCGTTTTGCCGAGCCCGTCCTGCAGGAACAGCTGACCGCTGTCGTGCATGGGGATCGCCGCCTTTTCAACGTGACCGATGTCAGCGCGGAAACGGGTTCCATTGGCCTTGGCGTCGATCTCACCGAAGTGCAGGCGGTGCGGGAGGAACTGAACCGCACGCTGAAAAGTCATGCCGAAACGCTCGACCAGCTTTCGACGGCAGTGGCGATTTTCGATCCCGAGATGAAGCTGCAATTCTTCAATCAGGCTTTTGCCAAGCTCTGGTCGCTCGATACGGCATGGCTGGAATCGCAGCCGAGCAACACGCTGATCCTCGACCGCCTGCGTTCGGAAGGAAAATTGCCCGAACAGCCGGAATGGCGCAAATGGAAGGATTCAGTGCTTTCCGCCTATCGCGCCGTCGAGCCGCAGGAACATATGTGGCACCTGCCGGACACGCGAACCATGCGCGTCGTCGCCAATCCGCATCCGCAGGGCGGCGTGACCTGGTTCTTCGAGAACATGACGGAAAAGTTCGAACTCGAAGGCCGTTACAACACGCTCATCAAGGTGCAGGGCGAAACGCTCGACCATCTGGCGGAAGCCGTGGCGGTGTTCGGCTCCGATGGCCGCATCCGGCTTTCCAACCCGTCCTTTGCCGATCTCTGGGCGCTGCCCATGCCGCTCATCGTCGAAGGCACGCATATTTCGTCTATCGCCAAAATCTGCAGCGAGCGCGGCGGCGACGGGCTGTGGGATGATTTCGTTTCCACCGTCACCGGCTTCCTCGACAAGCGCGACGGGCGCATGGGCCAGGTGGAACTGGACGATGGCACCATTCTGTCCTTTGCCGTGGTGCCGCTGCCCAAGGGCCAGACGATGCTGACCTTCATCGACGTCACCGACACGGTGCGCGTCGAACGGGCGCTCAAGGAAAAGAACGAGGCGCTGGAACTGGCCGACCAGATCAAGAACGATTTCGTCCAGCACGTTTCCTACGAGTTGCGTTCGCCGCTCACCAACATCATCGGCTTTACCGAACTGTTGCAGACCCCGGCTTTCGGATCGCTCAACGAACGCCAGATCGAATATCTCGACCATATCAGCACCTCGTCATCGGTATTGCTGACCATCGTCAACGACATTCTCGATCTTGCCACCGTCGATGCCGGCATCATGGAACTGGAGGTCGGCGAGGTTTCCGTCGTGGAAGCGATTTCGGCTGCCGCCGCACGGGTAGGCGAGCGGATGCGCGACCACGATATCGGTCTCGATATTGATATCGCCGACGATGTGGACGTGTTCAAGGCTGATGCCAACCGCGTCCGTCAGGTGCTTTTCAACCTCCTGTCCAACGCTACGAACTATGCGCCGGAAGGCTCCAGCATCCGGCTGCAGGTGGCGCGCGAAGGATCGGAAATCGTTTTCGCGGTCCACGATGACGGTCCGGGCATGCCGGGCGAGGTGCTCGACACGGTTTTCAAGCGTTTCCAGTCCTATCCCAATGGCGGTCGCCGCCGCGGCGCCGGGCTCGGACTTGCCATCGTCAAGAGCTTTGTCGAACTGCATGGCGGATCGGTGGATATCGACACGGGTTCCGGTCGCGGAACAACGGTGATTTGCCGTTTTCCATCGGAAACACGCAGCTTCCGCATCGCCGCCGAATAAGATAAAGGGTGCCCATGAGCGCCTCACAATCCAGCATCAGCTATTTCTTGCCCGACGAAACCGCAACGCAGCGTTTTGGTGAAGATTTCGCCCTTGCGCTTCAAAAGGGCGATCTTGTCACGCTTTCCGGCGATCTGGGGGCGGGAAAATCCTCGCTTGCCCGTGCGATCATCCGGGCAATCGCTGACGATGAAGGACTGGACGTTCCAAGCCCGACTTTCACGCTTGTGCAAAGTTACGAGGCCTTGCGGATTCCGGTCGCCCATGCCGACCTTTACCGTATTTCGCACGGCGAAGAACTGGATGAGCTGGGACTGCCGGAATTTATGGAGGATGGCGTGGTTCTGGCCGAATGGCCGGAGCAGGGCGAGGGGTTTTTGCCGGAACCGTCTTTTGCCGTCACACTGAGCCATGAAGGGGCAGGGCGGCGCATTGCCGTGTCGGGACCTGTAGCTGCCATCAGCCGTCTGGAACGTTCGCGGGCTATTCGGGCATTTCTGGACAGCCATGGCCGTTCCGATGCGACGCGTCGTTATTTCCAGGGAGATGCTGGTCCACGCAGATATGAGCTTATCGCAAGTGCCGTCGATGATGTCGAAGTTCTCATGAACGCGCCAGCGATGTCGTATGATCCGCCGTTACGTAATGGCAAATCCTACCGCCAGCTTGCCCATATTGCAGAGAACATTCAGGCTTTCGTGGCAATTGATGGTTTGCTCGCAAAGCACGGTTTTCGCGCACCGCAAATGCGTGCCATGGATATAGATGCAGGACTTTTGATCCTCGAAAATCTGGGGACCGAGGGTGTGCGGGCAGCGTCCGGCGAACCTGTTGCTGAACGTTATGAAGCCGCCGGGCGCTTTCTGGCACATCTGCACGGTATCACCTGGCCGAACCATGCGCCGGTTGCCGGCTATCCTGATCACATCATCGCCGGTTTTGACCGCGACGCGATGATGATCGAGGTCAGCTTGATCGGCCAGTGGTATGCGCCGCGCATGATGGGCAGAAAGCTGACAGAGGCAGAAAAGCAAGCTTTCGAGGCGGCATGGGATCGCGTGATCGCCGATATTGCCGATGTCGAGAAGAGCCTGCTCCTGCGCGACTACCATTCGCCGAACCTGTTCTGGTTCCCGGAGGCGCAAGGCAAGGACAGGATCGGTGTCATCGATTTTCAGGATGCGATGATCGGGCCCGCAGCCTATGACGTCGCTTCGCTGGCGCTCGATGCGCGGGTGACGATTTCGCCGGAGCTGGAACAGGCCGTAGTCGCAGCCTATTGCGATGAGCGCCGTGCGCTTGGACATGCCTTCGATGAGGCTTCGTTCCGCAAGGCCTATGCGGCCATGGGCGCGCAGCGCAATGCCAAGCTGCTGGGGCTTTTCGTGCGGCTTGACGAGCGTGATGGAAAGCCGGCTTATCTGGAGCATCTGCCGCGCATTCACGACTATCTCGGACGTGTGCTGAAGCATCCGGTCATGGCGCCCGTGGCGGCATGGTTTGAGGAATTGGGGTTGATGCAGCAGGAAGAGGCCGCGTAATGAGAACGCCGAAAATGGCCCTGGAGACGGCTATGGTTCTTGCCGCCGGTCTTGGCAAGCGCATGCGCCCCATCACCGAAACCATTCCAAAGCCGCTGGTCAAGGTGGCGGGCAAGCCCCTGATCGACTGGGGCCTCGATGCGGCCGCACAGGCCTGTATTCGCACCGCAGTCGTCAATGTGCATTATCTGGCCGACCAGCTTGAAGAGCATCTTCGGGACCGTAACGATCTGGAGATCGTGATTTCGGATGAACGCGACATGCTGCTCGATTCCGCTGGCGGCATTGTGAAGGCGCTGCCGATACTGGGAACGCAGCCGTTTTTCATTCTGAACGCCGATACATTCTGGGTCGGTGACGAGAAAGCCCCCAACCTCACGGCGCTGGCTGAAGCCTGGGATGCGGAGCAGATGGATATTCTGCTGATGACGGCGCGTCTCGATCAGGAAACCGGTTATGAAGGCAAGGGCGATTTCGTTGCCGACGATAACGGGCATCTACGCCGTGCGCGTGATGTCTCCGGCGAGCCGGTGATCTATGCCGGAGCAGGGATCATCCATCCCCGCATCTTCAATGGCGCGGAGCCGGTCGTGTCCTCGCTCAATCGTTATTTTGATGAAGCGATTGCGGCGGGTCGCCTTTATGGTATGCCAATGACCGGGCACTGGCTGACCGTCGGCACGCCGGACGCAATCGGCGAGGCGGAGGCGGCGCTTACCGCATTCGCATAAGGAGGTGGAGCGCATGAGCGCACGCAGACCCAGAGATGGGAAACAGCGCCTGTTTTCAATTCCTCCCGGCACACCGTTTTTGCCAGCTTTTGCCAGGGCGCTTCTGGAAGGGCGGCTGATAGAAGGTTTTCCCGGCAATCCTTCCGATCCGCTGGCGCTGGCCAATGCGACCATCTATGTGCCGACGCGCCGTGCGGCGCGTGCTTTGCGGTCCATTTTGGTCGATATGAATCCGGCTAAAGTACTTCCGGCAAGAGTGGCGTCCGGTTTTGCATCCGGAAATGCGTCGGAAAAAAAGAGCGCCATTTTGCCGACGATAAAACCGTTGGGCGATGTGGATGAGGACGCCGCTTTCTTCAATGCCGGTTCGTCAGGCGTGTTCGATATCAATCCGCCAATCGGCACGGCGGAACGGCTTCTGCTTCTGGCGCGATTGATCCGTCCGTGGCGGGAATCGCTGCCCTCGCATGTGCGTGCCTTGTTTGGCGTTGACGACGTTTCCGTTCCGGCGACCACTTCCGATGCGATCTGGCTTGCCCGCGATCTGGCCGGCCTGATGGATCAGGTCGAAACCGATGGGGCGAAGTGGAGCGAGCTTGCGACGATTGCCCCGGAAGACCTCGCCGACTGGTGGCAGGTCACGCTTGGCTTTCTCAATATCGTCACCAATCTCTGGCCTGACATTCTGGCGGAGCGCAAGCTTTCAAACCCGGCTGCGCATCGCAACGATCTCATCTGGAGCGAAGTTAAGCGGCTGCGCACCCATCCGCCCGCCGGTCCTGTCATCGTTGCCGGTTCCACCGGTTCCATACCCGCCACTGCGGAACTGATTTCCGCCATTGCGGACTTGCCGAATGGCGCGGTGGTGCTGCCGGGGCTGGATCGCGACCTCGACGATGCAGCCTGGCAGCTGCTGGCATCGGCAACCGACAATCCCTCGACTTACGGTCATCCGCAGTTCGGTTTGCGCAAGCTTCTGGATGCAATGCAGACCTTGCGCGATGATGTGGAACATCTGGATGACATGCCCACTTCCAAACGCCTGCGCGAGCGGGTGGTGAGCGAGGCGCTGCGCCCGGCGGAAACGACCGATGCATGGGGCAAGCTCGATATGGAGGCGGACAGCCTGCACGCTGCCGCGCAGACGATCGACCTGATCGAAGCCGCCAATGAGAGGGAGGAGGCGCTGGCCGTCGCTCTCGCCTTGCGCGATGCGATCAATGAAGAAGGCAAGACGGCGGCGCTCGTCACCGCCGACCGCAATCTGGCGCGGCGCGTGGTCGGCGAACTGGCCCGCTTCGGCATCGATGCCGACGATTCCGGCGGTCGGCATCTGCGCGACGTCGAAACCACGACATTGCTGCGCCTGCTGGTCGAGACGGTCTTCAATCCGGGTGATCCGGTTGCCCTGCTGGCGCTGGTCAAGCATCCGCTGCTTCGGCTGGAAGCTCCCCGTATCGAACGACGCCTTGCCGCAGAAACGCTTGAACTCATCGCCTTTCGCGGTGGCACGGGCCGGGCCTCCGTGCTCGATCTTCCCGCATTTTTCGACCGGCGGCTGGAGGAAAGCGCCAGCCAGACGTGGCAACCGGCATGGCATGACACGGTTACGCCGGACATGATCGCGGCGGCACGAAATCTTTGCGAAAGCCTGTCGAAAGCCGTGGCGCCGCTCGCCCCTTTCGTCATCGCCGGACGCCGAACCGAGATCGGCGAAATCGCCCGCGCCACGGTCGAGGCGCTGGAAAATCTTGCCCGGAACGAAAAAGCCAGCGTCGCGCCATTTTATTCCGGCGAACGCGGGGAACAGCTCGCCGCCTTTTTGCGCGGTCTGGTTTCAAGCGAAGCCGGGCTTGATTTCGAAGCTTCGGAATGGCCAGCCGTGCTGGATGCGCTGATGGCGGGCGAGACGGTCAAGCCGCATCCGGGCGGTCATCCGCGTCTCTTCATCTGGGGTGCGCTGGAAGCGCGTCTGCAAACCATGGATACGGTGGTGATCGGCGGTCTCAATGAGGGGAGCTGGCCTGCCCGCACCCGCAACGATCCGTTCATGTCGCGCCCGATGAAGTCGATGATCGCGCTCGATCCGCCTGAACGCCGTACCGGCCTTGCCGCCCACGATTTCCAGATGGCGCTGGGCATGGATCATGTCGTGCTGACGCGCTCACAGCGTTCCGACAATGCGCCGACGGTTGCCTCGCGCTGGCTGCAGCGGCTTGAAACGGTGCTGGGTGCCGATGTCACTGCGCAGATGCGCAGGCGCGGGTCACGTTTCATCCAGTGGTCACGTGAAATCGACCGGGCCGAAGACGTACCTTTCGTGAAAAGGCCGCAGCCCGCTCCTCCTGTCGCTGCCAGGCCGAAGCATTTTTCGGTGACGGAAATCGAGACCCTGCGCCGCGACCCTTATGCGATCTTCGCCAAGAAGATATTGAAGCTGCGGCCGCTGGAGCCTCTGATCCGCGACCCGGCTGCAGCTGAACGCGGCACTTTGTTCCACGACATTCTGGGTCATTTCACGCAAGAGGCAATCGATCCGCTGGCGCCCGATGCCGCCGACCGCCTGATGGAACTCGGTCGCATTCTTTTTGCCGATATGGACCTGCCGACGGAAATCGAGGCCGTGTGGTGGCCGCGCTTCACGGCGCTCATCCCGCAATTTCTGGCCTGGGAGCGTGAGCGCGCCTATAATGTCCAGACCCGCTTTGCCGAGATTTCCTCCGACAAGCGCGAAGTGGAAGGGCTCGGAATCACGCTTTCCGGCCGTGCTGACCGTATCGACCTGATGCGCGACGGTACCGCCGAAATCATCGATTATAAGACCGGCTCGACACCGTCGCCCCGACAGGCCCATGTGCTGCTGTCGCCGCAGCTCGCGCTGGAAGCCGCACTTCTGGTGCGCGGCGCGTTCCGGGAACTGGGCTCGGTCCGCGCTTCGGACCTCACCTACGTACGCCTCAAGGCGGGCGGCGAGGTGAAGCCGGAGTCGATCCTCAAGATCGGACGACCGCCCTCGGAGAAAACCGCACCGGCGCTTGGCGAGGAATCCTGGCAGCGGCTGGCGCAATTGCTGGCCGAGTATCAAAAGCCGGAAAAAGGTTATCTTTCCCGTGCGCTGCCATTTCGTGAAACCGATCTGACGGGCGATTACGATCATCTGGCGCGGGTGCTGGAATGGTCCGCCGGTGGCGATGCTGGCGGGGAGGGCGAGGCGTGAAGAAGAAGCTCCATATTCCGCCGGAAACATTGCTTGCGCAGGGCAGGGCCGCCGATCCGGCGGCTTCCGTCTGGGTGTCGGCCAATGCAGGTTCCGGCAAGACGCATGTTCTGACGGAACGGGTTATCCGCCTGTTGCTGGAAGGCACCGACCCTTCCAAGATTCTCTGCCTCACCTATACCAAGGCGGCGGCGGCGGTGATGCAGAACCGCGTATTCATGCGGCTTTCCGAATGGGCCGTCTTGCCCGACGAAGAACTGACCGAACGTCTGAAATCACTGGAAGGCCGCAGACCGGGCGATGCCCGTCTCGCGGCGGCGCGACGGCTGTTTGCGCGTGCGCTGGAAACGCCGGGCGGGCTTAAAATCCAGACCATCCACGCTTTCTGTGAAGCGATCCTGCACCAATTCCCGCTTGAGGCGAACATTGCCGGTCATTTCGAGATGATGGATGATCTGATGCAGGCCGCACTCGTCGGTGAAGCGCGGCGTCAGTTGCTCGAAACCGCGCATGGCGGCGGCGATATGGAACTGGCGGCTGCCTTCGCCGATGTCTTGCAGGCAGCCGGCGAGATGGGCCTGCAATCGCTTCTCGATGAAGCCGTAAGCCGGCGCAATGGTTTGCAGACCTATATCGCCGAACTGGGCGTTACCGCGCATCGCAGCGAAGCTTTGCACCAGGCATTCGGCTTTGATCCGCAAACCAGCGAAGACGATCTCCTCGCCGATCTCTGGCCTATACCGGAATTTTCCGACGATGCGCTCGATCTCATCATGTCGATCCAGAAGGGCGCGTCGCGTGCGCAGGATTTTGCGCTGCAACTGCGCCGTTTCGACAAGGTGACGGGCCAGCGCGACCGCGAAGCGGTGTTGCGCGCGGCATTTCTCAAAAGCACGGGCGAGCCTAAATCCGGCTCCTATGTCTGCTCGGCGGCGGTGAAAAAACTTCTGCCGGATTTCGAGGAGGATTTCGACGCGGCGGCGGCGCGTGTCGAACGGGGGCTCGACCGGTTGAAGGAATTGCGTCTGGTGCGGCTCAATCTGGCCGCGCTGACGCTGGTTGACAATCTGCTGCAACGCTATCACGATCTCAAACGAAAGCGCGGCCTGCTCGATTTCGAGGATCTCATCACCCGGACCGTGGCGCTGCTTGCCCGCAACGGAGCAGGGCAATGGGTGCAATACAAGCTTGATCGCGGCATCGACCATATTCTGGTCGATGAGGCGCAGGATACCAGCCCCGACCAGTGGCAGGTGATCCGCATGTTGTCGGAGGAGTTTTTCTCCGGCCTCGGCCAGCGCAATATCAGCCGCACGCTCTTTGCTGTCGGTGACGAAAAACAGTCGATCTATTCGTTTCAGGGCGCAGTGCCGGAGGATTTCGCGGCACAGGGACGGTCCGTCAGTCTGCGCGCGGAAGATGCGGAGCTGAAATTCGAGCGCGTCAGCCTCAATTTCTCGTTCCGCTCGGCCCCCGATGTTCTGCAGGCGGTGGACGAGGTTTTTGCCAGACCCGAGGCTCATCGCGGCCTTGCGGGCGCAACGGTGCATGAAGCCATTCGCGCCGATGCGCCGGGCGAGGTGGAAATCTGGGACATGCTGACGCCGGAAGAGGTGGAAGAGCCCGATGACTGGCGCGAGCCTGTCGATCATCTGGCGGCGCCTGCTGTGCGGCTCGCGGATCAGATCGCGGCCACCATTCGCCATTGGCTGGATAGCGGCGAAATTATTCCGGGCCAGAACCGGCGGATCATGCCGCGCGACATCATGGTTCTGGTGCGAAAGCGCGACCAGTTCATGCCCGCCTTGTCGCGTGCACTGAAAAACCTGTCCGTTCCGGTCGCAGGCGCCGACCGCTTGCGGCTCACCAGCCATATCGCCATTCAGGACCTGATGGCGCTCGGTCGTTTCGTGTTGCAGCCTTCGGACGACCTTTCGCTGGCATCGGCTCTGAAAAGCCCGCTGTTCGGCTGGGATGACGATCAGCTTTTCGAGCTTGCGCACCCGCGAGGCTCAAGCCTCACGCTGTTCGAGCGGCTTTATCAGGTCTCGCGTGGCGATGCGGCGCTGGCCGAGGTGCACAAGACCCTGAGCCGCTGGCGCAACATGGCCGATACCATGCCGGTGTTCGAATTCTATGCGCGCATATTGAGTGCGGATGGTGCGCGGCGAAAACTTCTGGCCCGGCTGGGGCCGGAGGCTGGCGACATCATCGATGAATTCCAGAATTATGCGCTTTCCGCGGAGCGCGCCGGTCTGCCGGGCTTGCAGGCATTCCTTGAAACGCTGGATGCGGCATCGCCGGAAATCAAGCGCGAACTCGATCAGGGCCGCAATGAGGTGCGCATCATGACCGTCCACGCCGCCAAGGGGCTGGAAGGGGCGGTGGTGTTCCTGATCGATCCGGGAAGCGCGGTCTGGACCGGCAGCCGCGCGCCAAAGCTCATTCCCTTTGATTTTTCAGACGGTAATCCGCCAGTGAAAGGCTATCTCTGGCAACCCAATGCCGGATACCAGACCGGGTTCACGGCAGCGCAGATCGATAAGCTGAAGACGCGGGCCGAGGAAGAATATCGCCGCCTGCTTTATGTCGGCATGACGCGGGCCGAGGATCGCCTCATCATCTGCGGCTATCGCGGCGCGCGCGAAAGCGGCGAGACATGGCATCGTCTTGTCGAGGATGCGCTGGCCGCCAAGGCCGAGACATTCGTGCATCCCGTGTTGAAACTTGCCGCACGGCGCTATCGCAACACGCCGCGCGGAATGGTCGAGATTGTCGATCAGGACAAGACCGAGGATCATGCGCTGCCTTCGCTGCCGCGCGACTATATGCGGCCGATAAAGCCGGAAACCGGATTGCCGCGTCCGCTGGCGCCGTCGGGCGCTTCGGCCCTGATCGAAGCGGACGAGGAACCGCCGCTCGATACGTTTTCGCCGGTTCTGGGACCGGGCAACGGGTCGCCAGCCTTTGCGCTGCGGCGCGGCACGGCGATCCATATGCTGCTGCAATATCTGCCCGATGTGCCACAGGCCGACCGCGAAACGCTTGCGCATGACTATCTTGACCGCATCGCTGCCGACTGGCCCCAAACGGAACGGCAGTTGGCATGGCAAAGCGTCAGGACTATTCTCGACGACCCGACCTACGCGCCGGTCTTTGCGCAAGGCTCACGCGGGGAAGTTGCCATCATGGGCACGATCGAGCTTGGCGGGCGCGATCATGCCGTGTCAGGTCAGATCGACCGCATCAGCGTCGGTGAGACCCGGGTGCTGATCGTCGATTACAAGACCAATCGACCGCCGCCGAAAACCATCGATGCGGTTCCTTTCGCCTATCGGGCGCAGCTTGCGCTTTATCGGGAATTGCTGGCTCCCCTCTATCCGGGGCGGATTGTCGAAACGGCGCTTCTGTTCACCGAAGGTCCGTTTCTGATGCCGTTGCCGGATGCGATTCTGGACGAGGCGTTGCAGTCACTGAAAGACTCTCAAGTAAAGGTGACGAACCAGAACTTGACGGATGGCAGCAGACACGCCACATGATATAGCGAATAAAGAGCGGAATGTGTTGTGAGTCTGGAAAGACGTCTGCCGTTCTTGGAGAGAAAAGAGGATAGCCCTATGGCAACCGTTAAGGTCGATAACAGCAATTTTCAGTCGGACGTTCTTCAGTCCAGCGAGCCTGTCGTGGTGGATTTCTGGGCGGAATGGTGCGGTCCCTGCAAGATGATCGCTCCGGCTCTGGACGAAATCGCGACCGAAATGGCCGGTCAGATCAAGATCGCCAAGGTCAATATCGACGAGAATCCGGAACTGGCCGCGCAGTTTGGCGTGCGTTCGATCCCGACGCTTCTGATGTTCAAGGACGGTGAGCTCGCCGCAAATATGGTCGGCGCTGCTCCGAAGAGCCGCCTTGCCGACTGGATCAAGGCTTCGGCTGCGTAAAACAGCATCATAAAACGAAAAAACCCGGCCTTTGTGCCGGGTTTTTGCTTATTGGGGTGGTGTGCCATTGTCTCGCAGGACTTCACCCGCAAGGTAAAGCGATCCGCCGATCAGGATACGAGGCGGCACTTCATCCGGGGGCCAGGTGTCGCGCAGAAGTTTCAACGCATTGGCAACCGAATGAACGGGCTCCGCCGAGAGATTGGCCTTCTGCGCTGAAACCGCCAGCTCATCATTGGGAATGCCCGCATCGCTGGACGGGATCGGCACGGTGAAAACATGCCGCGCCATGCCGGAAAAGGCTTCGAAATAGCCGACCGGGTCCTTGGTGTTGATCATTCCGGTGATGAGGAACAGGGGGCGCGCATTACGCTCCTCAAGATCGCCGAAAGCTTCCGCGATCACTGCGCCTGCACCCGGATTATGACCGCCATCGAGCCAGATTTCGGATGCAGCCGGAGCCATGTCGACCAGCGCCCCGTGGGTCAGCCGCTGCATGCGTGCTGGCCAGTCCACCACCATCAGCGCCTTTTCCACCGCCTTGTCGGTCAGGCTGAAACCAGCCATCTGCACGGCCTCGATTGCGGCTGCGGCATTGGAAATCTGGTGGCGTCCCGGCAGGCGCGGCAATGGCAGGTCGATCAGGCCGTCCTCGTTCTGGAACACCATGCGTCCGTGTTCCTCGAAGGCGAGGAAATCCTGTCCATAGACCGAAACCGGACAGTCGAGCCGGTCCGCTGTCGAGACAAGCACTTCGCGCGCCGCATCGAAGGGCTGGAAGCCGACGACGACCGCGCAATCCTTCTTGATGATGCCGGCCTTTTCGGCGGCTATAAGCTCCACACGGTCACCGAGATAGGCCTGATGGTCGATGGAGACGGGCATGATGAGCGAGACGGCGGGATCGGTAATGACATTGGTAGCGTCGAAACGTCCGCCGAGGCCGACTTCCATGACGACGACATCAGCCGGATGCTCGGAAAAGAGCACGAAGGCGACCGCCGTCAGGATTTCGAAAACGGTGATATGCTGCCCGTCATTGGCGGCTGCAACACGCTCTATCGCGTCGGCCAGAACATCGTCGCTGACCAGCCTTCCGCCTCCGGGCGCCCCCAGACGATAGCGCTCGTGCCAATGGACGAGATGCGGCGAGGTGTGGACGTGAACGTCGAAGCCTCCCGCTTCCAGAAGTGCGCGGCAGAAAGCCGTCGCCGATCCTTTGCCATTGGTTCCGGCAATGTGGATGACCGGCGGCAGCTTCAGGTGCGGATTGCCGAGCTTTTCCAGAAGACCGCGGATGCGGTCGAGGGAAAGGTCGAAGCCCTTTGGATGCAACTGCATAAGCCGCTCGATTGCGGCGGCGGCTTTTTCTGTCACGATCAGGCTGCCTTGCCGTTAGCTTCCGTCTTCTTGCCGTCCGGAGTATCGCTGTTGGCGGGCTGCTTGGTCATGATCTTGAGCAGGCGCGCAATCGTGCTCTTCAGTTCAAGGCGCGAGACGACCATGTCGACCATGCCGTGTTCCATGAGATAATCGGCGCTCTGGAAGCCTTCCGGCAGCTTTTCGCGGATCGTCTGCTCGATGACGCGCGGCCCGGCAAAGCCGATCAGTGCACCGGGTTCCGCGATGTGGATATCGCCCAGCATGGCATAGGATGCCGTCACGCCGCCCGTGGTCGGATTGGTCAGGACGACGATGTAGGGCAAACCGGCTTCTTTCAGCATTTCCACAGCAACCGTGGTGCGTGGAAGCTGCATCAGCGACAGGATGCCTTCCTGCATACGCGCACCACCCGAAGCGGCGAACAGGACCATCGGGCGCTTCAACTCGATAGCCTTTTCAAAGCCCTGGATGATCGCTTCGCCGGCGCCCATGCCGAGCGAACCGCCCATGAAGCCGAAATCCTGAACGGTGGCGACGATCGGCAGGCCTTCAATGGTGCCGATGCCATTGACGATCGCGTCGTCCATGCCAGTGCGGGTGCGGTAATCCTTGAGACGGTCGATATATTTCTTCTCGTCACGGAATTTCAGCGGATCGACCGGCACTTTGGGCGCTTCAAGCGTGGTGTATTCGCCATTGTCGAAGAAGAAACGCAGACGGTCCTTTGCCTTGATGCGCATGTGATGGCCCGAGGACGGGATCACGAACTGATTGCTCTCAAGGTCCTTGTGAAACACCATTTCACCGGTCGACGGATCCTTGATCCAGAGGTTTTCCGGCATTTCACGGCGGCCGAGCATCGAATTGATCTTCGGACGAACGTAGTTGGTGATCCAGTTCATGACGTTTGGTTCCGTTTCTTGTTCTTCGGCAAAGAGCTTGTCAGGCGCTTAAATGGACGATTTGTTGGGCGGCTTCAAGGCGTGTGGCGCGCACGCTCTCTGCAAGAGCGTGGACAAGCCGGGTTGCGGCGGCGACTGGATCGCCCTTCGCCTTGCCGTTTTCGTCCAGTTCACCGGCAATCGCGTTGACAATCGCCGTGCCGACGACGACGCCATCGGCATGGGTGGCGATGGCTGCTGCCTGCTCCGGCGTCTTGACGCCGAAACCGACGCAGATCGGCAGGTCAGTGCTCTTCTTGATGTGGCGCACGGCTTCGCCGACCTTTGCCGTATCGGCAATGGCTGATCCGGTAATGCCGTTCATCGAGACGTAATAGACGAAGCCCGATGAATTGTGCAGCACCTTCGGCAGACGCTTGTCGTCGGTGGTCGGCGTGGTGAGGCGAATGAAATTGATGCCGGCCTTCATGGCAGGAATGCAAAGCTCGGCATCCATTTCGGAGGGAAGATCGACGACGATCAGCCCGTCCACGCCGGCTGCCTTGGCGTCGGCCAGGAAGCGCTCCACGCCATAGATATAGATCGGATTGTAATAGCCCATCATGACGATCGGGGTGGTGTCGTCTTCCTTGCGGAATTCTGTCGCCATGTGCAGCGTCTTCGCCAGCGTCTGCCCGGCATTGAGGGCGCGCAGGCCAGCGGCCTGAATGGCGGGGCCGTCTGCCATCGGATCGGAGAAGGGCATGCCCAGTTCAATCACGTCCGCACCGGCCTTCGGCAGGGCCTTCATCACCTTGAGCGAGGTTTCCAGATCGGGATCGCCGCCCATGAAATAGGTGACGAGCGCCGGACGGCTCTCGGCCTTCAGTTCAGCGAATTTGGTGTCGATGCGAGTAGTCATACCGTGCCCCGTGGCAAAGTGCGCGCCAGATAGTCGGCAACGGGCTTGCCCGCCATCGCCGTTTCCATCCATGCGCGCCGTTCAAAGTCTATGATTCCCAGTTCCCACACGCAGGCCATCAAAAGCGGCTGTGCGGGCATGAATTCCACCTCGTCGCCGAGTTCCGACTGCCAGAGGATTTCCGTCGCGATGCCGCCCTCAAGCCACCAGTGCAGGAGCAGCCACAGGCCTTCCTCACCTTGATGCAGAATGGCGAAACCCACGCCCAGATGTGGCAGGGCGGCCAGTTTTTCAGCGGCGGTCTCGATCTGTCTGCGGGCGAGGCCGACAGCGGCTTCCGCGACAGGATTGGCCGGATCGGCTTCGATGATACTGAGCTTGATCGTCGCCGGACCGCACGTCGCCAGACCGTCGAACCATGCGGCACGCGGCTTGTAGACGGAGATTTCGGCGACGTCGCTAACCATGTCAGATGTCCATGCCGAGAAGCTTGCCGACCGTGTGGACATCCTTGTCGCCACGACCGGACAGATTGACGATCATGACCTGATCCTTGCCCATGGTCGGGGCCATTTTCACGGCCTGCGCGATGGCATGGGCGGATTCGAGCGCCGGGATGATGCCTTCGGTGCGGGTGCAAAGCTGGAATGCGTCGAGCGCCTCATCATCGAGGATCGGCACATAGTCGACGCGCCCGCTGTCCTTGAGCCACGAATGTTCGGGACCTACGCCCGGATAATCGAGACCAGCAGAAACGGAATGGCCTTCGAGAATCTGGCCGTCATCATTCTGGAGAAGATAGGTGCGGTTGCCATGCAGCACACCGGGACGGCCGGCGCTCATCGAAGCGCAATGTTCCTCCCCGTCGAGACCGCGTCCGCCTGCTTCGACGCCGACGATCTTCACGGAGGCATCGTCGAGGAAAGGATGGAACAGGCCGATGGCGTTGGAGCCGCCGCCAACCGCTGCCACGATCACGTCCGGCAGGCGTCCTTCCTGTTCGAGTATTTGCTGGCGCGCCTCATTGCCGATCACGGACTGGAAGTCACGCACCAGTTCCGGATAGGGATGCGGACCGGCGGCGGTGCCGATCAGATAATAGGTGTCTTCGACATTCGTCACCCAGTCACGCAGGGCTTCGTTCATCGCGTCTTTCAGCGTGCCGTTTCCAGCGGTGACGGGCTTCACTTCGGCACCGAGCAGCTTCATGCGGAACACATTCGGCTTCTGGCGCTCGACATCGGTCGCGCCCATATAGACGACGCAGGGCAGGCCGAAACGCGCTGCAACGGTGGCAGACGCCACGCCATGCTGGCCAGCGCCGGTTTCGGCGATGATGCGGGTCTTGCCCATGCGCTTGGCAAGCAGAATCTGGCCAAGACAATTGTTGATCTTGTGGCTACCGGTATGGTTCAGGTCTTCGCGCTTGAAGTAGATTTTTGCGCCGCCCAGATGCTTCGTCAGGCCTTCGGCATAATAGAGCTTGGAAGGACGACCGGCATAATAGGTGGAAAGCGCGGAAAGCTCAGCCTTGAATTCAGGGTCGTTCTTCGCCGTTTCATAGGCTTCCTGCAATTCGAGGATCAGCGGCATCAGTGTTTCGGCAACGAAGCGTCCGCCGAAAATACCGAACATGCCCTCTTCATCCGGGCCTGTTTTATAGGAATTGGGTTCAACCGGCTTGTTCAACGCTTTCGCTCCGTCATTTCAGGCTGTCTGCGGGCGTCAGCGACAGCCCGGAAAAAATTCTCGATGAGACGCACATCCTTTTCGCCGGGCGCGCGCTCGACGCCGGACGATATATCGATACCCGGCGCCTGCGTCTTGTGCAGCGCTTCGGCGATATTGTCCGCATTCAATCCACCGGAAAGCATGTAATCGATATCGGCGTCAAGCGCAGCCAGAAGTTCCCAGTCGAATGACACACCGTTGCCGCCCGGAAGGTCTGATCCCTTCGGCGGCTTGGCGTCGAACAGGAAGCGGTCGGCTATGCCCTGATAGGCTGCAATCGCGGTAAGATCGCTGGCTTCACGCACCGAAAAGGCCTTCATGACCGGCAGGCCATAACGCGCCTTGATGAAGGCTACGCGTTCCGGCGTCTCATGACCGTGCAGCTGCAGAATGTCGGGCTTCACCGCTTCCACGATCTCATCCAGCGTTTCATCGTCGGCGTCGACCGTAACGGCGACCGCAAGCGCTCGTCCCCTGACCGCACCGCGCAAGCCTGCCGCTTTCTGCGGTGTTATATGGCGCGGGCTTTTGGGAAAGAAGATGAAACCGATATGCGTCGCACCGCCGTCGAGGGCGGCGGCAACGGCGTCGGGGGTTTTAAGCCCGCATATCTTGATATCGAGAACCATGGTTTTCCGTCGCATAAATCGGGGGGCTACTCAAGCTATTCCGTCCATTCCCATCTATTCGGAGACCGGATGGCCATCAAAACCCTGTGCGATCAGAAAATCATACGCCTCCATGACCTCAAGGGGAACTGCCTGCGCGATCTGGTAGCCCTTGGCGGGATACTCCAGGATACGCTGCAGGTCGCCCGTCATCTCATGGACAAGCATTTCAACCGGATGATCAGCCGTCGGCTGGTCCTCGAAGGCGGTGAGCGGCGCGGTGATGCTTGCGCGCGCTTCCGGCCATTGCCGGGCCACGGTCGCCAGAACGCGGCGCTGGGTCTGCGGCTTGGTCACGAGGATGGCGCTGACGGCGCCGGGGGCGAGTTTTTCGCGGCTGAATCTTACGTTTTCGCCGATATTGGTGGCGTTGGGCTCGATCGTGATAGCTTTTTCCGGCACGCCGCGCCTGATGGCTATCTCGGCAAAGGCTTCCGCTTCGCTGTTCTTATAGAGTTTCTCCGTCCAGTGACCGCTTTTGCCGGTGAACACGAGCCACGTCGCCATGCCCTCCAGAAACAGATCGGCAGCCCTTTCGGCCACGCGTGGATCGTAGCTGCCCAGCCCGATGATCACATCGGCGGTTTCAAGCGGATCATAGATGCAGTGATAATCCCACAGCACCCGGGCGGCGTTCAGTACGGATGATTTCATGTGAAGTCGATTGCCTGCAATGCGCTGCCATTGCGCTTCAGCCAAGCCTTGCAGCGCTCCGTATCGGGGCAAAGCTCATGGCAGAGTTTCCAGAATTTCGGCCCATGGTTCATCTCGATGAGATGAGCCACCTCATGGGCGACAAGATAGTTGATCACCGGGGCAGGCGCCATGCCGATGCGCCAGGAGAAGGAAAGGACACCGTCCGAGGTGCATGATCCCCAGCGGCTTTTCGTATCCTTGAAACGCACCGCCTTGGCCTTGCGGCCCACAGTGGTGGTGTGACGGACGACAAGCGCCTCGATCTCGCGCCTCACGTCGCGCTTGATGTGATCGGCAACGCGGCGCGGCAGATGTGCCGGGTCACCATGGACGAGTAGAATATTGCCTTCGAGAAGCTCGGTCGTGCCGCGTCCCGGCTGGTGCACGATCTTGTGTGGAACGCCACGCAGGGGAATTTTGATGCCGGCGCGCACGCCCGGCTGGTCCGGCAGTTTTGCGATGCGGCTTTCGATCCAGCCCTCGTGGCGGTTGAGGAAGCTCAACACTTCGCGCTCGGGAAGTCCGGGCGGAACCGTGACGCGCAATCCCTTGCCGCCTGCTTCTATGCGCAGGGTCAGCCTTTTGGCGCGCGGATTCTCGAAAACGCGCAAGGGAAGTTCCCGTCCGGCGACCGCGTGAATGCGTTCGCTGCGAACTGTCGTCGTTCCAGCGGATGCCCCTTTACCGCTGATTTGCCGAAGAAAGGAAAGGCCCATCGTCCAAGAATAAGCGATTCGCTCCGGAGCGCATCCCGAAAAGTGCGAAGCGGTTTTCGGGATACGACTTGCGTGGAACGTGTTGAAAAGGCCGGTATTTCTGTGAAAAACAGGAAAAACGGCGCGGTCATGCCGCGCCGTCCAATGATTTTTGAGGTCTGTTTCATCGATCAAAGATCGGTGATGTCGTCCTTGCCGCCTTTCGCGCGCGGGGCAGGCGTCTTCTTCGAGGCCGCACGGCGCTCGGCCATGAAACGGTCGAACTCTTCCTTGTCGCGGGCGCGGCGAAGTTCGGCGGCATAGGCCTCGAATTCGGCGCGTGCTTCTTCAAGCTTGCGGCGTTCTTCGGCCAGTCGCTCCAGCTCGGCGCGACGCCAGTCGTCAAAAGCCTCGTTGCCAGTTGTGCCGCCGAAGTTGAAGCTTTCGCCCTTGCGGCAGTTGCGGAACGAGCCGAACACGGAATCAGTCTTCTCGTTCATGCCGCGCTTGAATCCTTCGAGGCGATCACCCCACAGGATATAGGCGAGCATGGCAAGGCCAAGCGGCCAGAACAGGAAAAAGCCGAGCACCATCAGCGCAATCGTGGCTGGCGTCCATGCCGGGCGGATCAATGCAGTGTTGGTCATGGTCTGCTCCGTCAAAAAGCGCATGCCATTCAACCGTTCGACAATCGTCCGGCCACATGCGCGAAACCAGGGCCTGCCAGCCCACCCCTATGGGGATTTTCTTCTGGCGGCTTGACTTCGACGTGGTGAAAAGATTGCGGCTTTTCAAGAATGCAACCGGAGGATTCAGGCTGCACGCCCCGTAACCAATGTGATTAATTCGAAATTTTTTTACGAAGATGTTCGAGAAAAGTCACGCAAAGCCCGGCTATCAGCGCCCAGAAGGCGGAGCCGATGCCGAAAAATGCCATGCCGGAGGCTGTCACAGCAAAGGTTATGGTCGCCGCAAGCCGCTCCTGTTCATCCTTGAGCGCCAATGACATCGCATTGATGAAAGGGCCTGTCAGCGCCAGACCGGCAACAAGGGCGATGAGTGTCACCGGCAATACGGCGAAGATCGCGACCAGTGATGCCCCGAAAAGGGCAAACACCACATAGATCGCGGCATAGACCGGGCCGGTGAGCCAGCGCCTGGAGGCATCGGGATGCGCGTCTGGATTGGTGCAAAGCGCTGCCGAAATCGCGGCAAGGTTGGTGGTCGACGCGCCGAATGGAGCCGTCAGCAGGGAAAACAGGCCGGTTACGCGCAGGCAGGCGCTGGTCGGCGGCTCATAGCCGGAAGCGCGCAGCACGGCGAAACCCGGCAGGTTCTGCGAAGCCATGGTCACCAGATAGAGCGGGATCGCAATGCCGACCATCGCGCCCATGTGGAACTCGGGCCAGATGAGGGTGAGCGTGGAAATCTCGGGCGCGGGCAGGGCGGGCGACCGCCCCGTGACCAGAGCAAAGACCATGCCGATGACCAGAACGGCAATGACGGCGAGCGACGGATTGAACAGGCGGATGACGAAGAACAGCGCCACCAGTGGCAGAACGAACACCGGATCGCCGGGCACGGTCTTGGCGGCGGCAATGACGAAACTGAGCAGCACGCCTGCTAGCATGCCCGACGCAACGGAAGCCGGGATGCGCGAAACGAGCACCGACAACTGGCGGATAAGCCCGGTGGCGACGAGCGCCAGTGCAGTCACGATGAATGCGCCGACTGCTTCCGGCATGCTGAAACCGGCGCTGGCTCCGATGAGCGCCAGGCCCGGTGTGGACCAGGCTGCGATGATCGGCATCTTGTAGCGGATGCTGAGCCAGGCGGATGAGGCAGCAATCGCAAGGCATATCGCCGTGACCCAGCTTGCGGTTTCGGCCTGTGTGGCGCCCAGCACCTGCGCGGCCGCAATGATGAGCGCCAGCGTGCCGCCGAAGCCGACAATGGCTGCGACCGCGGAGGAAGCGAAAACCGAAAACCGCATAACTGTGCTCCGTTACGATTTTTCGCCGATGCGTTCCGCCAGACCGGACACGGTGCGGATGAGGAGATCGAGATCCTGCGGTCGTGACAGGCGATGGTCGCCATCGCGCACCAGCGTCAGGGTCACGTCGTCGACGGGCAGGTGTTCCACCAGCGTCAGCGCGTGCCTGTAGGGAACATCCGGGTCCTGCATGCCCTGCAGGATGTGGACCGGACAGCCGGTCTCAATGATGCCGTTGAGAACCAGGTTCTTTCGTCCGTCCTCGATCAAGGCGCGGGTATAGATATAGGGATTGGGCGAATATTCGGAGGGTTCTTCGAAATAGCCTTTTTCCTGAAGATCGTTTTTCTGCGCTTCGGAAAGCGTGGGTTCAACGAGCACGGCTGTAAAATCAGGAGCGGGTGCTACCAGCACGATCCCGGCGGGCGGGTTGCCTTCCTTCATGAGTTCCTGCGCCATGCGCAGCGCAATCCAGCCCCCCATGGAAGAGCCGACCAGAATCTGCGGACCTTTGGCATATTTGCGATAGACGGCGAGGCTTTCGTTCAGCCAGCGCGAGATGGTGCCCTGATTGAAATCGCCGCCGGAGGAGCCGTGGCCGGAATAATCGTGGCGTAAGGCGCTGTGCCCGGTCTCCGCCGCCCATTCGTCGAGAACGACAGCCTTGGTGCCCAGCATATCCGAACGATAGCCGCCGAGCCAGACGACACCCGGAGACTTGCTTCCGGCTCTGTGATGCAGCGCGATTTTCGCTCCGTCCACGTCGATGAATTCCGGCCCCGCAACGTTCATGTCAGATCTCCTCGATTTGCCGGATTGTTTTGGCATGTTCGGAAAAGAGAGAAAACCCGCCATCTGAAGCGAGGCCCTTGAAATGACGGCAAATGTGACCGATATGCCGCTTGTCCGCCGCGAAATGATGATAAAAAGAACGTTTATCACGCGGGGGTGATTTTTCCTGACAAAGATGCTATTGACTTCGCCGCCTGCTTGACGACATTTCCGCGATCAACTGCGGTTTGATCGGGGACATGCCGTCTGGCAGCAAGCATCCGACCGCATGAGACGTAACAATTAGGAGATAACGACCATTCGCCGACCCTTTAGAGCGACGCCGGTTCAGAAAGACGGACCGCGCTCCAACCGTGATATCCGGGTTCCCCGGGTTCAGCTTATCGATGCCGAAGGCCAGAACCATGGTGACGTTTCCATTCAGGAAGCGCTGGCCATGGCGGAAGAAGCCGGTCTCGATCTCGTTGAGATCGTGCCGAATGCCGAGCCTCCGGTTTGCAAGATCGTCGACCTCGGCAAGCTGAAGTATCAGAATCAGAAAAAGGCCGCCGAAGCGCGCAAGAAGCAGAAAACGGTTGAAATCAAGGAAATCAAGATGCGACCGAACATCGACACCCATGACTATGAGGTGAAGATGAAGGCTGCTCAGCGTTTCTTTGAGGAAGGCGACAAGGTCAAGGTTACCTTGCGTTTCCGCGGACGCGAAATGGCGCACCAGGAACTTGGCATGAAGCTTTTGCAGCGCGTCAAGGAAGACACTGTTGAAATTGCCAAGGTCGAGTCCGAGCCGAAGCTTGAAGGCCGTCAGATGATGATGGTTCTCGCTCCGCGCTGAACATTTCGAAATGCCTTGGAAAAGCCGCCTTCGGGCGGCTTTTCATTTCCCCGGACAATTTTGGGATCATGGAACGCAATGAAGACTTTGGGCGAACTGGGGAAATATCAACAGCGGCGGCGTTTTGCGATCGGTGCGGTCATCGTGCTTCTGGTGGTGGCGCTGCTTTTCGTAGGCTCGCGGTCGACCGGGCATTTTCATGAATATATCGAGGCTTTCGGGCTCAGCCTGATCGTTGCAGCCATTATCGGCCGCATGTGGTGCACGCTCTATATCGGCGGGCGCAAGAGCGCGGAAATCGTGCAGAGCGGTCCCTATTCGGTCACGCGCAATCCGCTCTATGTCTTCAGCAGCATCGGTGCGATGGGTATTGGCGCGCAGACCGGCAGTCTCACCATCGCCATCACTTTCGGCGTGCTTTGCTACCTCGCTTTCTCGGTCGTCATCCGGACGGAAGAGAAGTTCCTGAAGCAGAATTTCGGCAAGCCTTATGAAGCCTATTGCGCCAGTGTTCCGCGATTCTTTCCGAATCCTTCGCTTTTTCGTGACGACAAGGAACTGATCGTCCGCCCCGACCGGCTTTACCGCACGTTCACGGATGGTCTGGTGTTTTTCGTCGCCTATCCGTTTTTCGAGTTCGTGGAATATTTGCAGGACACCAATGTCCTGCCGGTGCTTCTGCATCTTTATTGACGTCCGGAGTGCGATTCAGCCCAATTCGGGCATTGCGTTTTGCGGTCTTTGAGCCTATAAGGCCGCGTTCGAACCGCCCGGCAGGGCATGCCGTGGCGGTTTCGTATGCTTTTCGGGCTTGGTCAGTCCGGAAGTGAAAACAGAGTTCCGGTCGGTCGCAGATACCGATGCCGCTTGAAGCACGAGGCGTGGAGTGCCGCAGGCACGACGGGGACTAAACAAAGGAGTAGCAAAATGCCCAAGATGAAGACCAAATCGGCCGCCAAGAAGCGGTTCAAGATCACCGGCACCGGCAAAATCAAGGCCGCAGCTGCTGGTAAGCGTCATGGCATGATCAAGCGTTCGAACAAGTTCATTCGCGATGCACGCGGCACCATGGTTCTCGCCGATGCCGATGCAAAGATCGTGAAGCAGTTCCTGCCGAACGGCCTCTAAGATTAGTCTGAGAAGGAGATCATAACATGGCACGCGTAAAACGCGGCGTTACCGCCCACGCAAAGCACAAGAAGGTTCTGGATCAGGCTGCTGGTTTCCGTGGCCGTCGCAAGAACACCATCCGCACCGCCAAGGCTGCAGTTGACCGTTCGAAGCAGTATGCTTACCGCGACCGCAAGAACCGCAAGCGCTCGTTCCGCGCTCTCTGGATCCAGCGCATCAACGCTGCTGTCCGCGAGCAGGGCCTGACCTACGGCCGTTTCATCGACGGTCTTGCCAAGGCTGGCATCGAGATCGACCGCAAGGTCCTGTCCGATATCGCAATCCACGAACCGGATGCGTTCGGTGCGCTGGTTGCATCGGCAAAGAAGGCTCTCGAGTACCTCAAGAACACCGAGACGCCGAACGCTTTTGAAGGCGCTGTCCGCTAAGCCAGCCGCCTTTCCCAAGCAGTATCGATAAATTTGGGGACCCGCGCTGGCTCGGCTGGCGCGGGTTTTCCCTTTTGGGGAGTTCAAACCGGACATGAAGGATGAACCGGGCAAGCTGCGACTGGATCTGGATGCGGACGATCTCCGCAGCCTGCTGGTTCTGCTCGTCCAAAGCCAGGGCAAGCGCATTTCCAGCGCTGTCATCGGCGGCCATCGTGTCTGGATCAAACGCTATGATGCCGAAAGGCGCCCGCTCCCGAAGCGTCTGCACAGCCTGATTTCGCCGCTTCTTCCATACCCCTTCCTGCGCAGCCCGAAGGATGTCGGAGAAGCAGGCATGGCCGATCGCGAAGAGCGCAAGATGAGTGCTTTCCTGCAGGCTGGCTTCCAGGTGCCAAGGATCGTCTACCGCCATGGAGCGGTGATGGTTTTGAGCGATGTTGCGCCGATCATCCAGGATCGGCTCGACCATCTGCGCCATGATGACCCGCAAGGACATGACGCGCTTCTCATCCATTGCGCGCGTGCGTTGGCTGACGCGCATGCGGTCGGGCTTTGCCACGGGCGTCCGCACCCGCGCGATTTCTTCGAGAAGAACGGCGTTGCCGGTTTTCTGGATTTCGAAGAGGAGCCGGAGACGGTCATGCCGCTTGCCGCCGCGCAGGCGCGCGATGTCTGGCTGCTGTTCTTCCAGATCACCGCGCAGGCGCGCCTTGCAGAGACGCCGCAACAGGCATTCGCAGCTTACCGGACGGTAGCACCGGGAGCAGTGCTTCCGGAATTGAAGAAAATCGTCGGATTTTTCCGATTTACCATCGCGCCGTTGCGGCTGTTCCGCCGCATTTTTCTTGGCGGCGACGGAAGACGGCTACTGCAGGCGATGGAATTTTTTGACGCAAATCTTGATGCGTCTCACCAATCAGGTCAAAGAGAGTAACGACAAGGCTTCTTTGGCTGCAAAGCAAAATATGTGGAGCGCCAAGGCGCGACAGGGATTGAACCAAGAGGCGTGGAGCGCCGCAGGCGCGACAGGGATTTAAACAATGAGTGATCTAGAACAACTCGAACGGCAGATTCTCGAAGACATCGCGGCGGCGGCTGACGAGCCGGCGATTGAAGCCGTGCGTGTCGCGGCCCTGGGCAAGAAGGGCTCGGTTTCGGAAAAGCTGAAGACGCTGGGCAGCATGACGCCGGAGGAACGCCAGGCGCAGGGGCCGGCCATCAACGGCTTGAAGAACCGGGTCACCGAGGCGCTGACGGAGCGCAAGACGGAACTGCGCCGTCAGGCGATTGCAGCGCGCCTTGAGCGCGAAAAGGTCGATGTAACGCTGCCTGTGCGTGAAAGCGCTGCGTCGCGCGGCCGCATTCATCCGATCTCGCAGGTGATCGACGAGATCACGGCAATCTTCGCCGATATGGGGTTCTCGATTGCCGAAGGCCCGGATATCGAAACCGACTATTACAATTTCACCGCGCTGAACTTCCCCGAAGGCCATCCGGCGCGTGAAATGCACGACACGTTCTTCTTCAATGCGGACGAGAAAGGCGAGCGCAAACTTCTGCGCACGCATACCTCGCCGGTGCAGGTGCACACGATGGAGAAGTTTGCTGCGATCCGCGACAAGGAAGGCCGCGACGAGCCGATCCGCATCGTCATCCCCGGCAAGACTTACCGCATGGATTCCGACGCGACCCATTCGCCGATGTTCCATCAGGTGGAGGGACTAGTGGTCGACAAGTCGGCGAATGTCGCCAACATGAAGTGGGTTCTGGAAGAGTTCTGCAAGGCCTTCTTTGAAGTGCCTTCGGTGAAGATGCGCATGCGCCCGAGCTTCTTCCCCTTCACCGAGCCATCGGTTGAAGTGGACATCCAGTGCGACCGTTCCGGCCCGCATGTGAAGTTCGGCGAAGGCAATGACTGGCTCGAAATTCTGGGCTGCGGCATGGTGCATCCCAATGTGCTGCGCGCTTCCGGCTATGACCCGGACGTTTATCAGGGCTTTGCCTGGGGCATGGGGATCGACCGCATCGCAATGCTGAAATACGGCATGCCTGATCTGCGCGCCTTCTTCGACGCCGATGTGCGCTGGATCGAACATTACGGTTTCCGTCCGCTCGACATTCCGACGCTTTTCGGCGGACTGAGCGCATGATGCAACTGCCCGAACCTTATCGCGATGCCGTGACCTTCGCCTTTGGCGATTCGCCGGAACTCGCCGATGAGCTGCTTGCGCTGGTGCTCGCGGGTCGGAAGACCGCGACCTGTGCCGCGCTTGCCTCATTCGGGGAAGACGGCGAGCCGATGCCGGTCATCGGACGTCGCGATGTGGTTCTGGACGGTCGGGGCCGCCCTGCCGTGGTGATAGAAACCGTCGAACTGACGGTCCGCCGCTTTGATGAAGTTGATGCCGCGTTTGCGGAAGATGAGGGGGAAGGCCCACTGGATGACTGGCGAAAAGGGCACGAAGCCTATTTTCGCCGCAACGGCGGCTTCTCTCCGGACATGAAATTGCTTTGCGAGCGCTTTCGCGTGGTCGAAGTGCTCAAACGCTGAAATTTAGGAAAGAACACGATCATGAAATTCACGCTTTCCTGGCTCAAGGATCACCTTGAAACCGATGCGACACTGGACGAAATCGTCGAGAAACTGACCGATATCGGTCTGGAAGTGGAATCGGTCGATGACCGCGCAGCTTTCAAGGCCTTCAAGATCGCCAGGGTTTTGACGGCAGTCCAGCATCCGGATGCCGACAAGCTGCGCGTGCTTTCCGTCGATGCGGGCGACGGCAAGCCGGTTCAGGTGGTCTGCGGTGCCCCCAATGCACGGGCCGGTCTGGTCGGTGTTCTGGGCCGTCCGGGCGACTATGTTCCCGGCCTGGATGTCACGCTTTCCGTCGGCAAGATTCGCGGTGTTGAAAGCTTCGGCATGATGTGTTCCGAGCGCGAGCTGGAGCTTTCCGACGAACACAATGGCATCATCGACTTGGCCGAGGATGCTCCGGTCGGCACCAGCTTTGCGACCTATGCCGGGCTGGACGATGCGGTGATCGAGATTGGCCTGACGCCAAACCGCGCAGACTGCACCGGCATTCATGGCATCGCACGCGATCTTGCAGCGGCCGGTCTCGGCACGCTCAAGAACACGCTGCCGGAAGTCGTGAAGGGCGAGGGCGAAACCCCGGTCAAGGTCATTCTGGATCAGGATGCGGAGCACCCGTTCTGCACCGGCTTCGCGCTGCGCATGGTCAAGGGCGTCAAGAATGGCCCAAGCCCGAAATGGATGCAGCAGCGTCTCAAGGCGATTGGTCTGCGTCCGATCAATGCGCTGGTGGACATCACCAATTACGTGACCTTCGATCAGGGCCGTCCGCTGCATGTCTTCGATGCGGCCAAGGTCAAGGGCAATCTGACGGTGCGTGCTGCGAAGGATGGCGAAACCATTCTTGGTCTCGACCAGCGGGAATATAAGTTCAAGCCCGGCATGTATGTGATTGCCGATGAAAACGGCCCCGAATCGATTGCCGGCATCATGGGCGGCGAACATTCGGGCTGTGATGAGAACACCACCGATGTGCTGATCGAGTCCGCTCTGTGGGACCCGCGCATGATCGCGCGCACGGGTCGCGAACTCGGCATCGTTACCGATGCGCGCTATCGCTTCGAGCGTGGCGTCGATCCGGAAATGATGGTGCCCGGAGCAGAAATCGCGACCAGGATGGTGCTGGAACTGTGCGGCGGCGAGCCAACGGTTCTCGATGTTGTCGGCTATGGCAAGCCGGAGCCGCGCGTGGTCGATTTCCCGGTGTCGGAAGTCAAGCGCCTGACGGGCATCGACGTGCCCTACGAAACGTCGCTCGATATTCTGAAGCGCCTGGGCTTCGGGGTCGAAGGCGATGGGAAGGTCATCAAGGCAATTGTTCCGTCATGGCGCGGCGATGTGGAAGGCAAGGCCGACCTCGTTGAAGAAGTCATGCGCATTCACGGCATCAACCGGATCGACCCACAGCCGCTGCCAAGCCATGGCGCGGTCAACGGCCGTATCCTGACGACATTGCAGATCAGGACGCGTCATGCCCGCCGCATGCTCGCCTCGCGCGGCATGATGGAAGCTGTGACCTATTCCTTCATTTCTGAAGCGCAGGCGAAGGCGTTTGGCGGCGGTAAGCCGGAACTGGAGCTGGCGAACCCGATCGCGGCCGATATGTCGGACATGCGCCCGTCGCTGCTGCCGGGGTTGCTTGCCGCTGCCCAGCGCAACGCAGATCGCGGTTTTGGCGATACGGCGCTGTTCGAGGTCTCAGGCATCTATGAAGGCGACACCTCGGATAGCCAGCGTCGCGTTGCGGGTGGCGTGCGTCGCGGTACGGCCAAGGTCGACGGCTCGGGCCGTTTCTGGGCCGGCAATGCCGCGCCCGTCGGCGTGTTCGACGCCAAGGCCGACGCGCTCGCAGCACTGGAGGCCGCCGGTGCGCCGGTAGATCGCATCCAGATCGAGGCTGGCGGTCCCGAATGGTTCCATCCGGGCCGCTCGGGTACGCTGAAACTCGGGCCCAAGGTCGTGCTTGGTTATTTCGGCGAGTTCCATCCGGATACGCTGGAAGCGCTCGATGTTTCGGGCGCGCTTTGCGGCTTCGAAGTCTATATCGACGCGATCCCTGAGCCGAAGGCTAAATCCACACGCACCAAGCCTGCGCTCAACCTCTCGCAGTTCCAGAGCCTCAAGCGCGATTTCGCGTTCGTGGTGGATGCAGACGTGGAGGCGGGCAATGTCGTGAAGGCAGTCTCGACTGCCGACAAGAAGCTGATTGTCGGCGTTCAGGTCTTTGACGTGTTCACGGGTGCATCGCTCGGCGAAGGCAAGAAGTCTATTGCGGTCGAAGTGCTGTTGCAGCCGCAAGACCGCACATTGACGGATGAAGATCTGGAAGCGCTGTCGAAACAGGTTGTGGCAAGCGTTGCCAAACAGACCGGCGGCGTTCTTCGCGGGTAAAACCGCCATGTGATGAAGTTGAAAGCGCCAGCCCCGATGAATTCGGGCTGGCGCTTTTTGCATTCGGAAATATGATCGTGGAATTATGCAATAAATTTTTTTGAGTTTATAATTGCCGGAAAAGGATAGATATGCGCTATTTTCAGGCCGTATTCATTTTGTTTTTATTTTCTCTTTCTGGGTTGTCTTTCAGTACGGCGTCCCCACAATCAAGGCTGGATGAAATCATGGCCCGCGGTGTGCTGAAAGTTGGCACACCGGGCGATTACAGCCCGTTCAGCTTCAGGGACCCGAAGACCGGAGCGTTCACCGGACTTGGTATTGATCAGGCCCAAAGTCTGGCAAAGGCTCTGGGTGCGCGTCTGGAAATCGTCGAAACATCCTGGCCGACACTCACGCAGGATTTTCGCGACGACAAGTTCGACATCGCGATGGGTGGTGTTTCCATCACGCTGGAGCGGCAGAAGATCGGTTTGTTTTCCCGTCCCTATGTGGAGGATGGGAAGGCCCCGATTGCACGCTGCGCCGACAAGGATAAATTCAGGACAATTGCCGAGATCGATAAGCCCGGCGTCAAGGTTATCGCCAATCCGGGCGGAACGAATTCGATCTTCGTCCACGACAATATCAAACAGGCGCAAATCATCCCGTGGAAGGACAATAAGAGCATCTTTGATGCGCTTGCCGCCGGAGAGGGCGATGTGATGATTACCGACGGCGCGGAAACGTACTATCAGCAGAAGCAGCATCCCGGCATTCTATGCGCTGTTGATGTGGAGAAGCCATTCAACCATATCGACAAGGCTTACTGGATACAGCGCGATCCATACTGGGCCGCATTCGTCGACCAGTGGATCGACTTGTCAAAAAGGGATGGCAGCTTTGATGCGATCCGTGACAAGTGGCTCAACTGACGAGATTAGAGCATTTCCAGCAAAACTGTGAAACGTCTACGCGGGGAAATCAGTTCACTGGACTGATTTCTTATCCCGCTTCGATGCGTTGGATAATGCGATAAAACAAACAGTTAGAGCGGTTCCGGCGATTGTGTCAGAACAGGAACCGCTCTAGGCTTGCCGCTCACACGGGTGGGAATGGCCATCAATGCCATATCGATGATCTTTTGTACCGCGGCGCGCGAATTGCCGTCGCGGGCTTCAAAAGAAATGCTCTGCTGGATCATGTGATAGAATTCGGTCATCTGCACGATATCGGCGTCGGCTGGCAGGTCGCCCGCGGCTGCCGCTTGCTGCAGGCGGTTTGAAAGCCGCTCGTGATTGGCGTGACGGATGGCCTGGAGAAATTCCTTCACAGGCACATTCTCCGGTTTGCACTGGATCGAGCAGACGCTGATCATGCAGCCGCCCGCCGGGCAGGCAAAGGCGCTGTCGGCGGATTTCTCCAGCCATTGGCGCAGGCCGTCATGAATGGTGGGCGCATTTTCAAGCGCGTCGAAAGGGACGGCACCGATGGTGCGGCGATAATAGTCGACAGCTTCACGGAATGCCTGCTCCTTGTTGCCGAAGGCGGCATAGAAGCTTGGCGGCGTGATGCCGATGGCGGTCGTGAAATCGTTGATCTGGGCGCAGTCATAGCCCTTGGCCCAGAAAACCTTCATCACCTTGTCCAGCGCCGCATCACGGTCGAAGCTGCGCGGACGTCCGCGTGGAACCATTTTTCTCCCTTTCTATAATCATCCTTATATAATTCTCTTGACCCCTTCGGGCAAGTCGATATTAATTATGTAATCAATACTATATAAATAGGATTCGTCCCATGAACGATACGTGCGATTCTGCCCTGGCGGCGGAAGGGGTCCCTGCGTCCGCGCAAAAGGCACGGGCAATCCCGCTCGTCGTCTATTGTCTCAGTCTCGGCGTTTTTGCGCTCACGACTTCCGAACTCATGATTTCGGGAATGCTGCCCTCCCTTCAGGTGGCGTTCGACCGTTCCATTGCCGATATCGGCAATCTCATCTCGCTTTACGCGCTGGGCATGATGATCGGCGGGCCGCTGGTAACGATATTGTTTCTGGCGCTGAAGATCGAGAACAAGCGCGGGCTCCTGCTTTTGCTGGTCTTTTATGCCGCCGCGCAAAGTGTAGCCGCTTCCACAAGCAGTTTTCAGGTTCTGCTGATCGCGCGTGTGCTGACCGGGATGGCTGCGGCAACGAGCTTCGGGCTGATGCTTGCCATCACGGCGCAGCTTGTCGGACCGGAACTGCGCGGGCGCGCTTCCTCGCTCGTCTTCGCAGGCCTCATGCTTTGCACCGTCTTCGGCGTCCCCATCGCAACGGCAATCACCAATGCGTTCGGCTGGAGGGCGAGCTTCTGGGCCATTGTTGTTCTGATCCTCGCCTGTGCGCTCGTCATTGCAATCAAGATCGAATCTTCACCCGATGCGCCGCAGGCCGATCTGCGTTCCGAACTGAAGGAAATGCGCAAGCCGAAACTCTGGGCCGCCTACGCCACAAGCGCGCTGGTCATCGGTTCTTCCTTCGCCGTCTACAGCTATCTGTCGCCGATCACGGTGCAGCTTGCAGGTTTCTCGGCCATGCAGGTGCCATTGCTGCTTGCCGTTTACGGCGGCGCCAATATCGTCGGCAATTATGTCACCGGGCGCTTTGCGGATCGCCACACGATCCCGACTATCGCCATCGGCCTCGTTCTGATGCTGTCTGCCATGCTGATTTTTGCGCTTTTCGCAGAATTGAAGCCCGCTGCAATTCTCGCCATTGTGATGATCGGCCTGACGGGCATTGCCCTCAACCCCGCCTTCATTGCGCGGGTGATGCGGATCGCTCATCCCGGAGCGCTGGTGAACGCGATGCATGCATCGGTCATCAATATCGGTCTCGGGCTCGGGCCGTGGATCGGCGGACAGGCGATGGAGGCCGGCTATGGCCTGCATGCGCCGCTGTGGGTGGGCTTCGCCATGACGCTGGGCGGTCTTCTGACGCTCGCTCCACCAGCCTTGCGCCGGATGTAAGGAGGAAGGGAGCCCGTGGGGCTCCCTTTTTGTTTGGGGCATCCAATCAGAGGCCGGTCAGCGCAAGCTGGTGTTCGTTGTAACGCTCGCCTGCAATCAGGTTCGGCGTGGACACTTCGTCCAGGCGTTGCAGCTCTTCCGGCGTCAGCACAACTTCGACGGCTTTCACATTGTCTTCCAGATGGCGGATTTTGCGCACGCCGGGGATTGGCACGATGAAATCCCCCCGGCTCAATACCCAAGCCAGCGCCAGTTGTGCCGGCGTGACCTGCTTTTCCTGCGCGATCTCCACGATGCGATCCACCTGCCGGTTGTTGGCTTCCAGATTGCCCGGCTGGAAACGCGGCAGCGTCTTGCGGAAATCGTCTTCTGCAAGGTCCGACTGCGAGCGCACCGTGCCGGTCAGCATGCCGCGCCCGAGCGGGCTATAGGGGACGAAACCAATACCGAGTTCGCGACAGACCGGCAGAACACCATCTTCCGGATCGCGAGCCCATAGCGAATATTCGCTTTGCAGCGCGGCGATGGGATGGACCGCATGCGCGTGGCGCAGCGTGGAGGCGCTCGCTTCGGAAAGACCGATCGCCCGAATCTTCCCCTGATCGATGAGGTCCTTCAAGGTGCCGACCACATCTTCGATCGGCACGGACGGGTCGACGCGGTGCTGGTAGAACAGGTCAATCACATCGATACCGAGCCGCTTCAGGGAAGCCTCGGCCACGTCGCGAATATGTTGGGGACGGCTATCGACACCCTTCATCTGCCCGTCTTCGATCCTGAAGCCGAACTTCGTTGCAATCGTCACCCGCTCCCTGAAGGGCTTCAGCGCCTTGCCGACGAGTTTCTCGTTCTCGAACGGGCCATAGACCTCCGCCGTATCGAAAAAAGTCACGCCGAGATCGACGGCGCGGTGCAGTGTGCGGATCGCGTCCTGCTCGTCCTGTCCGCCATAGGCATAGGTCATTCCCATGCAGCCGAAACCAAGGGCGGAAACGCTCAATTGCGGGCCGAGTTTGCGCTGTTGCATTGTAGTTCCTTTCGAATGACTGATTGAAAGTACTGAAATTTGTGCGGGAAATCGGGAGGCGAACCGGCTGGAGACACATTCGGGGCGGCTGCAGTCCGGAGGGATCATGCCGTGAACCATAAAACAGGGCGATCAGTTCGATAATACCGATTTATTTTCACGGGTTGTTCTGTAATTTATAACAATGAATCGAAGCCAACTGTCACAGCTTGCCGTTCTTGCTGCCGTTGCCGCGCATGGAAGTTTTCGCGGCGCGGCGCGGGAACTGGCGATTGCCCCCTCTGCCGTCAGCCATGCGGTGGCCACGCTGGAGGACAGTCTGGGCGTGCGCCTTCTGGCGCGCACGACGCGCAGCGTCGCGCCAACGGAGGCGGGCCGTCGGCTTCTGGAGCGGCTTGCGCCCGCGCTGGCGGAAATCGATCAGGCGCTGGGCGCGGCGCTGGAAACCAAGGACCGCCCGGCGGGGATCCTGCGCATTTCCTCCCCGCTCGTCGCCACGCAGTTGATACTTGCGCCTCGCCTTGGTGAATTCGCCCGGCTCTATCCCGACATCACTCTGGACCTGCGCATTGACAACGCCTTCACCGATATCGTCGCTGCCGGTTTCGATGCGGGTGTGCGGCTTGGCGAAAATCTGGAAGCCGACATGATCGCGGTGCGACTCGGCGGCCCGCAGCGTGGCGCCGTGGTGGGATCGCCCGCCTATTTCGAAGCCCGTCCGGCCCCTTCGCATCCGCGCGATCTGGCGCGGCACCGCTGTTTGCGTCAGCGCTTTCCGGGAGGGCGGCTCTATCGCTGGGAGTTCGAGAAGAACGGTCAGATCGTGGAAATCGGCGTCGAAGGGCCGTTGATCGCCAACGACAACGGCATACTGCTCGAGGCGGCGCTCGCCGGTGCGGGACTGGTCTGGCTGTTCGAGGACTATACGCGGGATTTTCTGGCCGAGGGTCGGCTGGTCCGGGTTCTGGAAGACTGGTGCGCGCCCTTCGAGGGTTTCCACCTTTATTATCCAAGCCGCCGCCAGATGCGCCCGGCCTTGCGCGCATTCATCGACTTTTATCGCCATGGAACAGGAACCGACAGATGAACACGCTGCCGGAGCATCTGCGCTACGCTGGTCTCTCGCCTTCACAGCAGCGGAATGTCTTTTCGCATATGGTGCTGGAAAGTCCGATGCTGGCGGACGCGCTGCATCGGCTGCAAGACCTGGGCGTAAAGGCGTCCGGGTCCTGGCTCGTCTCGGGCGCGCTCTACAACACCATCTGGAACCGGCTGACCGGACGGCCCAACCTGCATGGAATCAAGGATCTCGACATCATCTATTTCGACGGCGGCGATCTTTCCTGGGAAGCGGAGGATGCGGTTATCGCACGGGGCGCCGAGGTCTTTCGCGGGTTTCCGCTTCCCGTCGAGATACGCAATCAGGCACGGGTGCATCTGTGGTTCGAAAAGCGTTTCGGACAGCCTTATCCGCCGCTTCGTTCCGCGACCGAATCCATAGAGCGTTATTCGACGATCGCCCATTGCGTAGGGGCAAGGCTGGCCAAAGACGGCGAGACGGCAGAGGATGGGCTCAACATCCACGCTCCTTTCGGTCTCGACGATATTTTTTCGTTTCGCATTCGGCCCAATCGTGCCATCGATAACCGCGAAACGCATGAAATCAAGGCGGCCCGCGCGCTGCAATTCTGGCCGGAACTGACCGTTCAGGGCTGGGACGCGCCAGAGTGAATTCATAAGAACGAGGGAATTGCATGTTTCGTTGGGGTATTCTTTCCACCGCCAGGATCGGTGTCACGCAGGTGATTCCCGCACTTTGCGCGTCCGAAAATGGCGTCGTTCATGCCATCGCAAGCCGTGATCAGTCACGTGCCCGATCGGTTGCCGACCGCTTTGGTGCGCCGCTGGCATTCGGTTCCTATGAGGAGCTCCTCGCAAGCGACGCCGTCGACGGCGTCTATATTCCGCTGCCGACTTCGCAGCATATCGAATGGAGCCGCAAGGCAGCCGAAGCGGGCAAGCATGTCCTGTGCGAAAAGCCGATTGCGCTCAAGGCCGACGATATCGACCAGCTCATCGCGGCCCGGGACAAGCATCAGGTCACGATAGCCGAAGCCTTCATGGTCTATTACCATCCCCAGTGGATCAAGCTGCGCGAACTTTTGGCCGAAGGCGCCATCGGCAGGCTCCGCCATGTGCAGGGTGTCTTTTCCTACTTCAACGTCGATCCAGACAATATGCGCAACCAGCCGGAACTGGGCGGCGGTGCTCTGCCGGACATCGGCGTCTATCCGACCGTCGTCACCCGTATGGTCACTGGTCAGGAACCGCTGTCGGTCCAGGCGTCGGTGGAATATGATCCCGCCTTCGGCACCGACCGCTATGCCAATGTTTCGGCCCGTTTCGACGGCTTCGATCTGACCTTCTACGTCGCGACGCAGCTTGCAGGACGCCAGACAATGGTTTTCCATGGCGACAAGGGTTTCATCGAAGTCTATGCGCCGTTCAATACCGGTAAATATGGCCACGGCAGCATCGCGCTTTTCGATGCCGGACACACACGAGCCAGCGAATGGTCGTTCGGTGATGTCAATCATTACCAGCTTCAGGCCGAAAGCTTTGTGCGGGCCGCACGCGGCGATGGGGATGCGCGGCTGTTCTCGCTCGAAAATTCCAGTGCGAACCAGAAATTCATCGACGCGATCTATCGTGCGGGCAAAACCGGCGGGAGCGAGACAGTCCGTTGATCCTGTAAGGAATATCGGGCAAGGAATCTGTCTTTGTCCGGTTCTTGTGACTTGCAGTGAAAAACCGCGTTTCTTATATACGCCTCGCACAGGGCATTGATGTGCGTCTGGAAACCGGGACCGGTATCCGGATATGCATCGTGAAAAGAGCATTGTGAAACCGATAGGAACCGCCCATGGAACGCTCGGTAGAGGTCTTGGCGGTTTGCTGAATGGAGAGAAATATGGCTAAAGTTATTGGTATCGATCTGGGAACGACCAACTCCTGCGTATCCGTCATGGACGGCAAGAACGCGAAGGTCATCGAAAATGCCGAAGGTGCGCGTACAACCCCTTCGATCGTTGCATTCAGCGATAGTGACGAACGTCTCATCGGCCAGCCTGCAAAGCGTCAGGCCGTCACCAATCCGGAAGGTACCATTTTTGCGGTCAAGCGCCTGATCGGCCGCCGCTTTGACGACCCGATGGTCGCCAAGGACAAGGACCTGGTTCCATACCAGATCGTCAAGGGCGACAATGGCGATGCCTGGGTTGAAGTCCACGGCAAGAAATATTCCCCGTCGCAGGTCTCCGCGATGATCCTTCAGAAGATGAAGGAAACCGCTGAATCCTATCTCGGCGAAACGGTCACGCAGGCGGTCATCACCGTTCCGGCCTACTTCAACGACGCTCAGCGCCAGGCAACCAAGGATGCCGGCAAGATCGCCGGTCTTGAAGTGCTGCGCATCATCAACGAACCGACTGCGGCAGCGCTTGCTTACGGTCTGGACAAGAACGATGGCAAGACCATCGCTGTCTACGACCTTGGCGGCGGCACCTTCGACGTGTCGGTTCTTGAAATTGGCGATGGCGTCTTTGAAGTGAAGTCGACCAACGGCGACACCTTCCTCGGCGGTGAAGACTTTGACATGCGTCTGGTCGAATACCTCGTTTCCGAGTTCAAGAAGGAAAGCGGCATCGACCTCAAGAACGACAAGCTCGCTCTGCAGCGCCTCAAGGAAGCTGCCGAAAAGGCCAAGATCGAACTGTCGTCCTCGCAGCAGACCGAAGTGAACCTGCCGTTCATCACGGCGGATGCCACCGGTCCGAAGCACCTTGCCATCAAGCTGTCGCGCGCCAAGTTCGAAAGCCTGGTCGACGATCTCGTCCAGCGCACCATCGAGCCTTGCAAGGCTGCGCTGAAGGATGCCGGTCTCAAGGCTGGCGAAATCGACGAGGTTATTCTGGTCGGCGGCATGACCCGTATGCCGAAGATCCAGGAAGTCGTTAAGGCCTTCTTCGGCAAGGAACCGCACAAGGGCGTCAATCCTGACGAAGTCGTCGCCATGGGCGCGGCAATTCAGGCCGGCGTTCTACAGGGCGACGTCAAGGACGTTCTGCTACTCGACGTGACCCCGCTTTCGCTCGGCATCGAAACGCTGGGCGGCGTGTTCACCCGTCTGATCGACCGCAACACCACGATCCCGACCAAGAAGTCGCAGACCTTCTCCACCGCCGAAGACAACCAGTCGGCCGTGACGATCCGCGTCTTCCAGGGCGAGCGTGAAATGGCTGCCGACAACAAGATGCTCGGCCAGTTCGACCTCGTCGGCATTCCGCCCGCACCGCGTGGCGTGCCGCAGATCGAAGTGACCTTCGACATCGACGCCAACGGCATCGTCAACGTTACGGCCAAGGACAAGGGCACCGGCAAGGAACACCAGATCCGCATTCAGGCATCCGGTGGTCTGAGCGATGCCGACATCGAAAAGATGGTCAAGGACGCCGAGGCGAATGCCGAAGCCGACAAGAAGCGCCGCGAGGCAGTGGAAGCCAAGAACCAGGGCGAAAGCCTCGTTCACTCGACCGAAAAATCGCTGAGCGAATATGGTGACAAGGTTTCGGCTGACGACAAGAAGGCCATTGAGGATGCGCTTGCAAGCCTCAAGACCGCGCTCGAGGGCGATGATGCCGACGACATCAAGGCCAAGACCCAGACGCTCGCCGAAGCTTCCATGAAGCTCGGTCAGGCCATGTATGAGGCCGCTCAGGCTGCTGAAACCGGTGCTGCCGGCGGTAGCGAAGAGAAGGCTTCAAACGACGATGTTGTCGACGCCGATTATGAAGAAATCGATGACGACAAGAAGAAGTCGTAATTTCAGGCTTAATACGCTCAAGCCCGGGGTTTGCCCCGGGCTTTTGCCAATTTTCGAGATGTTCATATTCGCAGGTTTTGTATAAGCCTGCATGTTGGCCGGTGTCGGTGGAATACCGATGGAAATATCGGGCAAAGCCTCCATTTGAAAAATCGCTCTGGCCTGCATACATCTTGAAAAGCACGAGACGGTTTCGGGCAAAGTGGGTGTTGATACTGAAACCCGGAGTGCTCCTCCGACATATGGGTCGGGAAAGGCACTTCGATTGATGAACAATTGGAAACGCTGGCCCCTGACAAGTGTTGAACGCTTCGGGGCGTGTCGCACGAATCTGGGGACCGGTTTCGGGATACGATGTCCGTGAAAGCAAAAGGCGCGTTCCTGTCGCCGGGATAACGAACTGATGAAGATCGACTACTACGAAGCTCTGGGTGTTGAAAGAACAGCAGACGACAAGACGCTGAAGACAGCCTTTCGCAAACTCGCCATGGAATATCATCCGGATCGCAATCCGGATAATCCGGAAGCTGAACGCAAGTTCAAGGAAATCGGCGAGGCTTACGAAACGCTGAAGGACCCGCAGAAGCGTGCCGCATATGACCGGTTTGGCCACGCAGCCTTTGAAAATGGCGGCATGGGCGGCGGTTTCGGCAACGGTTTTGCCGGCGGTGGCGGCTTTGCCGATATCTTCGAGGACATTTTTGGCGAGATGATGGGCGGCGGTCGCCGTCGCTCCAATGGCGGACGCGAACGCGGCGCCGATCTTCGCTACAATATGGAAGTGACGCTGGAAGAAGCCTATGCGGGCAAGACCGCGCAGATCCGCGTTCCGACGTCCATCACCTGTGACGAGTGCTCCGGTTCCGGCGCGAAGGCCGGTTCACAGCCGACCACCTGTACCATGTGTTCGGGTTCGGGGCGCGTCCGCGCTGCCCAGGGCTTTTTCTCGGTCGAGCGCACCTGCCCGACCTGTAACGGCCGCGGGCAGATCATCAAGGACCCGTGCGGCAAGTGCCACGGCCAGGGCCGCGTCACGCAGGAACGTTCGCTGTCGGTCAATATTCCGGCAGGCATCGAGGATGGTACGCGTATCCGTTTGGCCGGTGAAGGCGAAGCTGGCATGCGCGGCGGCCCGTCGGGCGATCTCTACATTTTCCTTTCAGTCAAGCCGCATGAGTTTTTCCAGCGCGACGGCTCGGACCTCTACTGCAAGGTGCCGATCTCGATGACGACGGCAGCGCTCGGCGGCCAGTTCGAAGTGTCGACGCTCGACGGCACCCAGACGCGGGTCAAGGTTCCGGAAGGCACGCAGAACGGCAAGCAGTTCCGCCTCAAGGGCAAGGGCATGCCGGTCCTGCGGCAGGCAGCCGTCGGCGATCTTTATATACAGATCGACATCGAGACGCCGCAGAACCTGTCCAAGCGTCAGCGCGAACTGCTCGAAGAGTTCGAAAAACTTTCCTCGCAGGAGAATAGCCCGAAATCAGCCGGGTTTTTCTCAAGGATGAAAGAATTCTTCGAAGGTATCGGAGAATAGAAATGGGAGCCTTTCGGCTCCCTTTTTTGTTCTTTTCCTTATTCACGCCTTGCTTAGGGAATTCAAAGCGGCATAAACTTGTCCAATAACGACAATGGGAGCAGCGAGAATGGCAGGACAGCTCGGCAGGAAACTGGCCGCTAAGTTCGATGAGGAGATTCGTTTTTTCAAGGGATGGATAGACGGGCCGAAAGCTGTCGGCGCCATCCTGCCCACGAGTTCCGTTACCGCGCGCCGCATGGCGAGCGTCATCGACACCGGTTCCGGCCTTCCGGTTCTTGAACTTGGACCGGGTACGGGCGTCATCACCAAGGCGATCCTGAAACAGGGCGTGAAACCTGCCGACCTTTATTCCATCGAATATTCGCAGGACTTCGTGGATCACCTGAATACGATCTTTCCGGAGGTCAACATCATTCAGGGTGATGCATTCGATCTTGACAGCGCGCTGGGCGAGAAGAAGGACCAGAAATTCGACTGCATTATTTCTGCCGTGCCGATGCTCAATTTCCCGATGGACCGGCGCATCCAGCTCGTTGAAAGCCTGCTTTCGCGCATTCCGCGTGGACGGCCCCTGATGCAGATCACCTATGGTCCCTTGCCGCCGGTTCCCGCCGGCCGCGGCAATTATACCGTTCAGCACTATGATTTCGTGGTGCGGAACGTGCCGCCGGCGCAGCTCTGGGTTTATCGCAGCCCACTGGTGTAAATTCTCGCGAGGCTTTCATGACTGCACGTATTCTCGTCTTCGCGGGTTCGGTTCGTATCGGCGCTTTTTCCGGACATATGGCTGATGCAGCCGAAAAGGAGTTGCGGATGCAGGGGGCTGAGGTCACACGCATCACGCTCGCCGACTATCCGCTGCCGATCATGGATCAGAACCTGGAAAAGGAACATGGCGTTCCCGAGAATGCGATGAGGCTCGGTCGTCTGTTTGCCCAGCATGACGGGCTGATGATCTGTTCGCCGGAATATAACGCCTCGATCCCGCCGCTTCTGAAAAACACCATCGATTGGGTCAGCCGCATCTCGAAGGATGGCGACCAACCATTCAGGCCTTATGCCGGTCTGACGGTGGGTCTCTGTTCGAGTTCCGACGGCGTGTTTGCGGGAATGCGAGGGCTTTATCACCTGCGCGCCGTGCTGATGAATGTCGGAGTGCAGATCGTCACGGAGCAATGCTCCGTCGGTCATGCATCCATGGCGTTCAATGAGGATGGAACGCTGAAAGAAGAGCGCAGCGCCAGGATGCTTTCTGCTGTCTGCCGCAGCCTCATCACGCGGGTGGAAGAAGCAAAAAGCTGATTCCATCTCTTTCGTAATGGGTCCTGTTGTGCGAAGAGAGTAAAAATCACCACGGAGACTCTCATGACGACGACAGATTTGCGCGATCAGCTGATCGTGGGCCTTGACGTGCCGACTATTACTGAGGCGGAGAAGGTAGTCGAAGAGTTGGGAGACGCCGTTTCCTTCTACAAGATCGGCTACCAGCTCGTATTCGCGGGCGGTCTCGATTTCGCAAAAAGCCTTGTCGCGGCGAAGAAAAAAGTCTTCCTCGACATGAAGCTCCTCGATATCGACAACACCATTGCGAAGGGCGTCGAAAATGTCGCGAAAATGGGCGTTTCCATGCTCACGCTTCATGCCTACCCGAAAGCGATGCGGGCAGCAGTGGAAGCCGCAAGGGGATCAAACCTCTGCCTCCTGGGCGTCACGGTTCTGACCTCAATGGACAATGCGGATCTGCGGGAAGCCGGATATTCCGACGATCCGGAAACGCTGGTGCTGAAGCGGGCCCGTCAGGCGCGCGAGGCGGGCATGGGCGGCATTGTCGCTTCTGCCGCCGAGGCTGGGGCCATCCGTCAGGCGGTCGGCCCGGACATGGCCATCGTCACGCCGGGCATTCGTCCAGCCGGTTCGGAAAAGGGCGACCAGAAACGGGTCATGACACCTGCCGATGCATTGAAAGCCGGAGCCAGCCATCTGGTCGTCGCACGCCCGATTGTCGGCGCGACTGATCGTAAAGCGGCGGCCCTTGCCATTCTGGAAGAAATGCGCTCGGTTGCGTGAAGGAGTTACTGGAGGAGAGAGCATGACCAAAGCTTACTGGATTGCCCGCGTGGACGTCCGTGATCCCGAGCGATACAAGGACTATGTGTCGACGGCGAAACCGGCATTTGAGCGTTATGGCGCAAATTTCATCGCACGCGGCGGCAAGGCTGAAGCCGTTGAAGGGCCGGGCCGCGCGCGCAATGTGATCATCGAATTCGAGACCATGCAGCACGCGCTCGATTGCTACAATTCTCCGGAATATCAGGCGGCGAAGGCGATCCGGCAGACAGTCGCCGATGGCGAGATCATCATCGTCGAAGGTGTTTAGATCAAAGGGCCCCAAGGGCCCTTTTTATTTGCTATTCAAAGCCGAACTGGCGGATCGTGCCGTCCGGCAACTGTGAGATCAAGCAGTAATACCTTTCCGGCATGGGGATCGGACCGGCGGGCCTCATCGTCCAGGCCTTCATGGGCGCTCGTCACGATCAGCGCCGTCGCATCCGGCCCGACAAAAGCTGGGCACGATGGCTGGCCCACAGGCAGTGGAACGGAGCGGATCAGGCGGCCTTGCGGTGAATAGGCATTGAGCGATCTGCCGCCCCAGCAGGCATTCCACAGCGTGCCTTCGGCATCAACAACCGAGCCATCGACACCGCCCTCTTCGGTTCGGTGGTGGAAGACGCTTTTGTCGGATACCGGCAATCCGGTTTCGGGGTCCGTATCAACCCGCCAGATGATGTTGCGATCCGTATCGGCAAAATAGGCGATCTGTCCGTCAGGGGAAAAGCAGATCGAATTGGTGATCGTGATGCCGGAAAACAGCTTTTTCACCTGACCTTCGCGATACCACCAGATGGAGCCTGCATCGGGTTCGGCTTTTTTGCCCATCGTGCCGATCCAGAACGATCCCGAAGGATGCACGCGCGCGTCGTTGGAGCGGGTGACTTCATTGTCTGCTTCAAGCGGGTGATGAAGGGTGAGGCGCCCATTGGCGCGCTCACGAATGAACAGGCCGTGTTCGCTGACGATCAACTGCCGGTCGCGGTCGATCACGGCGAGAGCGCTCGCTTTCATGCCGAGCGCATGGACGTGGGTTTCGCCGCTGTCCCAGTTCTTCTCGATCAGTTTCTGACCGAGAATGTCGAACCACCAGACATTTCCGCTCAAGGGATCATAGCCGGGGCCTTCGCCCAGTTCTGCTACATGGTCGGCGAACAGCGTAGTTCTAACAACGGTCACATTTTCCTCCCGAAACGCCAGCAGCGATTTGCAGCTACAGTGCCAGCATAGACAATGGAAGAAAACTGATCCAGTTCAGCTTCACACATTGAAAAGGCGCAAGCGCAGCCCACGCCGGATTGGGAGAAAGGACTATGTTGCCTGGTCATTCCGTTTTAGATTTCCCGCAACTTCGAATCGCGAGGAAATCATGGCTCTCAAAGTCGCGGTCCAGATGGACCATATCAGCACGTTGAATATCGCGGGCGATACCACATTCGCCCTTTCGCTCGAGGCGCAGAAGCGCGGTCATGAGCTTTACCATTATACGCCGGACCGGCTTTCAATGCGCGATGGCGTCGTATCCGCCCGCCTCGAAAAGATGGAAGTGCGCGACATCAAGGGTGATCACTATACGCTGGGCGAGCCAATTCGTCGCGACCTGTCGGAAATGGATGTGGTGCTTCTGCGTCAGGACCCGCCTTTCGACATGAACTATATCACCACCACTCATCTTCTGGAGCGGATTCACCCGAAGACATTAGTGGTCAACGACCCGGCATGGGTGCGCAACAGTCCCGAAAAAATCTTCGTGACGGAGTTTCCCGACCTCATGCCGGAAACGCTGATCACCAAGGACCCGCAGGAAGTCATGGATTTCCGTCGCGAGTTCGGCGACATCATCTTGAAGCCGCTTTACGGCAATGGCGGTGCTGGCGTGTTCCATCTGGCCGATGGCGATCGCAACCTGACCTCGCTTCTGGAAATGTTCGGTCAGCTGTTCAAGGAGCCGTTCATTGCGCAGCGCTATCTGAAGGACGTGCGTGCTGGCGACAAGCGCATTATCCTGATCGATGGCGAACCGGTAGGGGCAATCAATCGCGTGCCGTCGGAAACCGATGCCCGTTCCAACATGCATGTCGGTGGGCGTGCCGAACAGAGCAAGTTGACGCCGCGTGAACGCGAGATCTGCGAGCGCATTGGCCCATCGCTGAAAGAGCGCGGCTTCATTCTGGTCGGCATCGATGTGATCGGCGACTACATGACCGAGATCAACGTCACCTCGCCAACCGGCATCCGCGAAATCCAGCGTTTCGACGGAACCAACATTGCGGCCTTGTTCTGGGAGGCGGTGGAAGCCAAGCGGTAGGAACTGCCCTCACTTCGTTCTCTTATTGTTCTTGAATTCGCCGCTCGCTCGTGCTTAACTCTCTGAGTTGTATTTGGACTTTAACTCACTTGAGAGATGTGGTGCGTGGCGAGCGGGGGCACATGGTCGCGCGGGTTGGGACGGTTGCTTTTCAGGGCATAGAGGCTGTGCGTGTCGACGTGCAGGTGATGGTGGCGCCGGGCAAGATGGGCATGTCCATCGTCGGCCTGCCGGACAAGGCTGTGGCGGAAAGCCGGGAGCGGGTGCAGGCGGCCCTGCATGCTTCCGGCCTGTCCATGCCAACCAAGCGGGTGACGGTCAATCTGGCGCCTGCTGACCTGCCGAAAGAAGGGTCGCATTATGATTTGCCCATTGCCGTCGGGCTTATGGCGGCGATTGGCGCCATTCCAGCGGATGCGATCCAGTCCTATCTCGTTCTGGGTGAATTGTCGCTCGACGGTTCGATAACATCGGTGGCGGGTGTCCTGCCCGCTGCAATCGGCGCTAACCGGGAGGAGAAAGGGCTTATCTGCCCCCATTCCTGCGGTCCGGAGGCAGCATGGGCGGGGGCCGACATCGACATATTGGCACCGCGCAGCCTCATCGCCCTTGCCAACCACTTTCGCGGCACGCAGGTTTTGACCCGGCCCGAACCATCCATGCGGATTTCCGGTGAAACGGAACTCGATCTTGCCGACATAAAGGGGCAGGAGACCGCCAAGCGGGCGCTTGAAATCGCCGCCGCTGGCAACCATAATTTGCTGCTTGTGGGGCCGCCTGGATCAGGCAAATCCATGCTCGCCCAGCGATTGCCATCCATTCTGCCGCGTCTTTCTCCGCGCGAATTGCTGGACGTGTGGATGATCGCCTCGATTGCGGGTGAGCTTTCGGGCGGAAAACTGTCGGACCGTCGTCCGTTCCGCGCACCGCATCATTCGGCATCAATGGCGGCAATGGTTGGCGGCGGACTGCGCGCACGGCCCGGCGAAGTATCGCTTGCGCATAATGGCGTGCTGTTTCTGGATGAGTTTCCGGAATTCTCGCCGCAGGTGCTGGATTCGCTGCGCCAGCCGCTTGAAACCGGCGAATGTCTGATTGCCCGCGTCAATCACCGCACCAGCTATCCGGCGCGTTTTCAATTGATCGCCGCCATGAATCCCTGCCGTTGCGGCATGGCGGGCGAACCGGGGCATGTCTGCGCGCGCGGGCCGCGTTGTCAGGCTGATTATCAGGCCCGCATATCGGGCCCGCTTCTGGATCGTATCGATTTGCGGGTGGATATGCCCGCTGTCTCCGCCTTCGATCTCATCAAGCCGTCCCGCTCGGAAACAAGCGGGGCGGTCGCGCAACGCGTCGCCCGCGCCCGCGCAGTACAGAGCGAGCGCTATTCCGCGCTCGGTCTGGAACCCTCCATGACCAACGCCTATTGTTCGGCCAAACTGATAGAGGAGGTCGCGGAGCCGGATGCGGCAGGACTGAAGCTTTTGCGCGATGCGAGCGAGCAGATGCATTTTTCCGCCCGCGCCTATCATCGTATCCTGAAAGTGGCCCGCACGCTGGCGGATCTCGATGGAAGCGACAAGGTGGGTCGCATTCATCTGGCCAGTGCCATCTCCTACCGCATGGGCGCGGAAAGGCTGGTTCCAGCAGCCTGACCACCCTTTACGAAGGCACGAGCGGCTTGGTTCCAGTGCGCGATTGCACGCGAATCTCGCCATTGTTGAGAAAGAGGCATGTATCGAACAAAGCAAGATCAAGCGGATTGGGAAGCCGGACATCCTCGATCCCCGGACACGGCTTTGTTGCTGGATCAAAGAAACGGTCGATTTGGGATATACACAGAATGGTGAGCCTTCGCTCGGAAGCAAAAGATCTGAGTGCCGCAATCTGGGTCGACAGGGCAGGCTTGTCTCGCTTGTGATCCAAAATCTGCAGATAATCAATGACCACAACGGTTCCAATTGGGGCGTCATCGAGTTTGGCGATTATATAATCGGCGCAGATGGCATCGGAGCAATCGAAGCGGAACAGATGCCGAAAATCATCCTGTTTACAATCGAGTGCCTGGAAGCGCGCGGCGATATCTCTTTCCGAGTAATCGAGCGAAAAGAACACGCCGCAATTGCTGCCTCGCATGGCTTCTATCATTATATCCAGGCTCAACAGGGTCTTGCCATGACCCGGTCTCGCACCGATCAGCACCATGTTGCCGGGTTTGAGAAAGCTGTAGATCTCACTGGCAGAAACGGGAGCGGATGACTTGTTGACGAGCAGGCTCCAGCTTCTATAGCCTTCCTGCGCCGCAATGCGATCAAGCGCAGCATGGAACGGAATATCAGCCTCGTTTGCCAGACGTCTGGCGTGCCGCTTCAGGTGATAGATAGGGGACGATGACCGCATCGATAAACCTCCTGTGACGAGCTGTCGCTGCAGTCCCTCCTTGTGCATGTGCCCGAACAGTTGGTTCGATGATTTATTCTTCCTGCATGAAAAAATGCTTTCCCGAACGGAGGGGGGAGGCTTGGAAGAAGCCAGAATCAAAGCATAGCGTAAACAGCCCGCCCGGGAAACCACATGTTAGCGATGTCCTTGATGAAATTCAGCGTGGCGCTATCGGTTTCCAATGATGGAGGACAGTTCTTTCCTCACATGAATAGCACCAGTAGTGTCCCTGATGGGGCTGGTCATATTGGCGGCTGATCGGGAGTCCCGCAAGATAACAGAGAAGTATCGTGCCGGAGCCGCCATGGCCGATAATGGCAGTATCGTGCGAAGCCGAGAGCCGTTCCACGTATTTGAAGCCCCGCGTGATGCGGTATTGTACATCAATGGCCCGCTCCCATCCGCGAATGCTGTTGTCTGGGGCTGAAAAGAACTGGTCGGCCACCATTTCGTGCTGGTCGGGAGGCAGAAAGCCGGTGGAGCTTCGGTCGGTTTCACTAAAACGATCGTCGGTCGCAGGAACTATTCGTAAAACACCGGCCAGGATTTCGGCGGCTTCAATTGCCTTTGTTTCAGTACTGGACCAGATCGACCCGATCGATTGCAGCTCAGGCCGACCGGCAAAAGAACTCATCCGTTCGATACCACGCTCCGAAATGTTCCATGAGGGAACAGGCTTTGCCGGATCGACGATGACTTCCGGATGCGAGATGAAATAGATTTTTGCCACGCGCCGCCCCGCAATAATCACATCGTTATGAGGCTAAGGGCGCGAAAAGCGCCCGTTGCCAGCCCTATCCGGCTCATATTCCAAACGTCACAAGACCATTCTCGTCGATTGCCCAGGCCGGGTTCCAAGCAATTTCCCAGGCGTGATCGTCGGGGTCGGCGACATAACCGCGAAAACCGCCATGGATTGGCACGTCGGCCCGGCGCAATAATTTGCCGCCAGCCTCAACCAGCCGGTTCATCAGCGGCGTGACCTCGGCTTCCCGCTCCACATTGTGAGCAAGCGAAAAGGCACCCGGTTGCAAGAGACCATCTCGGTCCATGTCGGATTCGAGCGCGAATTTCAGAAAGGTTCCGAGAACGAAACCGTTCATCTGATAAAAGATGATTTCGTCATTCTCGAAAACCGGAATCCAGCCGAAGCCTTCCGTGTAAAAGCGACGTGAGCGCCCGAGATCGGCGATGCCAAGTGTGATGACGGAGATTTGCTGTTTCATAACCAAGACCTCTTGTTCTCCAATGCACCATTGCATTGGAGTGGAAGGTCAAGGGACTCGACGCATCTGCCAAATGCGGCAATCGCGAAGGCCAGGACCCGCTTTGCAACGGGGATCGGGCTAACCGCACCGATCTCTCCTTTTTAGACCCGGAACGGATAGCACATTCCGGGGCCTTTTCCAAACAGATGGAGAGCTCTCGATGTCAGCGCACTGAGCCGACGAGGAGATTGTCGGGACCTTCAATGGTAACCCAGCGACCGGTGTCGTTCGCGGCCTGACGCTTCAGATACGTGTAATCCGTCTCGTTCCAGCGCATGACTTCGTCCGTCAGGTTATCAAGAACGAAATCGCCGCGATCAGTGCGAACGGTGAGGACCGCGTGCCCTTCGCCGTCCGGCTTGCGTACGACGGTGATCAGAAGATCGGTGAGCGGGATGCCGGCCTTCTGCAATTCACGCTGCTTCAGCAACACGTAATCTTCGCAGTCGCCAACGGTCGTCGGATAAGCCCAGTATTCCTCGACGCCGTAGATTTCCATGTCGGTCATCGGCTTGATGCGCTCGTTGATCGCAAGGTTGATCTCGACGATGCGCTGCCAGTTCGAATGGTTGAGTTGGAGCGCGCGGGTGTCTCGGCTGGTGATGCCGCATTCCTTGGGCTCGCGCTTGCAGAATTCATAATGTCCGATCGGCTGCGAGGTCAGCTTGCCGGTCTGCATGAAGTCGCCGGAGGCTGCTTCCGCACCAAAGCTTGCCATCAGCAGCGAGACTGCGAAACCGGCGGCTGCCATAATCTTTGTGGTCGAGCGAACAACGCAAAACATACTCAACGCCCTTTGGCTCTCGCCATTACTCATTTATTAACGAAACGTTAATGTCTGAAATAGTCCGGAGTCAATTCGGTTTGCCTCGCGATCGCCTGACTTCTTAATTAATGGTTAATACGGGTGGTTCCCAATAATGCAATCTGTAATTGAAATTGTCAGCTCTCGGAAAGCCAGCTTCGACGGTAAAAATTACCCATAATTTTGCCACGGTCCGGGCGCTTGTTTTTTGCCTCGAATGAGCCAATTGTTGGTGTTCGACCGGATCGGAACGATCCCTTTGCAAAGGCCAGAAGATGACAGGCGCAACGACGCGCAAGGCCACGGCAGACGACATAGATGCGCTCCTGCGCATCGAGGAACGCTGTTTTGAGACAGACCGGATTTCCCGCCGTTCCTTTCGCGCCCTCATCGCGCGGCCGACCGCAGAAACCATTGTTGCAACGGTGGATGGCACAGTCATCGGCTATGCGATGATCCTGTTTCGCCATGGCACTGCGCTGGCGCGGCTCTATTCGATAGCCGTCGATCCGGAGGCAAAGGTCAAGGGCGTCGGCTCGCTTCTGCTGCAGGCGGCGGAAACAGCGGCTTATGACCACGACCGTCCATTGCTGCGGCTTGAGGTGCGCGAGGATAACGAGCGCGCCATTGGGCTCTACAAGCGGCACAGCTACCGTCCCATCGGGCGCTATCTCGATTACTATGCCGACCATTCTGACGCGCTGCGATTTGAAAAGACGGTTCGCGGTGACATTTCGCCGGTCACCGCCTTTCCCTATTACGAGCAGACGACCGATTTCACCTGCGGCGCGGCCTGCCTGATGATGGTGCTGGCCCGGCACAATCAGGAGACCCGACTTGATCCAGTGCTGGAAGTCCGTCTGTGGCGCGATGCGACTACCATCTACATGATGTCGGGGCCCGGCGGTTGCGAACCCTTCGGACTTGCAGTCGCCGCGCATGAACGCGGACTGAAAGCATCGGTCATCGTATCCATCGAGGATATGCTTTTCCTGCAATCGGTGCGTTCGGAAGAAAAGCGCAAGGTCATGCAACTGGCCCAAACCGATTTCCGGCAGCGCACGGAAGCCTATGCCATACCGGTGGATTATCGCAGCTTTACCCTGCACGACATTCTGACGGCCCTGCGCCGTGGAGCGGCAGTGATCGTGCTTGTCAGCGGTTATCATATGTTCGGCAAGAAAGTGCCGCATTGGGTGCTCGCTCATGGCGAAGACGGGCGTCACATTCTCATTCACGACCCCTGGGTGGAGGAAGAGCTGGGCGAGACCATCGCCGATGCCGCAAATGTTCCTGTTCCCTTTCACATTTTCGACCGTATCGCACGGTTCGGCAGTGATGGGCTCAGGGCAGCCGTTATTCTGGAAAAAAGGACGGACTGATGACGATCTGCGTCATTCTGGTAGGACGCCTCTCGGATATCGATAATGGGGCGACGCCGCACAAGGTCATGACCACGCGTGATTACCTCGCACATCCATCGCTCTTCAATGGCCAGTTGCGCCCGCGGATCATCAATCTGTCGCGCTCCTACGCTTATCAGAGCCGCGGCTATTATGCTTCGCTTCTGGCGGAAGCGCGGGGACACCGCATCATCCCTTCCGTGGAAACCATGATCGATCTCTCGGAACGGCGGCTTTATGAAAACGCCATTCCCGAACTTGAAGACATGCTGAACAAGGCGCTCGGCAAGCATCCGCAAAAGGCGCCCGAGACAATCCACGTGCATTTCGGACTTGCCGACAGCCCCGACTTTGAAAAATTCGGACGACTGCTCTTCGACTGGTTTCGCGCACCATCGCTGGAAGTATCCGTCAAGCCAGGTGAATGGGCCCGAATCCAGAAGATCGGCTTTGCCAACATCGCCAAGTTTTCCAAGGATCAGAAGGAGCGTTTCGAGGAGGCACTCGACCGATATACCCAGCGCGAGTGGCGCGCGGCGCGCCCAAAGGTGCCAGCGCGCTATTCCTTCGCAACGCTGTGCGACCCGAAGGAAGCGATGCCGCCGTCAACCGTTTCAACGCTGAAGCACTGGGCAAGGATCGCGGCAAGGCTCGGCGTGGAAGTGGAACCGATCGGCAAGCGCGATCTGCCCCGGCTCGCCAATTTCGACGCATTGTTCATCCGCGAGACGACGTCGATCTCCAATCACACCTATCGTTTCGCCCGCCGGGCGCAGCAGGAAAACATGCCGGTGATCGATGACCCGATGTCCATGATCCGCTGCACCAACAAGGTTTATCTGCATGAATTGATGCAGGCCAACGAGGTGGCGGTCCCGCCGACGGTGATGATCGCGGGTGAGGAGGACCTGGAACGCGCCGCCGACATGCTCGGTTTTCCGATGGTCATCAAGATACCTGATTCGTCATTCTCGCGCGGCGTGAAGAAGGTGAAGGATTTCGGCGAACTGAAAGCGCTTGCTGCCCTGTGGCTGGAGGACAGTGATCTCCTGCTGGCGCAAAAATACATGCCGACGAAGTTTGACTGGCGCGTCGGCGTTCTGGACGGCAAGCCGCTCTTCATCTGCCAGTATATGATGGCCAAGAACCACTGGCAGATTGTCAAGCACGATACGGGCGGCAAGCCGCTGGAAGGCGGGTTTCGATCCTATGCGCTGGGCGACGCGCCGCCATTGGTGCTGGAAACCGGCTTACGCGCGGCACGGTGCATTGGCGACGGGCTTTATGGCGTCGATCTGAAGGAAACGGACGATGGGGTGGTCGTGATCGAAGTCAACGACAACCCTAATCTTGAGCACGGGATCGAGGATGCCGCCGAAAAGGACGAGGTCTGGATCAATCTGACCCGCTGGTTCACCGACAGGCTGGATCGGAGATAGCATTCCCCAAAAGCGAAAACCGGCTTTTAGGGGAAGAATATGCCGAAAACAGTGGGAGGGAGCATTTCCAACGATCAAATCTGGATCGGAAATGCTCCATGTCCAGCGACTGAACGCGACCTTGCTGGATCACAAAGGCGTAAAGCAGACCTTGGTGTGTCCTGCGCCTATGAAGCCGAGCCGGCCTGCGGCACCCTTGGACAGGTCCAGGACACGTCCCTTGATGAACGGGCCGCGATCGTTGATGCGCACGACAAGCGACTTGCCGTTTCTCTGATTGGTAACCTTGACCTTGCTGCCAAGCGGCAGGGTGCGGTGTGCTGCGGTCAGGCCGGACGGGTTCATGCGTTCACCCGAAGCCGTACGGGAAGTGAGGGCGTACCAGGAGGCACCGCCGCATTGCTGTGCTGAAGCCTCGATTGCGGTGGCCGCGAGAAGACCGGTTGCCGCAACGGCAAGCATAGCCATACGGGTCTTGAAAGTCATGCCAGTTCCACTAGTTGTTAACGGGGTGTCCCACAGTTGTCGCTGAGAAAGACGGTTCCGAACTGGAATCTAAATGTGGCGCTGGCGTGGTTCGAATGAGAACATTATGCGATAACTGAATCTATATCCCGCAGGGAAAATCATCCTATACTGACCGTTGTTTACTTAATGGCTTAAACACAACAAAGGAATATTAGGAAGTGTTCGCGCCATTTACTGTAAAGCTGTTTACGATTCGTTAGGAATCTGCGGCGGCACTTCGCTGTGCCTTGATTTCGCGCGCCCGTTGCAAGAAAAGCTGCTTTCGTGGGTGGCAGCTGTCCCCGGCCGCGATGCAATTTTTATTTGCAAGGTAAGTTTTCAGCGTCGGGGGCAAAGTTGACGAAATGAGGCGTTTTGGGGGCAAAAATGCAATTTCTGACTGTGCTCGAGAAGCTCTTGTCGAATTTTGAAAGTTATCCACAGGCCCGAAAGAGGGTGAGATGACGTTTCTTTGACTGCTATCACCCTGCACGAAAGCGTTGAATTCCTGCTATAAGCGTTCAGACCAGACGACGGAACGCCATGCAGGACCACCCGGAAAAAGACAGGATCGACGCCGCTTCGCCCGCAATCTCGGCGAGCAAGCGGATCGTCTATCTTTGCCTCGGCTTTCTCATGCTCGGACTTGGCATTGTGGGTGCCTTCCTGCCGGTCATGCCGACAACGATCTTCATCATTTTTGCTGCATGGTTCTTCGCGCGGTCGTCGCCGAAGATCGAGGCCCGGTTGCTCGCGGATCAACGTTTCGGACCGTTGGTCATAAAATGGCGCGAGCGTGGTGCCATTCCGCCGCGCGCCAAGCTCTACGCCTGTCTTGGCATGGCATTCGGATATGGAATTTTCTGGTGGGGCGCCAAACCTGGCTGGCTGCTGGCAACAGTAGTAACACTGTTCATGCTGGGCTCTGCCGCCTATGTGTTGTCTCGCCCGAACGAGTGAGTTTAGATCATGATTCCGAAAGGTGGGATCCAGTTTCAGGATTAAATCATGCTCAAACAAAAGGTTAGAGCGGGGAATAACTCAACTTAAAGGCGTCGCGTTCCAATCACCTACGGGGTCACGTCGAACCCGAACCATTTTTCGGATAGCCTTTTGAGAGTGCCATCGGCCTTCGCCGCCATGATTGCAGAATCGAATTGGCGCTTGAGATCAGCTTCGTCCTTGCGCAGACCGACAGCGACCCCGCGCCCGAGCAGGCCGCCTTTGAAAAAGCGGCCCGGTCATGACGACGTCGGAATAGGCCTGCGTCTTCTGGATCGTGTTCAGATAGGATCGGGCGGTGGCCTGCATGTCGATGCGTCCGTTTGCGAGATCGAGATCGACCTGCTCGGCGGTTTTATACTCGCGGATAGTGGTTCCTTCTCTGAAATATGCATTGATCAGAGATTGGGCTATTGATCCACTTACGACACCGACGGTCGCTCCCTTTATCGCGGTATTCACATCTTGAAGGGCTTGCTCCGTTTCATGCTGATTGCCCGAAAGGTCCAGGTTCTCCTCCATGTGAGGCAGCTTGCTGTACGGACCGTCGCGCAGGGTGGCGAAGACTTGCGGCGTGCGGCCGTAGGATACGGAGAAATCGATGACTTTCTCACGCGTTTCTGTTGCTGACAGCGCTCCCATCACAGCATCGGCTTTGCCAATCTGCAGGCTTGTTACGATGGCGTCGAAGGGAATGGCGATAAAATTGCATTCGACTTTCATCGTCTGGCAAAGGTGCTGGCCCAACTCGACCTCATAGCCGTCGAGCGTGCCATCGGACCGCGTGAGATTATAGGGCCGAAAATATCCTTCGGTAGCAATGGTGAGCACACGGCTTTGAGCATGGGACTGCGACGGGGAGCTCGCGAGCGCAATGATCCAGACGAGGTTGAACAGACTTGAATAGATCACTGTGGAAACCTTGTATTGTCACTTTGTCGTTCAAAGCATAGGTCTGGAGAGGCGGCTGGGTAAATTGGCTGGAAATTGGGAGCCGTTATTCGGTGGGCCGGTCGATCATTCGAAACCGACACTCAAGCGGTGGACGAACGCCGCATTATTCTTTGCCGGTTCAAGGCGCGTCAAAACCCCACAAAATCACTGGCAAGCGGCTCTGATACAAACCTGTAACAATAGTGTCATATGAATGTAATATAGAGCGCGTAGAGGGCTAACGACGCCACATCGTCATATGTCTTTTACAACAGGAGCCGCAGCTCATGAACAAGATGATTTCCTCGACCGCAGCGCTTGCCATCGCTGCCGTTATGTCGGTTTCCGCCGCTCAGGCGCGCGATCAGATTCAGGTTGCCGGTTCCTCGACCGTTCTGCCTTATGCAAAAATCGTCGCCGAAACCTTCGGTGAAACCTTCCCGAACTTCAAGACGCCGGTTGTTGAATCGGGCGGTTCGGGCGCAGGTATCAAGGAATTCTGCAAGGGCGTCGGTGAGAACACCATCGACATCGCCAATGCATCGCGCGCCATGAAGGACTCGGAACTGAAGTCGTGCATCGACGCCGGCGTCAAGGACGTTCAGGAAGTGCGCTTCGGCTATGACGGCATCGTTTTTGCGACCGACGCCAAGGGTCCGGATTGGAAGCTGAAGCCGGAAGACGTCTACAAGGCGCTCGCAGCCAAGCTCGTCGTGGACGGCAAGCTGGTCGACAATCCGAACACCAAGTGGAACCAGGTCAACCCGAACCTGCCGGATTGGGACATTGCTGCCTACATCCCGGGCGAAAAGCACGGCACCCGCGAAGTCTTTGAAGAAAAGGTTCTGGCTGACGGCTGCAAGCACTCCGGCGCTCTGGACGAAATCAAGAAGGCCGGCCTCGACGACAAGGCTGCCGCTTCCGCCTGTATCGCAGTGCGCAAGGACGGCAAGGCCGTGGACATTGATGGCGACTACGCTGAAACGCTGGCCCGCATCGACTCCAACAAGACCGGCGTTGGCGTTTTCGGCCTCTATTTCTTCGAAAACAATGCCGACAAGCTGAAGGTTGCCACCGTCAACGACGTTACTCCCTCGGCTGCAACGGTTGCTTCGGGTGAGTATCCGGTGTCGCGTCCGCTGTTCTTCTACGTGAAGAAGGCGCATCTCGGCGTCATCCCCGGCCTCAAGGAATACGTTGAGTTCTTCCTCAACGACCAGATGATCGGTCCTGACGGTCCGCTCGCCGAATATGGTCTGGTTCCGGCCCCGGATGCAGAACGTGAAGCACAGCGCGCTGCCTTCTCCGAAGGCAAGACGTTGGCTGCGAAGTAAGTTTTGATCTGTGGAACGCGGGGATGAGGAATCTCCGCGTTCTTCTCCTTTCGCGCCTTTGTATTATGACAGGCGCATTCGCGTGGAACGGCGTGGGTGGAAGCTGCACCTCAACGCCATCCGCATTCATCAGGGCAACCGGGGAAATTGAATGTCCTTCTTTCTGGTTCTCGTCAGTATCGTTGCAATCGGGCTGATCGGATTCTTCATAGGCCGCCAGCGTGCCGTTGCACTGGACAAGGCGCAGTCTGCTTCCGCAAAAGCTTCGCCGACCGAGAAAATGCATTCCCGCCCGCATTATCATGGCTGGTGGGTTTTCCTCGTTTCAGCATTGCCTGCGGTTCTGTTCCTCGCCATATGGGCCGTAGGAACGTCGGTTTATCTGGATCACAGTGCGACCGCCCGCTTGCCGGATGCCGTTGAGGAAGGGTCTTTCACCAATCGCAGCCTGCAACTCGGCATGGTTCGCGGTCTTGCCAGCGGGCTTGACCGGCTGACGCCTGCCGAACTTGAAAATTTCCCGTCGAACTATCAGGACGCCCGCACGCTTCTGGGGGCAAAGGGCGTGGCGCTCGCGACCGAGGGCCAGGACTATATGGTGCCGATCGCGCTTTACCTGAAAAAGGCAACGGCCCTCACGCACACCATCGGTTCGGCTGTTTCCCTGGTGATCGCCGTGGCCGGCCTGATTTTCGGCCTCTCCACGATCAGCCGGCGCATGCGCGCACGCAACAATGTCGAGCGGATCGTTCTCTGGGGCCTGATTGCAGCCTCCGGCATCGCCATCCTGACGACCATCGGCATCATCTGCTCGATGCTGTTCCAGACCATCAGCTTCTTCCAGTCCGTTTCGCCGTGGGACTTCTTCTTCGGCACGGTGTGGGACCCGCGCTTTGCCGCTGCCGGTTCGGGCGGCGAGACCGGCCAGTTCGGTCTCATCCCGCTTCTGGCAGGCACGCTCTATATCGCCTTCGTGGCCATGCTGTTCGCGGTTCCGGTCGGATTGTTCTCCGCCATCTACATGGCCGAATATGCTTCGCCGCGCGTACGCACCATCGTAAAGCCGGTTCTGGAGCTTCTGGCGGGTATTCCCAGCATCGTCTACGGCTTCTTTGCGCTCGTGACCGTTGGACCTTTCCTGCGCGATCTGTCCATCGCCATTGCTGGCGGGCAGGGTTTCATCATGGCGCAGAGCGTTCTGACCGCCGGCCTCGTCATGGGCGTGATGCTGATCCCGTTCGTGTCTTCGCTTTCCGATGACATCATCACTGCCGTGCCGCGTGCGTTGCGCGACGGCTCGCTTGGTCTTGGCGCGACCCGTTCCGAAACCATCAAGCGGGTGGTCCTTCCGGCGGCATTGCCGGGCATCGTAGGCGCGCTTCTGATGACTGCTTCGCGCGCCATCGGCGAAACCATGATCGTGGTTCTGGCGGCAGGTGTTGCGGCCCGCATCAACATCAATCCCTTCGAGGCGATGACCACCATCACCGTGAAGATCGTCAACCAGCTCACCGGCGATCTTGAGTTCAATTCGCCGCAGACGCTGGTGGCCTTTGCACTCGGCATCACGCTTTTCGTCCTGACGCTGATCATGAACATCTTTGCGCTGCACATCGTGCGCAAGTACCGGGAGCAGTACGAATAATGACCGATACGACCTTTAATGCCAGCGGCGCCGCGGCACAGCCGACGCGTCGCGATATCGGACTGAAACGCCGCTACGCTGCCGAACGTCGCTTCCGCTATTACGGTATTGCTGCGATTGCCATCGGCGTATTCTTCCTGTGCGCGCTCCTGTTCTCGGTTTTCTCCAAGGGCTATACCGCCTTCTGGCAGACGACGCTTTATCTGCCGGTAAAGCTTGAAGAGAGCGTGATCGATCCGGGCAACAAGCGCGCGGCCGATCCGAATGTGCTGATCACGGCCAATTATCCGCTGCTGGTGCGCAACGCTCTGGCTGAAAAGCTTGGTGTTTCGACGACAGATCGACCGGCAATGCGGGACCTTGGCCGTTTCTATTCGGACGGCGTGCGCATTCAGCTGCGCGAGATCGTGATGAACAACCCCTCGCTCATCGGCACGACACAGGTCGTTCCGGTTCTGGCGGGCGCGGACATCGATTCCGCCTTCAAGGGGCAGATCGATCTTTCGGTGCCGGAGGCGAATCGCAAGGTTTCGGACCGTCAGGTGGGATGGATGAGGACGCTTTCGGAAGAAGGCGTGATGAAGGAGTCCTTCAATACGGGCCTCTTCACCTTCGGCGCATCCAGCCGTCCGGAAACCTCCGGTCTCGGCGTGGCATTGGTTGGTTCGCTCTACATGATGCTCATCGTTCTCGGCCTTTCCCTGCCGATTGGTGTTGCTGCTTCGATCTATCTGGAAGAGTTCGCCAAGAAGAACCGCTTTACCGACATGATCGAGGTGAACATCAACAATCTGGCGGCGGTCCCGTCCATCGTGTTCGGCCTGCTCGGGCTTGCGGTGTTCATCAACTTCTTCGGCCTGCCGCGCTCCGCCTCGCTGGTCGGCGGTCTGGTACTGACATTGATGACGCTTCCAACCATCATCATCGCGACCCGCGCCGCCCTTCGCGCCGTGCCGCCATCGATCCGTTCCGCGGCCCTTGGCCTTGGCGCGTCGAAAACGCAGATGGTGTTCCACCATGTTCTGCCGCTTGCCGCACCCGGCATCCTGACCGGCACGATCATCGGCCTTGCCCATGCGCTTGGTGAAACCGCGCCGCTTCTGCTGATCGGCATGGTGGCCTTCGTCGCCGACGTACCGTCAACGCCGATGGAACCGGCTACTGCTTTGCCGGTGCAGATCTATATGTGGGCAAACGAAGCAGAGCGAGCCTTTGTGGAACGCACGTCAGGCGCTATCATCGTCCTGCTTCTGTTCCTTGCCGTGATGAATATTGCAGCAATCATTCTGCGCCGCCGCTTCGAGCGCCGCTGGTAAACGGGAGTCGAAAGCTATGAACCTGATGACTGAACGATCTCTCGAGAAAGCCGTAGGAGAAAAAATGAACGCCAACGCCAGTTCCATAAAGATGCGCGGCGACAAGGTCTGCGTGTTTTATGGGGAGAAGCAGGCTCTGTTCGACGTCGATCTGGAAATCCAGGAAAAGATGGTCACAGCGCTGATCGGCCCTTCCGGTTGCGGCAAGTCTACCTTCCTGCGTTCGCTCAACCGCATGAACGATACGATCGAAGGCTGCAAGGTCGGTGGCAAGATCACGCTCGACAACGAGGACATTTACGATCCGAAGATCGATGTCGTCGAACTGCGCGCCCGCGTCGGCATGGTGTTCCAGAAGCCGAATCCGTTCCCGAAGTCGATCTATGAAAACGTCGCATACGGCCCGCGCATCCACGGTCTCGCCCGGACCAAGGCCGATCTGGAGGAAATCGTCGTGACGAGCCTGAAGAAGGCGAGCCTGTTCGAGGAAGTGAAGGATCGTCTGCACGATGCGGGCACCGGTCTTTCCGGCGGCCAGCAGCAGCGCCTTTGCATTGCGCGCGCGATTGCGGTCAGCCCGGAAGTCATCCTCATGGACGAACCGTGCTCGGCGCTCGACCCGATTGCAACGGCGAAGGTGGAAGAGCTGATCGACGAACTGCGCCAGAACTATACGATCGTGATCGTCACGCACTCCATGCAGCAGGCCGCGCGCGTTTCGCAACGCACAGCCATGTTCCACCTCGGCAATCTGGTCGAAGTGGGCGACACGGAAACCATGTTCACCGCGCCGACCGAAAAGCGCACGCAGGACTATATCACCGGACGCTTCGGCTGATCCGGAACTGCGTTTCAACAGACAGTGCGGCTTCCCCGCAATTTATATTACGAGGTCTACTATGCCGTCTCAGCATACCGTTCGCTCCTACGACGAGGAATTGAAGTTTCTCACCCACAAGATCGCCGAAATGGGCGGACATGCGGAACGTATGGTCGAGCAGTCGGTCGCCGCTATCGTCAATGCGGACAACGCGCTCGCACAGCGCGTCATCTCCGACGATCTCATCCTTGACGCCAGCGAGCGCGAGATCGACGACAAGGCCGTGATGATCATCGCCAAGCGCCAGCCCATGGCCGTAGACCTGCGCGAGATCATCGGTTCGATCCGCATCTCGGCCGACCTGGAGCGCGTCGGCGATCTGGGCAAGAACATTGCCAAGCGTGTTGCCGCCGTTTCGGAATCGCGTCAGCCGGTAAAGCTCTATCGTGGTCTGGAAACGCTGGCCGAACTGGCGCTGACCCAGCTCAAGGACGTGCTCGACGCTTATGCGTCGCGTTCGGTGCAGCAGATCAATGTCGTCCGTGACCGCGATGACGAGATCGACGCCATGTACACGTCACTGTTCCGCGAATTGCTGACCTACATGATGGAAGATCCGCGCAATATTTCCGCCTGCACGCATCTTCTGTTCTGCGCCAAGAATATCGAGCGTATCGGCGATCACGCGACCAACATCGCGGAGACCGTTTATTACATCGTGACCGGCCTGCAAATGCCGGCTGAGCGGCCCAAGGAAGACCTGAGCCACGGTATTGTCGTGGATGAGGCGCGTAAACCCTGAACTGCATCCGACCGGACCTGGAGTGATCCCGAGTCCGACGGCTGAGAATGAGTGAATAGCGCGGCGGCACGCGGTCGATTGGGGGGATTGTATCCACCGCCCGCCGCATTTGGATAGGGAAATACTGGATGTCACAGGCACCCAAAATCGCTGTGGTAGAAGACGAAGAGGCGCTGAGCGTGCTACTTCGCTATAATCTTGAGGCAGAGGGCTACCAGGTCGATACCATGCTGCGCGGCGACGAGGCCGAAATCGCATTGCGCGAGAATGTGCCGGATTTGCTTATTCTGGACTGGATGCTGCCAGGGGTTTCGGGCATCGAATTGTGCCGCCGCCTGCGCCAATGGCCGGAAACCGAGCGCCTGCCGATCATCATGCTGACGGCGCGTGGCGAGGAAAGCGAACGCGTCCGCGGGTTGAGCGTCGGCGCCGACGATTATGTGGTAAAGCCGTTTTCGACGCCGGAACTTCTGGCGCGCGTCAAGGCGATGCTGCGCCGGTCCAATCCGAGCATTCTTTCGCATGTGCTGAAAGTGGGCGACCTTGTTCTGGACCGTCAGCAGCATCGGGTTTACCGCAAGGAAAAGGAAGTCCGTCTCGGACCGACTGAATTCCGACTGCTCGAATATTTCATGATGTCGCCCGGCCGTGTCTTCTCGCGCAGCCAGCTTCTGGATGGCGTCTGGGGTCCGGACATCTATGTGGACGATCGCACGGTGGACGTCCACGTCGGACGGCTGCGCAAGGCGATCAATGTCGGTCGCGCGCTCGATCCGATCCGCACCGTTCGCGGTGCCGGTTATTCTTTCGGTTGATCGACACCGTCATTCAAACTCTCAGATATAGCTCCTGATCGGCCCGCCATTTTCATCGTGGCGGGCCGTTTGCGGATGGTCAGCCTGCGGCAACGTTGATCCGATTCGCATAGGCCCGACCAAAACTGCGCGCCAATCACGCATTTTCACGCGATGTTACAAATCTGTTTTCAAAGTTGACAGCGACCAATGGAACCCATGGGAAACAGAATTTTTGCAGATCATTCGAAGCAGCGCGGATGTGGTGGGGAAAACCATCCAAGCAAAAGCGAATTAAGGCAGCGATATGGCGTGTATTGCGGGAATTTGTATCGCATTAAATCAATGCCTTATCTGAATTCGTAATTCTTGTTAATAAATTATTAATATATTTAAAGGGCTTGTAGGCATATTCGCACTCTCGATTCGGATTTCGTTTCAGGCGGGTTGACCGCCGCCTGCATCGTTGGGATTTGACCCTTCGCCTTTTTTTGGCCTAAAAATTCCAAAACCTTGAATTCGATTGAGCGACAGTAGGACGTATGATTTTGATCTTCGTCCTCTTTGACTTGCACCGCGGTCAGACGTTCGCGCGCATCATTCCGGATGTGTCTGCCTGAACGAATGACTGGATCAGTTAAGGGTCCTAACATGAGATTGAGCCATTGACGCGCGCCGCGAAGTGGAAATTGCCCGTTCTTGTCGGGCTGGTGGTTGCGCCTTTCGTGGTCACCGGATGCACGACGACCGGAACCACGGGAAAAGCCAATTCGGAAAAGACGGCGGCCAACCACGTCAAATCCGTCAATGGCGTGAAGACCTACACCTACACAGCGCGTGACAAGGAATGCCTTGAGCGCGCGATGTTCTTCGAATCGAACCGTTCGAGCCCCGACGGGCTTCTCGCTGTCGGCACGGTCGTCATGAACCGTCTCGCATCGGGCCGTTATCCCGATACGATTTGCGGCGTCGTTGGCCAGAAGAACCAGTTTGCGCCGGGCGTCCTCACCCGCAGGATGGATTCCAAGGCGTTGCCTGATGTTCAGGCAACTGCCGATGCAGTGTTGAAGGGGCAGCGCCATCCGAAACTCAAGAACGCCCTGTTCTTCCATACGGCGGGCCTGAGGTTCCCTTACAACAACATGCACTATGTGCTCGTCGCCGGTGGCAATTCCTTCTACGAAAAGCGCAACCGCGACGGCTCGCTGCAGAACCCGGTCCCGCAGGAGCCATACAATCTTGCCCTCGCATATTCGCCGCAATCGCCTTCCGTTCCGCAGGATCCATCTTATGATGTGACCCTGCCGCAGACCGGTCCGGTTCCGGGAACGGAACCGACTGTTCAGGTGGCACTCGCGGAGGCTTCCAAGGCTCAAAGCGCAGACCAGAACAGCGGCGTCGGTCCTCAGGCGCGCAGTGACCGTCTGGCGCGTCATCGCGATGTTGCGGTGCCTCAACAGGAACAGCATATGCAGATGGCGTCCTACCAGCCGCAATTCGATACGACGGCCCCGCAGCCGACCTCGCTTGGCTATGCTCCGGCGAGCCAGAAGCAGGCTGACGCCATCGGCGCGCTTCTTCTCTCCCAGGATCGTCCCGAAGCTCCGCTCTAGGAAGCGCATTTATAATCGGATGCTCTGCAACGCCGGTCTGCTCCAACCAGACCGGCGTTTTGATTTCAATGGCAGATTGCAGTTGTTTTCAGCGAAGGCGTCAGGGCCGATAGACCGGACGATAGATCATCATCGGAGCATCATAGAAATCGACCTGATTCTGCCAGGCGCGCCTGTCGGCCCTGCGATCGAGGTCGAGCCGCATGAGGCAATTGGCGAAAGCGTCGGTCCTGGGTTTGAAACCATAGCTTTGGCAGGTCTGCTCGTCAGCTGCACGGCGCTGTTCGGGCGTCATCGTTACGCAGCCGGTCAGAAGGCCGGTAATGCCCAGTAAGATAAGCACTTTCTTATTCATTGCTGTCTGCTTTCTTCTGCAACTGACCGCGTGAATACTATAGCGTAAAGGCAGGAAAAAAGGTGGTGAAATTATGCCGTCTGATAAACTGTCGGTGATTCCCTATCGAAAGAGGTCTTCCACCCATGGCTCCTGAACAGCTGAACCCAGTCATCGATCCGGTGAAACTTGAACGTCTCGCGGAAGTCGCCGTTCGTGTCGGTCTGCAATTGCGCGAGGGGCAGGATCTCGTCATCACCGCCCCGGTCGTGGCGCTGCCGCTGGTGCGCCTCATCGCCAAGCATGCCTACAAGGCCGGAGCCGGGCTGGTAACGCCGTTCTTCGCGGATGATGAAATGGCGCTTGCCCGGTACGAGAATGCATCGGATGCGAGTTTCGACCGTGCGGCAAGCTGGCTTTATGAAGGCATGGCAAAGGCCTATTCGGACGGCGCTGCCCGTCTGGCCATCGCAGCCGACAATCCGATGCTGCTTTCAAGCCAGGATCCGGCCAAGGTTTCACGCGCCAACCGCGCCAATTCAAAGGCCTATCAGCCGGCGCTGGAAAAGATCGCCGGTTTCGACATCAACTGGAACATCATCTCCTATCCCAATCCGGCATGGGCGCAGCTCATGTTTCCAAACGAACCGGAAGATGTTGCGACCCGCAAGCTGGCCGATGCGATCTTCGCGGCGTCGCGCGTCGATGTCGACGATCCGGTCGGCGCCTGGGCGGCGCATAATGCAGCACTTCGCACCCGCACCCGCTTCCTGAACGGCAAGGCTTATAGCGCCCTGCATTTCAAGGGGCCGAACACTGATCTGACTGTTGGGCTTGCCGACGGCCATGAATGGCACGGCGGCGCGTCCACTGCCAAAAACGGCATCACCTGCAATCCGAACATCCCGACGGAGGAAGTGTTTACGACCCCCCACGCTCTTCGTGTCGAAGGCTATGTGACCAGCACCAAGCCTTTGTCGCATCAGGGCACCTTGATCGAGAATATCGTGGTTCGCTTTGAGGGCGGGCGGATTATCGAGGCCAAGGCGAGCCGTGGTGAAGAGGTGCTCAACAAGGTGCTGGATACGGATGAAGGCGCCCGTCATCTGGGCGAAGTGGCGCTGGTGCCGCATTCCTCACCGATCTCGCAGAGTGGGCTTTTGTTCTACAACACCCTGTTCGATGAAAACGCAGCAAGTCATATCGCGCTCGGCCAGTGCTATTCCAAATGCTTTATCGACGGAGCGAAGATGACGCCGGAACAGATCAAGGCGCAGGGCGGCAACGCGAGCCTTATCCATATCGACTGGATGATCGGCTCCGGCCAGATCGACGTCGACGGCATCAACGCGGACGGAACCCGCGAGCCGGTGATGCGCGGCGGCGAATGGGCTAACTGAGTATAGCCAGACAACAAAGGCCGGGATTTCCCGGCCTTTATAGAAACGACGGTTGCCAGGCCGTCAGGCTCTCATATTAGTTCGTTTCCTGAACATGGGCCTCGAGGAACCACAGCGCCTTGTCGAGGCTGCGGGACGCGGCGGTAAAGATGTCCGCCGTATCGTCGTCCCCCGCTTCATCTGCATCCTTGATCGACTTGCGCAGCAGGTTGGCGACATCGCCATAGCGCTCGATCAATGCCAGCAGATGGTCGTGAACGGCATAGATGTCGGTCGGATAAGGCTTGAGCTTGCTTTCCTTGGCAACCACCTGCGTCGTGCCGTAGGCCGTGCCGCCGATCTGTACGGCGCGCTCGGCAATCGTGTCGACATGGTTGTCGAGATCGGCACGGAAGCCATCGAGCATTTCATGAACGGCGATGAATTGCGGCCCCTTGAGATTCCAGTGAGCCTGCTTGGTGATGAGGGCAAGATCGATTGTCGCGGCGAGGTTTTGGTTAAGCAGCGCGATCATTGTCGTCTTCGTATTGGAAGGAAGATCGTTGCGGGTTGCATGCATCGACTTCTGGGGCATTTTATCCTCACATCCTTTTGCTCGATCCGGCTAGGAGAGACTGGGAGAATGTCGCTCATGGTCGTGGGCAGCTGTTCCAACACAAACGAACCCGCCAGATCCTTACAAGGCTCGATTGCCGGAGGGCCTTCGTTACCTTCAAGGCAACGCAAAACATTCCCGCACCCGGTGGGAAAATGCATGCCGACAGATTTTGTTCCGTGGGTCGGTTAAAAAACGGGACCGATTGGGCTTGCACCAAGTTGCGGCTTGTCGCAGCGCGAAATCTGATTTACCCGGTTGCGCATGAAAATACTCGCGCTTGATACTGCCGCTTCGTGGTGTTCCGTTGCCGTCTACGATTCCGATGGCGATCTCGTGCTTGCCGATGTGAGCGAAAACATCGGCAAAGGACACGCGGAAGTATTGATGACCTATGTAGAACGCGCTTTGACGGAGGCGAAACTATCGCTCCGCGACATGGATCGCATGGCGGTCAATATCGGGCCGGGATCGTTTACCGGTGTGCGTATCGGCGTTTCGGCGGTGCGCGGCTTTGCATTGGCCCTCGGCGTTCCGGCGCTCGGCATCACAGCCTTCGAAGCGCTGGCCGCTGAAAGCCGGCTCACGAAGCCTGAAAAGCCGGTGCTCGTCCTCCTCGACGCGCATCGCGGCGAAATTTATGCGCAATCATTCGATGCGAAGGGTTTGCCAGGCGCGAAGCCTCTGGTCCTGTCACGGGAGGAGGCAGAGGCCCTTGCCGCTTCCCAGGCCGAAAATACGGTTCTAGCGGGTTCTGCTTCCGTTTCAATCAATGAGGCGGTTGGCGGACGTTTCGCGCTCGGCCCGTCAGAGCCGACCGCGACAATCGGCGTTTATGCGCGTCTCGCAGGCTCGCGCCAGCCGGGGGATGCGCCGAAGCCGCTTTACATGCGCGGGACTGATGCAAAGCCACAGGTCGGGTTTGCGCTGCCGCGGAAGAGCGCTGGGGAATAGCCGATGATGGGCTTGCCGTTCGGCCGTTTCGGTCGCAGGGAGGTTTCGATAGAACCGCTGAACGCACAGGACAGCCATGCGATCCAGCGCATTCATGCCGCCGCCTTCCATCATGGCTGGAGCTCCGATGATTTCAGGTCGCTGATTGGCGAAAACACTGTGTTCGGCTTTGTGGCGCGTGCGGAAGGCAAGCCGAACGATGCGTGCGGCTTCGTGCTGGCCCGTCTGGTCGCAGGAGAAGCGGAAATCCTCACAATCGCCGTCGCGCGCGTCGTGCAGCGGCAGGGCGTGGGGCGCGCGCTCATGGATGCCGTGCTGCGCCATCTCTACCAGGAACGGGCCGAAACGCTTTTTCTCGAGGTGGACGAGGCCAACGTCGCCGCGCAGGCGCTTTACCGCCGCCTCGGCTTCCGGAAGGTCGGCGACCGTCCTGCCTATTACGAAACGGCGAATGGGCGTTCGGCGGCCCTCATCTTGCGGCGTGACCTGAAGAGGGCGCCATGATCGGCGCGATACGGATATTCCTGGTCGTTTCGGCCATGGTTGCGCTGAGCCTGTCGCTGATTCCGGTGCAATATCTGTTTTTGAAACTGAAGAACGGCTGGAAACGCAGCCTGCCGAACTTCTTCCACCGCGTCGTGGCGAGGCTTTTCGGCTTCCGCATCAGGACCGTCGGCCAGATGCACGAAGGCCGCCCGCTTCTCCTTGTCGCCAATCATACATCATGGAGCGACATTGTCGTGCTGTCGGCCGTAGGGCAGGTGTCCTTCATCGCTAAATCGGAAGTGCGCGACTGGCCCGTCTTCGGCATGTTCGCCGTCTTGCAGCGTACCGTTTTCGTGGAGCGCGAGCGGCGAGGCAAGACCGGAGAGCAGACCTCGGAGATTGCGCGGCGTCTGGCGACCGACGACGCAATGGTGTTGTTCGCCGAAGGCACGACATCGGACGGCAATCGCGTTCTGCCTTTCAAGACGGCGCTTTTCGGTGCCGCGCACGCCGCAATCAGGGAAGCGAATGTGCCTGAAGTCATGGTTCAGCCGGTCGCCATCGCCTATACGGGGGTTCACGGCATGGCGATGGGCCGCTATTTCCGCCCCATTGCGTCGTGGCCGGGCGATGTCGAACTGATGCCGCATCTCAAAGGCATCTTGCGAGAGGGCGCGATAGACGTCGAGGTGCGTTTCGGGGAACCCATTGTGGTAACGGCCGAGACAGATCGCAAGGCGCTCGCTCGCACAATGGAAAACCGGGTGCGCGCGCTTTTGCAAAGCGCATTGCTGGGGCGTGATATCCCCGAAGAGTGACAGCCGTCAGATTGTCACCTTCCAAAATGACGACAAAAGCTGTAGATAGCCGCGCATGAGCGACAATATCACCGAACTCGACCCCGCGGCAGAGCGCCCGAATGCGCGCAAGGTTTTCGTAAAGACCTATGGCTGCCAGATGAACGTCTACGATAGCCAGCGCATGGCCGACAGCCTTGCAGCGGAAGGCTATGTCGCGACTGATACGCCGGATGATGCCGATCTGGTTCTGCTCAATACCTGCCATATTCGTGAAAAAGCGTCGGAAAAGCTCTATTCCGCGCTTGGCCGTCTGCGCAAGATGAAGGATGCGCGCGAAGCGAATGGCAAGGAACTGACCATCGGCGTTGCGGGCTGCGTGGCGCAGGCGGAAGGACAGGAAATCCTGCGCCGTGCGCCGAATGTCGATCTGGTCATCGGGCCGCAGACCTATCATCGCTTGCCTAATGCGCTTGCGCGGGTTCGCAGCGGCGAAAAGGTGGTGGAGACCGAATACGCTATCGAGGATAAATTTGAACATCTGCCATCGCCGAGGCGCGAGGAAACCCGCAAGCGCGGTGTTTCAGCGTTCCTGACCGTGCAGGAGGGCTGCGACAAGTTCTGTACCTTCTGCGTGGTTCCCTATACGCGCGGCTCGGAAGTTTCGCGCAGTGTGAAGCAGATTGTGGCGGAGGCCGAGCGCCTTGCCGACAGCGGCGTGCGTGAATTGACCCTGCTCGGCCAGAACGTGAATGCCTGGCACGGCGCTGGTGACGATGGTCGCGAATGGGGCCTGGGCGAACTTCTGTTTCGTCTGGCGCGCATTCCGGGGATTGCCCGCCTTCGTTACACCACCAGCCATCCGCGCGACATGGATGACAGCCTGATTGCCGCCCATCGTGACCTGCGCCAGCTGATGCCTTATCTGCATCTGCCGGTACAGTCCGGCTCGGACCGCATTCTCAAGGCGATGAACCGCCGTCACAAGGCGGATGAATATGTGCGCCTCATCGAGCGTATCCGCGAAGTCAGGCCGGATATGGCGTTGTCGGGTGATTTCATCGTCGGCTTCCCCGGTGAAACCGATCAGGATTTCGAAGACACGATGCGGCTCGTGCGCGAGGTCAATTACGCGCAGGCCTATTCGTTCAAATATTCGCCGCGTCCCGGCACGCCGGGTGCCGATCTTGACGATCATGTCGAGGAAGCGGTCAAGGATGAACGCCTCCAGCGGCTTCAGGCACTATTGTCCGAACAGCAATATGCGTTCCAGGATTCCATGATCGGTCGCGAGATGGATGTGCTGCTCGAAAAGCCGGGTCGCGTTGCGGGCCAGATGGTGGGCCGTTCGCCATGGCTGCTGCCTGTCATCATCGATGACAATCAGGACCGGATCGGCGACATCATTCATGTGAAAATCACGTCCACAGGCACCAACAGCCTTATTGCGCAAAAACTGGCCTGAAGGCATGATGATGCCGAGGCAGAAAATTTCGGCGTATTGAGTCGCTTGCCGGTAATCCTGTCGAGACTATGATTGCAGTGTGTGGACGGTTTGCGTTCATGCATAGTCTGGTCTGAAAAGTCCCCTACTTTTCAGGATTGTGCTTTAAGGAGATACGGTTGAGCGCTACGGAAAAGCTGAAGTCTGCCAAGCCAACCAATCAAACGCAAAAAAGCCCGACGACCGGGGCCTCGGATATGGCCCATATCGTGCTCACCTTCGACAACAACCGTCTTGCCAGCGCGCTTTACGGTCAGTTCGATGAAAACCTTGCCCGTATCGAACAGAAGCTTGGCGTGGATGTCCGCTCCAAGGGTAACCAGTTGTCGATCCGGGGTGAGCCGACCGCGACCGAGCAGGCGCGGCGCGCGCTCGATCATCTTTATGCCACGCTGCAGAAAGGTCATGAGCTTGGACCATCCGATGTGGATGGCGCACTCCGCATGGCAATCGCTGCCGATGACCAGTTGACGCTGCCGACCATGGAAAACAAGGGCAAGCTTTCCGCAGCCCAGATTTCCACGCGCAAGAAGACGATCTTTGCCCGCACGCCGACGCAGGATGCCTATATGCGGGCACTCGACCGGTCGGAGCTGGTGTTCGGCGTCGGACCGGCCGGTACCGGCAAGACCTATCTTGCCGTTGCTCATGCCGCCATGCTTCTCGAACGCGGTCTGGTGGAACGCATCATCCTGTCCCGCCCCGCTGTCGAGGCGGGGGAACGTCTGGGCTTCCTGCCGGGCGACATGAAGGAAAAGGTCGATCCCTATCTGCGCCCGCTTTACGATGCGCTCTACGACATGATGCCGGCGGAAAAGGTGGAACGTGCCATTACCGCGGGTGTGATCGAAATTGCACCTCTTGCCTTCATGCGTGGGCGTACGCTGGCGCATTCTGCGGTCATTCTCGATGAGGCGCAGAACACGACCTCCATGCAGATGAAAATGTTCCTGACCCGCCTTGGCGAGGGTTCGCGCATGATCGTGACCGGCGATCCAAGCCAGATCGACCTTCCGCCGGGGCAGAAATCGGGCCTCGTGGAAGCACTTCGCGTGCTGGATGATGTCGAAGGCGTCATCAAGGTGCGCTTTACGGAGAAAGACGTTGTTCGCCATCCGCTGGTGGCAGCAATCGTCGGCGCTTACGACCGCGACGGGAAACAGCACGCGCGTTCGGAATGATCTTGCAATTGCCTGCTGGAATCACGATTTAACAAAGGCTGTCTGTCTCTTGGCAGGCAGCTTTCCAGAGCATGATTCCGAAAAGCCGAACCGCCTGCGCAGGGAAATCGGTCCACCGGCTGATTTCTGATCCTGCTTTGATCGGGAAAATTATGCTCAAGCAAAGGCTTCTGTGCGTCTGATTGGACGCACGGCGCTCTAATAACTGAAAGGATGATGCGGCTAACCAGCATGGAGAGCCGCCGCAGAACGTGTCAAATAACGCGATCCATATCGATATCATGATCGAAGCCGGCAACTGGCAGGACGAAAACGCCCTTGAAGGGCTCGTCAGAAAGTCCGTCGAGGCCGCCTGGTCCAACCTTGGACTGAAAAGCGCAGCAAGCGAACTCAGTGTCGTCTTCACGGATGATGCATCGATCCAGACCCTGAATGCCGAATGGCGTGGCAAGGACAAGCCGACCAATGTGCTGTCGTTTCCGGCATTTCCGGTCAAGGCCGGATCGCAGCCGGGACCGATGCTGGGCGACATCATCATCGCGCGGGAAACCCTCGAGCGAGAGGCTCTTGAAGAGGGAAAGCCGCTCGAAAACCACCTTGTACACCTTGTCGTGCATGGCTTTTTGCACCTTTTGGGTTACGATCACGAAACCGATGCGGAAGCGGAGGTGATGGAGGGCCGCGAGCGTGAAATCCTTCATGCTCTTGCCATCCCCGACCCTTATGCTGTATCCGATTGAGACCTTAACAACGATTGACCATGGCTGATCAAACATCGCACCCCCCGTCCGCTGGCGAAAATCGCAGCGAGACTCAAGACGCCGAAGGGCAAAGTACGCAGCGGTCCGTAGTGGCCGAAAAGCGTTCCCTGTTGTCGAATATTTTCCCGTTCATGCGCTCGCGCCAATCATCTTCGCTGCGTGAAGATCTGGCCGATGCCCTTTCCAGCACGGCAAGCGAACAGGATTCAGCATTCTCGCCCGAAGAAAAGGCGATGCTGCACAATATCCTGCGCCTGCGCGAAATCCGCGTTGAAGACGTGATGATTCCGCGCGCCGACGTCGAGGCCGTGGAAATTTCCACGCCGCTCTGGGAAGTGCTGGAGCTTTTCGAAAAATCCGGCCATTCGCGTATGCCGGTCTATGCCGAAACGCTGGACGACCCGCGCGGCATGATCCATATCCGCGATGTTCTCAACTACATCACCAAGCAGGCCCGTCAGAAGACCACGCGCCGCAGTACCACGCGCAGCAAGGCGACAGCCGAAGACAAGGCCGCCAAGTTCGACATGGGCCGCATCGATCTCACCAAGACGATCGGTGAACTCAATCTCATGCGCAAGGTCCTGTTCGTGCCGCCATCCATGATGGCGAGCGGATTGATGGCGCGGATGCAGGCGACCCATATCCAGATGGCTTTGGTCATCGACGAATATGGCGGCACCGATGGTCTGGTCTCGCTGGAAGACATTGTCGAAATGGTCGTCGGCGATATCGAAGACGAACATGACGACGAAGAAATCATGATCGCCGAAGAAGCCGACGGCGTGTTCGTCGTGGATGCACGCGCCGATCTGGAGGAACTGGCCGCAAAGATCGGCCCGTCTTTCGAAGTTGGCGAGCATGGCGAGGACGTCGATACGGTCGGCGGTCTGATCTTCTCGGTTCTCGGGCGCATTCCGGTTCGCGGCGAGGTCGTTCAGGCAATTCCGGGCTACGAATTCCACGTGCTGGAAGTCGATCCGCGCCGGGTAAAGAAAGTGCGTATCGTGCCGCTTTCCGCGGCTGACCGTCGCCGCCAGCAACGCGCTGTCGTATCCGCCAAGCCGGGAGAACAGCCCGCACAAGCCGAAACGGCAACCGACGCCCCCAAAGAGGCCGGATGATCGAAAGGCTGGCGGGGAAAATCATTCTGTCGAGCGGCTGGCGTCGTGCGCTGGCCGCTTTTCTGAGTGGTGCCTTCGCCACACTGACTCAGCCGCCCTTCGATATCTTTGTGGCGGGCTTCATCTCTTTTCCAATTCTCGTCTGGCTGATCGATGGCGCTATCGCCAATGCGAATGCCGGTCCGGTCAGGCGCCTGCTTCCCGCAGCAATGGTCGGTTGGTGGTTCGGCTTCGGTCATTTCGTTTCCGGGCTGTGGTGGATCGGCACGGCGCTGCTCATCGATGCGGACCAGTTTGCCTGGGCCCTGCCGCTGGCGGTTTTGGGCCTCCCTGCATTTCTGGCTCTGTTCTACGCGCTTGCGACGATGGTCGCGCGTGTCTTCTGGTCTGACGGCTTGGGGCGCATCGTTGCGCTTGCGTTCGGCTTTGCGCTGGCGGAGTGGCTGCGCCTCTTTCTGTTCACCGGTTTCCCGTGGAACGCCATCGGCTATGCCATCATGCCAACGCCGCTTCTGATGCAATCGGTCGCCGTGCTTGGCCTCACCGGGATGAGCGCCCTGGCAGTGTTTGTCTTTGGCGCACCAGCATTGCTGATCGGCGGGCGGTTTGCAAAGACGGGCATTGCATTTGCCCTGATACTCTTCGCTGCCCATATCGGCTTCGGTGCGTGGACGCTTTCACAAGCGCCCGCATTGGGCGAGGAAAAAACCTCGCTCGCGGTTCGTATCGTTCAGCCATCCATCGCCCAGACCATGAAGTGGGATAATGCCGAACGCCGGTCCATTTTCGACAAGCTGGTATCCCTGACGGCGGAAGCACCCGCCGAAGGCAAGCCGAAGCCCGATGTGATCATATGGCCCGAAACGGCAGTTCCTTATATCCTCACCTCAACGCCCGAGGCTCTTTCGCGGATCGGCGAAGTTCTGCAGGACGGTCAGGTGCTGCTTACCGGTGCCGTTCGTGAAGAAAAGGCATCCGGTGGCGGCGAGCCGCGCTATTATAATTCCATTTACACGATCGATGACCGGGGCGTCATCGTTGATGCCGCCGACAAGGTGCATCTCGTCCCCTTCGGCGAATATCTGCCTTATGAGAATTTTCTTCGCAAGCTTGGGCTTCAGGAAGTGGTGGAAATGCCCGGCGGGTTTACCGCCGGCACCACGCGCCGGGCGCTGACCGTGAAAGATGGCACAAGCTTTCTGCCGCTGATCTGCTATGAGGCGATTTTCCCGGACGAACTCGGCTATTCCGGACAGGCGGCAGGCGCCATCATAAATGTGACGAATGACGCGTGGTATGGCGATACGCCGGGACCATACCAGCATTTTCGACAGGCACAGGTGCGGGCCGTGGAGCAGGGGCTGCCCCTCATTCGCGCAGCCAATAATGGTCTTTCAGCGGTGGTGGATGCTTATGGTCGAATCACTGACGGCCTTGCGCATGATGCCGTCGGGGTCATTGACGCTTACCTACCGTCAACTCGTGCACCATTTTGGAGCACGCCGCCCGGCTCGCGACAATCTCTGGTAGCGCTGTTAACCTTACTCGCGGTGAGCGTGGCTCTCCGACTGCCAATCGGCAGGCGTTTTCATTGACAGACTAATATTGTTACGATGTTATGGCTCGGCGGCGACGGTTTTTGCGGAAAATCGTCAGACTACCTCCCAAAACTTATTGTTATCGCTGTTCAGATGAACAGAGCATGAATGAAAGCTCGCAGCTGCGAGGAGTGACAGTTGTATGATTGAGAATAAAAAGAAGCCCAACCCCATTGACGTGCATGTCGGCAGCCGCATCCGTCTTCGTCGTAACATGCTGGGCCTCAGTCAGGAAAAACTAGGCGAAAATCTCGGCATTACCTTTCAGCAGATCCAGAAATACGAGAAAGGCACCAACCGCGTCGGTGCAAGCCGCCTTCAGGCGATCTCGGCAATTCTGAATGTCCCGGTCTCCTTCTTTTTTGAAGACGCACCAGGTTCCTCGAACCAGGCCGGTTTTGCAGAAGATAATGAAGCGACCTACGTTGTCGACTTCCTGAATTCCAATGAAGGCGTTCAGCTGACCCGCGCCTTCACGAAAATTTCAGATCCGAAAGTGCGCCGCAAGATCATCGATCTCGTGAAGTCGCTCGCTGCGGACGCTGACTGACTGCATATCCTGAAAAGGCGATAGGTGCGGGGCATGGCCGTGCCCCGCCGGACTTGGCGCTTCATGGCGCCGGAACAGTCGGAAAATGCCGTGCGGAACGAATTTTCGTGCCGAGGCGCTGTCGCAACAAGAATATGCATTGACGGTTTAATCCCAACTTCGCTAACACATTACCGTGCCCGGAACGCTGGAACCTGTTCCGGGCGCTACTGTGTTTCCATGGCGGAGATATTCTCCGTTGGATTTTCAAGAGGGGTTACCCGTGTCGCGCAGTTCTTATCTCTTCACCAGCGAATCTGTGTCCGAAGGCCATCCGGACAAGGTTTGCGACCGCATCTCCGATGAAATCGTGGACATGATCTACAAGGAAGCGCGCCGCACCGGCGTCGATCCGTGGTCTGTCCGTGTTGCCTGTGAAACGCTTGCGACCACCAATCGCGTCGTCATCGCCGGCGAAGTGCGCGTGCCGGATACTTTCCTGAAGAAGAATAAGGACGGCACCATCGCCCATGATGCTGCCGGGCATCCGCTCATCAATCCTTCGCGGTTCCGTTCGGCGGCCCGCAAGGCGATCCGCGAAATCGGTTACGAACAGAACGGCTTCAACTGGAAGACCGTGAAGATCGACGTGCTTCTGCATCCGCAATCCGCCGACATCGCGCAGGGCGTGGACAACGCTGCTGACCGTCAGGGCGAAGAAGGTGCGGGCGATCAGGGCATCATGTTCGGCTATGCCTGCCGTGAAACCCCCGATCTCATGCCGGCGCCGATCTATTATTCGCACAAGATTCTGGAAAAGCTGTCCGAAGCCCGCCACAAGGGCGAGGGCGACGCGGGCAAGCTCGGTCCTGACGCCAAGAGCCAGGTCACGGTGCGCTACGAGAACGGCAAGGCCGCCGAGGTTACGCAGATCGTTCTTTCCACGCAGCATCTGGATGCAAGCTGGGATTCGAAAAAGGTCCGTTCGGTTGTCGAACCCTATATCCGCGAAGCGCTCGGCGACCTTCCGATAGCCGCCAACTGCAACTGGTACATCAATCCGACCGGCAAGTTCGTCATTGGCGGACCGGACGGCGATGCCGGGCTGACCGGCCGCAAGATCATCGTGGACACTTACGGTGGTGCCGCTCCGCATGGCGGCGGTGCATTCTCCGGCAAGGACACGACCAAGGTTGACCGTTCCGCCGCTTATGCTGCCCGTTATCTCGCCAAGAACGTGGTTGCCGCCGGACTTGCCGACCGCTGCACGATCCAGCTTTCCTATGCCATCGGCGTTGCACAGCCGCTGTCGGTCTATGTCGACCTGCATGGCACCGGCAAGGTGGCCGAATCTGCGGTCGAGGAAGCGCTGCGTGAAGTCATGGACCTGTCGCCGACGGGCATCCGCAAGCATCTAGACCTTAACAAGCCGATCTATGCCAAGACCTCGTCTTATGGTCATTTCGGCCGCAAGCCGGGCCGTGACGGTTCCTTCTCCTGGGAGAAGACGGACCTGACCAAGGCTCTGAAGGCTGCGGTGGCGTAAGTTCCGGCGGGAAGTTGCATCTAAAGCCGCTTGGCATTATGTGTGCCGACGATTTTCGAGGAGCGCGGTCTTGGATCGCGCTCTTCTGCTATTGGAGCACATCCCGAAAAGTGTGAAACGGTTTTCGGACTAGATGCGCGTCAAAATAGATGGATAGAGCACCAGATATGATGCCCACGGATAAAGTATGACTGAAGAATCTCATCCTCTGCGCGGTGCCGGAAATTTCTTCGGCCGTCGCCACGGCAAGCCTTTGCGGAGCCACCAGAAGAACCTGTTCGAGGATCTTCTGCCGCGCCTGAAGATCGATGTCGAAAATCCGGCACCGCAGGATTTGCGCACGCTCTTTGACGCAAAGGTTGATGCCGTGCGTCTGGAGATTGGCTTCGGCGGCGGTGAGCATCTGCACCACGAAACCGGCCGCTATCCGCAGACAGGCTTCATTGGCGTCGAACCGTTCATCAACGGCATGGCCAAGATGCTGGCGGCACTGGATGCAGAGCCGCGGCAAAACCTGCGCCTCTATGATGAGGATGCGACGGCGGTATTGGACTGGCTGCCGGATGCTTCCCTGACGGGCATCGATCTTTTCTATCCCGATCCATGGCACAAGCGCCGCCACTGGAAACGCCGTTTCGTGAGCGACGCCAATCTGGACCGCTTCGCTCGCGTGTTGAAGCCCGGCGCGAAATTCCGTTTTGCTTCGGATATCGAACATTACGTCAACTGGACGCTCCAGCATTGTCGCCGCCATCTGGCGTTCGACTGGCAGGCGGACGGTCCGTCCGACTGGAATGATGCCTATGAAGGCTGGCCGGGCACGCGCTATGAAGCAAAGGCTTTTCGCGAGGGACGCCGCGCCGCCTATCTGACCTTTATCCGCCGTTGAAGCAGCTGGGCGTAAACGGAATGAATCGAACAGCAGAAGCGGTCTTGAAAAAATCCGCTTCCGCTGGTATATAGGTTTCAAATTCTTGGTCGTTTGAACAAGAGTGGGCCCTCCCGGACCCGCTCTTTTTTGTTACTTACGGCTCTGTAAAAAGGTTTATCGAGTGACGGAACAGGAACAGGCAATTGAAGCCGCAGGCCCGGATGAGCGTATCATTCGCGAAACAGGCATCGATGCAAAAGTAGCAGGCATTGTGGAGCCGGTGCTCAATACGCTGGGTTTCCGCCTTGTGCGTGTGCGCCTTTCCGGCCTCAACGGCCAGACCTTGCAGATCATGGCCGAGCGTCCCGACGGCACGATGACGGTCGACGATTGCGAGTTGGTCAGCCGCACCGTTGCGCCGGTTCTCGACGTGGAAGATCCGATCAATGGAAAATACCATCTGGAGATTTCCTCTCCCGGTATCGACCGCCCTCTGGTCCGCAAGTCGGACTTCGCCGACTGGGCCGGTCACATTGCAAAGGTGGAAACTTCCATCGTTCATGAAGGCCGCAAGAAGTTTCGTGGCCGTATCGTTCTGGGCGATGCGGAATCCGTCGTGATCGAAAGCGATCAGATTTCCTATGGCAGCGAACCTGTCGTGCGCATTCCATTCGATCTGATCTCGGATGCGCGCCTCGTTCTGACCGATGACCTGATCCGCGATGCGTTGCGCAAGGACAAGGCCCTGCGCGAAGGCCGCATTCCGGGTGACGATCTCGGTAGCGATGAAGCGGACGGGCAGTCCGACGCAGCCGCATCGGACGAAGCAGAAGATAAAGAATAAGTTTCAGGCGTCCGGCATCTTGAGGAGCCGGATGCGACACCAAGGAGAGTCCAATGGCAGTCAGTGCTAACAGGCTGGAGCTTCTGCAGATCGCCGATGCGGTCGCACGCGAGAAGTCGATCGACCGCGAGATCGTTCTTGCGGCCATGGCCGATGCGATCCAGAAGGCGGCGCGTTCACGTTACGGCCAGGAAAGCAACATTCGCGCGGACATCAATGCGAAGTCCGGTGAGATCAAGCTGCAGCGCCTGCTCGAAGTCGTTGAACACGTCGAGGATTACGCGACGCAGATTTCGCTCTTCACCGCCCGTGATCGCAACCCGGACGCACAGATTGGTGATTTCATCGCTGACCAGCTTCCGCCGATGGATTTCGGCCGTATCGCCGCGCAGTCGGCAAAGCAGGTCATCGTGCAGAAAGTGCGCGAAGCCGAGCGTGACCGCCAGTATGACGAATACAAGGACCGTGTCGGCGAAATCGTCAACGGTACTGTGAAGCGCGTCGAATACGGCAATGTGATCGTTGATCTGGGCCGTGGCGAAGCCATCGTGCGTCGTGACGAACTGATCCCGCGTGAAGCTTTCCGTTACGGCGACCGCATCCGCGCCTATGTCTACGACGTGCGTCGCGAACAGCGCGGTCCGCAGATTTTCCTGTCGCGTACCCATCCGTCCTTCATGGCGAAGCTTTTCACCATGGAAGTGCCGGAAATCTACGACGGCATCATCGAAATCAAGTCGGTTGCCCGCGATCCGGGTTCCCGCGCCAAGATCGCGGTCGTCTCGCGTGACGCTTCCATCGATCCGGTCGGCGCCTGCGTCGGCATGCGCGGCTCCCGCGTTCAGGCCGTCGTCGGCGAACTGCAGGGCGAGAAGATCGACATCATTCCGTGGTCGCCGGATGCGGCTTCCTTCATCGTCAATGCGCTTCAGCCTGCTGAAGTTGCCAAGGTTGTTCTCGATGAAGATGCCGAACGTATTGAAGTTGTCGTCCCGAATGACCAACTATCACTTGCAATCGGTCGTCGCGGTCAGAACGTGCGTCTGGCTTCCCAACTCACCGGCTGGGACATCGACATCCTGACGGAAGACGAAGAATCCGAACGTCGCCAGAAGGAATTCGCCGAACGTTCGACCCTTTTCATGGAAGCGCTCGACGTCGACGAGATGGTCGGTCAGGTTCTGGCTTCCGAGGGCTTTGCCTCGATCGAGGAACTGGCCTATGTCGAGCCGGGCGAAATTGCCTCCATCGATGGCTTCGACGACGATACGGCTGGCGAAATCCAGGAACGCGCCCGCGAATATCTGGATCGCATCGAAAGCGAACAGGATAATCGCCGCAAGGAACTGGGCGTCGCGGATGAACTGCGCGAACTGCCGGGCATCACCACGGCGATGCTGGTGGCTGTCGGTGAAGACGGCGTGAAGACGATCGAGGACTTTGCCGGTTATGCTGTTGATGATCTGGTCGGCTGGCGTGAACGCAAGGACGGCGAAACCGTCGCCCATAGCGGCATCTTCTCCCCGTTTGACGTTTCGCGCGTCGATGCGGAACAGATGGTGCTGACTGCGCGTTTGAAGGCAGGATGGATCACGGAAGAAGAACTGGCATCGGCTCAGGAAGAAGAAGCCGAAGCTGGCGAAGAGGAAGCAGCTTCTTAAGAAGCCTGCTGGAACAGGAGGGCCGCGTGGCTCTTACGTCTGGTTCATTTCAGGCGTAAGCTGTGCGGCTCTCGCAATTGAGTTCTGAAAATGGCCGTCGTTCATCCGGATTGATCGGCCAGTCCGGCTTTCGAGGGCGGTGGTGGCCGTCCTGAGCATCCACCCGAAAAATCGGTTGGGATTTTCGGAAAGCGCGATGCTTGGATTCATCGGTTTGGAGCGTCCTTTGTGCGTTTATGAGGACCCATGGCGCTCTAACGGGTTGTGGTGGGTCTTTCGCTCTGGTACAGCGCCCGCGTTGGGTCCGATGTGCGGGCAGACCGCGATGTGGCAAGACTGGAGTACGCGTGGAGCAGGATATGAATGACAGAACCTGTATCGTAACGCGCGAAAGCGGTTCTGCCGATGATTTGATCCGGTTCGTGGCTGGTCCCGATGGTTCCGTCGTGCCGGATCTGAAACGAAATCTGCCGGGCAGGGGATGCTGGGTCAAGGCCGAGCGCCGTCTGGTGGATGAAGCGGTCAAGCGCAAGCTTTTTGCGCGGGCGCTGAAAGAAGGTGTAACGCCGCAGGCGGATCTTGGCGCGCTGGTTGACCAGCTGCTGACGAAATCTGCTCTCGGCAGTCTCGCTCTGGCCCGCAAGGCCGGTGCTGTGGTGTCGGGCTCGACCAAGGTGGATCAGGCAATCCGTACTGGGGCAGCCGCCATGGTGTTGCACGCAAGGGAAGCCGCTGCCGACGGCGTACGCAAGCTTGATCAGGCTCGCCGTGCCGTGGTGCATCTGGATGGTCCGGAAATCCCTTCGTTCTCTCTTTTTACGGGAGAAGAAATGGATTTGGCATTTGGGGGCGGAAATGTGATACATGCAGCCGTACTTGAAGGAAAGGCGGCAGCCGGGTTCGTAAAGCGGGCGCTTATATTGCATCGCTATCGCGGTGAAAGCGCATCGGACTCGGAGTAGAGTGCAGCTCTGGAGGGGGTTGGCAGGCCCCGGATGGGATTGCACGTTGAAGCGGATGACTGGAGCTTTATCCAACATGACCGGGTCGCGTTGGATAATGCTCGAGTAGAGCGGCCGGAGCCGCGAAGGAAACGGAAACGTAATGAGCGATAAAACGAACGACGACAAGACGCTGAGCGTTAATACGAAGAAGACGCTGACCATGAAGCGGCCAGGCGTCGAGCAGAGCACCGTGCGCCAGAATTTCAGCCACGGCCGCACGAAGGCTGTCGTCGTTGAAACGAAGAAGCGCAAATTCTCGCGGCCTGACGAGAAGCCGGAAGTCGAAGCGGCGGCCCCACGGCCTGCTGCTCCTGCCCCGGCGGCTCCTGCGCCTGCAGCCCCTGCACCGGCTCAAGCCGCGCAGCCTGCCCAGGCTGCACAGCCCGCTCCGGCAGTGCGTGCGCCAGCACCTGCAACTCCGGCACCCAAGCCGGCGGCACCTGCTGCTTCGGTAACGAAGCCGCATGTCGCGCAGCAGCGCCCGATGCAGCAGCGCCCCGGTGGACAGCAGGCACAGCGCCCGCGTCCGTCCGACCGCTCCGGCATGGTTCTCAACACGCTGTCGCGCTCAGAAATGGATGCGCGTCGCCGCGCACTCGAGGAAGCACAGGTACGCGAAGTCGAAGAACGCGCCCGCGCTGTCGAGGAAGCCAAGCGTCGCGCCGAGGAAGAAGCACGCCGCGCCAAGGAACGTGAAGAATCTGCCCGTCGCCAGGCGGAAGAGGAAGCTCGTCTCAAGGCCGAGGCTGATGCCCGCCGCAAGGCCGAGGAAGAAGCCGCCAAGCGTATGCCGCAGCCCGAAGCCCGCACCGAGCGTCGCGATGACGCGCGCCCGGCGCCGCAAGGCAATCGTCCGCGTGAGGCCGGTCGTCCTCAGGGCAGTCGCCCACCGCAAGGTGGCCGTCCGCAACAGGGCGGGCCGCGTCCGATGGCGCCAAGCCTTGCCGATGCGGCTCCGATTCCGGGCAAGCCGCTTCCGCAGAGCCAGCTTCGCAAGCCCGGTCAGTCGGATGACGATGATGACCGTCGCGGCGCAGTCCGTCGTGGCACCCCTGCCAAGCCGGAAGTGCGTGCACCGAAGGTTGTGAAGGGCGAAGATGACCGCCGTCGCGGCAAGCTCACTCTCACGAGCAATCTTGAGGAGGAGGGCCGTTCGCGTTCGCTTTCGGCGATGCGCCGCCGTCAGGAAAAGTTCAAGCGTTCGCAGATGCAGGAAACCCGCGAAAAGATTTCGCGTGAAGTGACCATTCCTGAAACCATCACGTTGCAGGAACTTGCCCAGCGTATGACCGAGCGCTCCGTCGACATCATCAAGTACCTGATGAAGCAGGGCCAGATGATGAAGCCGGGCGACGTGATCGACGCCGATATGGCGCAGCTGATCGCTGAAGAGTTTGGCCACACCGTCAAGCGCGTTGCGGAATCGGACGTCGAAGAAGGCATCTTTGGCGTTGCCGACAACGAAGCCGCACTGGTTTCCCGTCCTCCGGTCGTGACCATCATGGGCCACGTCGATCACGGTAAGACCTCGCTGCTCGACGCCATTCGTCATGCCAACGTCGTGTCCGGCGAAGCCGGTGGCATCACCCAGCATATCGGTGCCTATCAGGTCGAACAGAACGGCCAGAAGATCACCTTCATCGATACGCCGGGCCACGCCGCATTCACCGCGATGCGTGCCCGTGGTGCGCAGGCGACCGACATTGCCATTCTGGTGGTTGCCGCCGACGACAGCGTGATGCCGCAGACGATTGAATCGATCAACCATGCCAAGGCGGCTGGTGTCCCGATCATCGTGGCGATCAACAAGATCGACAAGCCTGCTGCCGATCCGCAGAAGGTTCGCACTGCCCTGCTGCAGCACGAAGTCTTCGTGGAATCGATGGGCGGTGAAGTGCTCGACGTGGAAGTGTCGGCGAAGAACAAGATCAACCTCGACAAGTTGCTTGAAGCAATTCTGTTGCAGGCTGAAATTCTTGACCTCAAGTCCGATCCCACGCGTACGGCTGAAGGCGTCGTCGTTGAAGCCCAGCTTGATCGTGGCCGTGGTTCGGTTGCAACCGTTCTGGTTCAGACCGGTACGCTGCATCCCGGCGACATTCTGGTCGCGGGCAGCGAATGGGGCCGCGTGCGCGCTCTGGTCAATGACCGTGGCGAGCATGTCAAGGAAGCCGGTCCGGCAATGCCGGTCGAAATCCTCGGCCTTCAGGGTACGCCGCAGGCGGGTGACCGTTTCGCAGTCGTTGCCAACGAAGCCAAGGCGCGTGAAATCGCCGAGTACCGCCAGCGCCTGGCGCGCGACAAGGCCGTCGCTCGCCAGTCCGGTGCACGCGGTTCGCTCGAGCAGATGATGAACCAGCTTCAGGTTTCAGGCACGAAGGAATTCCCGCTCGTCATCAAGGGTGACGTGCAGGGTTCCATCGAAGCCATCACCAATGCGCTGGACAAGCTCGGCACCGACGAAGTTCGCGCCCGCATCGTCCATTCGGGCGCAGGCGGCATCACGGAAAGCGACGTGTCGCTGGCCGAAGCCTCCAACGCCGCGATCATTGGCTTCAACGTCCGCGCCAACAAGCAGGCACGCGACGCGGCCGATCAGCAGGGCATCGAAATCCGCTACTACAACATCATCTATGATCTCATCGATGACGTTAAGGCAGCTATGTCGGGTCTTCTGTCGCCGGAGCGTCGCGAAACCTTCCTTGGCAATGCCGAGATTCTCGAAGTCTTCAACATCACCAAGGTCGGCAAGGTTGCCGGTTGCCGTGTCACCGAAGGCAAGGTCGAGCGTGGTGCAGGCGTCCGCCTCATTCGCGACAACGTGGTTATCCACGAAGGCAAGCTCAAGACGCTCAAGCGCTTCAAGGACGAAGTGTCGGAAGTCCCGGCCGGTCAGGAGTGCGGCATGGCGTTCGAGAACTACGACGACATTCGCGCAGGCGACGTCATCGAAGCCTTCCGCGTCGAACACGTTTCGCGCACACTCTGATTACTGTCTCGCCGGGCTGCCGTAAGGCGGCCCGGCTTTTCATTATCCGGTCCAGAGGGTCTGACTCCCGGCTGGATTGTGGTAAGTTGCGTATTATTACGCCTGCCAATTTGTAGTCATGTTGTCGGACAGTCCTTCGCGGCTGGATGCCGATTGGCGGCTGTTTATCGAGGATATAGCCATGGCACGTTCTCCAGATCCAAAAGGCTCGGGCGGCCTTTCCCAGCGCCAGCTCCGCGTCGGCGAGCAGGTGCGCCACGCATTGGCGCAGGTGCTGCAGCGCGGGGAAATCCGCGACGATCTCATTGCCCGCACCGTGATTTCCGTTTCGGAAGTGCGTATGTCGCCCGACCTCAAGATCGCGACCTGCTTCATCACCCCGCTCGGGGATGCCGACACGCAGGCCGTTATCAAGGCGCTCGCCGCAAATGCAAAGTTCATTCGCGGACGCATGGCGCCCAGCCTCAGCCAGATGAAGTACATGCCCGAATTCCGCTTCCGGGCCGATACCAGCTTTGACAATTTTTCCAAGATCGATGCGCTGCTCCGCTCGCCGGAAGTCGCCCGCGACCTTGGGCATCACGATGAAGAAGACCGGGGGGCAGACAAGGCTTCCGGCAATGGAGACGAGTAAAGCATGGCAAGACGGGGCAAGAAAAAAGGTCGCCCGATATCCGGCTGGGTTATTTTCGACAAGCCGAAAGGGATGGGATCGACCGAGGCGGTCTCGAAGATCAAGTGGCTGTTCAATGCCGAAAAGGCCGGCCATGCCGGTACACTCGATCCGCTTGCTTCCGGCATGCTGCCCATAGCGCTTGGCGAAGCGACCAAGACCGTGCCTTATGTCATGGATGGAACCAAGATCTACCGTTTTACGGTGACCTGGGGCGAGGAACGTTCCACCGACGATCTGGAAGGCCAGCCGACCAAGACAGCGGACAAGCGCCCGTCGCGCGCGGATATCGAAGCGCTGCTGCCCAATTATACGGGCGTCATTTCACAGGTTCCGCCGCAGTTCTCGGCTATCAAGATCGACGGCGAGCGCGCCTACGACCTCGCCCGTGAAGGCGAAACGGTCGAAATCCCTTCCCGCGAAGTCGAGATCGACCGTCTGGAAATCGTGGGCATTCCGGATGCCGACTGCACCGAGTTCGAAGTCGAATGCTCCAAGGGCACCTATGTGCGCTCGCTGGCGCGCGACATGGGGCGTGACCTTGGCTGCTACGGCCATATTTCGGAGCTGCGCCGCATCGAAGTTGCCCCGTTCACGGAAGAGGATTCCGTGACGCTGGCAGAATTGGAACAGGCATGGCCGCCGCTCCCGCCGAAGGATGAGGACGGCAATATCGCGGAGCCGGCTCCTCGCCGGGATTTTTCGGCGATCGACGCATTGGTCATCGATACGGGTGCTGCCCTCGACTGCCTGCCGCAGGTGGCGCTTTCCGACGATCAGGCGCAGCGTGTGCGTCTCGGCAATCCGGTGATCCTGCGCGGACGCGATGCACCTCTGGAGGCAGATGAAGCCTGTGTCACCACACGCGGAAAACTGCTCGCCATCGGCTATATCGAACATGGACAGTTCAAGCCGAAGCGGGTTTTCACAACCGGCTGACGTTTCGTCGGAAGATGGCGGTGAGGCGGCAAATTGAATTGAGACTGGCATTCCTGCCAATTTTGCACTATATGCCCCTCATCGATCATGCGTAACAGCATGTCAGATCGTGTAAATGGCCCGCGCTGGACGACATCCCGGCCCGGGCGTCTGGTTTTCCTCTCATCTAGAAAGGGTGTTACGATGTCGATTACTGCTGAGCGCAAGCAAGCACTTATCAAGGAATACGCCACCAAGGAAGGCGACACCGGTTCTCCTGAAGTACAGGTTGCCGTTCTTTCCGAGCGTATCGCCAACCTCACCGAACACTTCAAGGGCCACAAGAATGACAATCATTCGCGTCGCGGCCTCCTGAAGCTGGTTTCGCAGCGTCGTCGCCTTCTCGACTATGTCAAGGGCATTGACGAAGCGCGTTATCAGGCGCTGATCGGCCGTCTCGGCCTGCGCCGCTAAGGTTGAAATCGGGCGACGCCTCAAAACGTCGCCCGTTTGATTTATCGGGCATTTGGTCGTGCGGATAGCCGCGAACCGATCAAATGCGACTGTGAGCATGTCTCCCAAGAGCGGGAACCGGTTTTGGGACGAAGACATGCCTGGAAACAACAGATTGAGCTGAAGCGCGAACATATGTGAGCGCATCCGCTCTATCGGGCGAACGCCCGCTGGCATGAAACGACGCACAGGGTGCATTCCGTCATGCCTATGCAGAGCCCACAAGGCTCATGACCTGGACCAGTCATGGGGCAGGATTGCAGGCAGTTCGTGTCAGAGCGTATTCGGAATTGAATGTTCTGACACTTACGAACTTCCCGTTGTCTTGCCCGTGGCCCGTCCGCCAACCGAGGCGATGCCTTCAGGCGCTTTTGCGCGGCATCACCACATGAGGACAAGATATGTTCAATACCCATAAAGTAGAAATCGAATGGGGCGGTCGTCCGCTCACGCTCGAAACCGGCAAGATCGCCCGTCAGGCTGACGGCGCCGTTCTCGCAACCTATGGCGAAACCGTCGTTCTGGCGACTGTCGTTTCTGCCAAGGAGCCGAAGCCAGGCCAGGATTTCTTCCCGCTGACCGTCAACTATCAGGAAAAGACCTATGCCGCCGGCAAGATTCCTGGTGGCTACTTCAAGCGTGAAGGCCGTCCGAGCGAAAACGAAACGCTGGTTTCGCGCCTGATCGACCGTCCGATCCGTCCGCTTTTCGTCGATGGCTATAAGAACGACACGCAGGTTGTCGTCACCGTTGTCCAGCACGATCTGGAAAACGATCCTGACGTCCTTTCGATGGTTGCCGCTTCCGCAGCGCTCACCATTTCGGGCGTGCCTTTCATGGGCCCGATTGGCGGCGCACGCGTCGGCTACATCAACGGCGAATATGTTCTGAACCCTAATATCGACGAAATGCCAGAATCGAAGCTCGATCTGGTCGTCGCGGGTACGTCGGAAGCCGTGCTGATGGTCGAATCCGAAGCACAGGAACTCTCCGAAGAAATCATGCTCGGCGCCGTTGTTTTCGGCCAGAAGGGCTTCCAGCCGGTCATCGATGCGATCATCAAGCTCGCTGAAGTTGCCGCCAAGGAACCGCGCGACTTCCAGCCGGAAGACCTGTCGGCTCTCGAAGCCAAGATGCTGGCCGTTGTCGAAAACGATCTGCGCGACGCTTACAAGATCACCGAAAAGCAGGCCCGTTATGCCGCCGTCGATGCCGCCAAGGCAAAGGCGAAGGAACATTTCTTCCCCGAAGGCGTGGAAGAAACCGAAATGTCGCCGGAACAGTTCGCGACCATTTTCAAGCATTTGCAGGCCAAGATCGTTCGCTGGAACATTCTCGACACCGGCAGCCGCATCGATGGCCGCGATCTGAAGACCGTTCGTCCGATTGTATCGGAAGTCGGCCTCCTGCCACGCACCCACGGTTCGGCCCTGTTCACCCGCGGTGAAACGCAGGCTATCGTTGTTGCCACGCTCGGCACCGGCGAAGACGAACAGATGATCGACGCCCTGACCGGCACCTACAAGCAGCCTTTCATGCTGCACTACAACTTCCCGCCTTACTCGGTTGGTGAAACCGGCCGCATGGGTTCGCCGGGCCGTCGCGAAATCGGCCATGGCAAGCTTGCCTGGCGCGCAATCCATCCGATGCTGCCTTCCGCTGAACAGTTCCCTTACACGATCCGCGCCGTTTCCGAGATCACGGAATCGAACGGCTCGTCCTCGATGGCAACCGTTTGCGGCACGTCGCTGGCTCTCATGGATGCAGGTGTTCCGCTTGCACGTCCGGTTGCCGGCATCGCCATGGGCCTGATCAAGGAAGGCGAACGCTTCGCCGTTCTGTCGGACATTCTGGGTGATGAAGATCACCTCGGCGACATGGATTTCAAGGTTGCCGGTACGGAAAACGGCATCACCTCGCTGCAGATGGACATCAAGATCGACGGTATCACCGAAGAGATCATGAAGGTCGCTCTGGAACAGGCCAAGGGCGGTCGCGTTCACATCCTCGGCGAAATGGCCAAGGCTCTGTCGACCTCGCGTGAAGAGCTCGGCGAATTTGCTCCGCGCATCGAAGTGATGAACATCCCGACCGACAAGATCCGCGATGTTATCGGTTCTGGCGGCAAGGTCATCCGCGAAATCGTGGAAAAGACCGGCGCCAAGATCAACATCGAAGACGACGGCACGGTGAAGATCGCTTCGTCGAACGGCAAGGAAATCGAAGCCGCCAAGAAGTGGATTCATTCGATCGTTGCCGAACCGGAAGTCGGCGAAATCTACGAAGGCACGGTCGTCAAGACCGCTGACTTCGGCGCTTTCGTGAACTTCTTCGGCCCGCGTGACGGTCTGGTTCACATTTCGCAGCTGGCTTCCGACCGCGTTGCCAAGACCACCGATGTGGTCAAGGAAGGCCAGAAGGTCTGGGTCAAGCTCATGGGCTTTGACGAGCGCGGCAAGGTTCGCCTGTCGATGAAGGTTGTCGATCAGGAAACCGGCAAGGAAATTGCCCAGGAAAAGAAGAAGGAAGAAGCCGACGCTGAATAAGCGTCGCATCTTCTGTGAAATCGGAAAGCGCGCCGCGAGGCGCGCTTTTTTGTTGCATGGGATTCATTTCAAGACCATGGATGATGCCCATGATTATACCGGCACAACAAACTCTCTTTCTCCCCTTCGTTCAGGGCATTCTGGATATGCCTGCAGAAGGCCAGTCCTTTCTTGGCTGCGGTCTTTCTGCGGATCGGCGCCTTGAAGATGAATGGAAACAGGCGCTCACTTTCCTGCAACCCTGGCGCCCTGACTGGCTGGCCTTGGAAAAGGAAGGTTTCAAGGCAGTACCCAGATTAGGCGCCAGATTGGACGAGGAGCGCCGTTTCGCCGGCGGACTACTGTTGCTCGGAAAACATCGCGGACGCAACGAGGCGTGGTTTGCGGAGCTTCTGGCGCGTGTTGAGCCGGGCGGATGGATCGCCGTATCGGGCGACAAGAAGCTCGGCATCGACAGTTTTCGCAAATGGGTGGGCAATATTGCCGAAATCAGCGACCGCATGTCGAAGAACCATGCCGTGGTGTTCTGGCTCAGGAGGCCTGCCGACCTTACCGACGATTTCATCGCCGCCCTGAAGCCGCTTACCGCCAATATCGACGACGTGTTCCAGACCGAACCCGGCATGTTTTCGCACGGCGTCATCGACAAGGGCTCGGCCTTGCTCGTGCCGCATATGGAAAAGATCGTTTTCGGCAATGTCGCCGATCTGGGCGCTGGCTGGGGCTATCTGGCTGCGCAATGCCTGAAGTATGCTGATCGCATCAAGGCAATAGACCTTTATGAGGCTGATTTTGAGGCGCTGGAAGCCGCACGCGGCAATCTGGAACGGCTGGGCCCATCGGTGCCGATCAGCTTCAACTGGTTCGATGTGACGAGCGAGAAACTGACGGGCATCTATGACACCGTGGTCATGAACCCGCCTTTCCACGAGGGGCGGGCGACGGATGTGTCGCTTGGACAGGCATTCATTGCCGCGGCAGCTTCACGGTTGAAAACCGGCGGGCGTCTGCTGATGGTCGCAAATCGTCAACTGCCTTATGAGACGACCCTCAAAGGGCTGTTCAAGAATGTGACCCTTCTTGAGGAGGCAAACGGTTTTAAAATCTTCGATGCGAAGAAATAAAACAAAAAACCCGGCGTTTCTGCCGGGTTTTTTTATTGAGTGAAGCGGGCTTAGTCGCCGCGTTCGGCGTCGGAGCTTTTCAGCTCTTCCAGTGTGGGCATGGAGACGATGTTGTAACCGGAATCCACATAGTGGATTTCGCCGGTAACGCCGCTCGAAAGATCTGACAGCAGATAGACTGCCGATTTGCCAACATCATCGATATCGACGGTGCGGCGCAGCGGAGAGTTACGGCGCTGATAGCTGAAGATCGCGCGTGCATCGCCGATGCCGGCACCGGCCAGGGTGCGCACCGGGCCCGCCGAAATCGCGTTGACGCGGATGCCCTGCGGGCCGTAATCGGCGGCAAGATAACGAACCATGGCTTCAAGTGCTGCCTTGGCAACGCCCATGACGTTGTAGTTCGGGATGGTGCGGGTCGATCCGCCATAGGTCAGCGTCAGGATCGAGCCGCCGTCCTTCATGAGCTTTTCGGCGCGTTGTGCCATTTCCGTGAAGGAGTAGGCGGAAATCACCATGGTGCGGCTGAAGTTTTCGCGCGTGGTGACGTCTGCGTAGCGACCCTTCAATTCGTTCTTGTCGGAAAAGCCGATAGCGTGAACGATGAAATCGAGCTTGCCCCACTTCTTTTCGATTTCGGCAAAGACCGCATCGACCGATGCTATATCTTCAACATCGCAAGGCAGCACGAAATCCGAACCGACCTGTTCGGCAAGCGGCTTCACGCGCTTGCCCAGCGCATCGCCCTGATAGGTGAAGGCGAGTTCTGCACCCTGTGCTGCGAGTTGTTTTGAAATTCCCCAGGCGAGTGAGTGATTATTCGCGACCCCCATGACGAGGCCGCGTTTGCCTTTCATCAGACCTTCCATATTTTCCCTCTCCCTCAGCCCTGGTAACGCTGGAAAACCAGCGTTGCATTGGTGCCGCCAAATCCGAAGGAATTGGAGAGCACGGTATTGAGCTGAGCGTTGTCAATGCGCTTGCGAACGATAGGCATGTCCGCGAAGGCAGGGTCCAGTTCTTCGATATGTGCGCTTTCGCAAATGAAATTGTTCTGCATCATTAGGAGCGAATAGATCGCTTCCTGCACGCCTGTGGCACCCAGCGAGTGGCCGGTCAGCGATTTGGTTGCGGCAATTGGCGGGCATGCATCGCCCGAACCAAAGACCTGGCGGATCGCTTCGATTTCCGGTGCGTCGCCGGCAGGGGTCGAGGTTGCGTGCGGGTTGATATAGTCGATCTTGGTCTTGACGGTCGAAAGCGCCATCTTCATGCAGCGGATCGCGCCTTCACCAGACGGAGCGACCATGTCGTAGCCGTCGGATGTTGCGCCATAGCCGACGATTTCGCCATAGATCTTGGCGCCGCGAGCCAGTGCGGTTTCCAGGTCTTCCAGCACCAGAACACCGGCGCCGCCTGCGATCACGAAGCCGTCGCGGTTCTTGTCATAGGCGCGCGATGCGGTCGACGGCGTGTCGTTATATTTGGACGACATGGCGCCCATGGCGTCAAACAGGACCGAAAGCGTCCAGTCGAGGTCTTCGCAGCCGCCCGCGAACATGCGGTCCTGCTTGCCATACTGGATCATCTCGAACGCATTGCCGATGCAATGGTTCGACGTCGCGCAGGCAGAGGAGATCGAGTAGTTGATGCCCTTGATCTTGAAGAAGGTCGCAAGCGTTGCCGAAGCCGTCGAGCTCATGGCTTTCGGCACGGCAAACGGACCGACGCGCTTGGGGCCCTTTTCGCGGGTGATGTCGGCAGAATCGACTATGGTGCGTGTCGAGGGGCCGCCGGAACCCATGATGATGCCGGTGCGGTCGTTGGAAACTTCCTCGTCGGAAAGCCCCGCATCGGCAATCGCCTGATCCATGGCAATGTGGTTCCAGGCCGTGCCGCGGCCGTGGAAGCGCATCGCGCGCCGGTCGACGAGCGCTTCGACGTCGATATTCGGGGCACCGTGCACCTGGCAGCGGAAGCCGAGTTCGGCATATTCCTCAGCGCGGGAGATACCGGACTTCGCTTCACGCAGCGAAGCCGTGACTTCTTCGGTGTTGTTACCAATCGAGGATACGATCCCCATACCCGTTACGACCACACGCCGCATCGCGTTCTCCTTTACACCTGATCCGTGAGCGACGTGCCGTCATGCGGACTGCCGCCTGTTCGCGGTTACATAGGTGCGATCTTCGCATGTTTTGAGCGCGGCCGCATGAAAACTGTTCACTTTTTTGCAGTCGCGCTCGTGAATGATGATGATTGGGGCGCCTTACTGGCCCTCGCTGTCCTTCGACAGGCCGACGCGCAGGTCGGTTGCCCGGTAGATGGTTTCGCCATCGGCTTTCAGCCAGCCGTCAGCCGTGCCGAGCACGAGGCGGCCGCGCATGACGCGTTTGAAATCAATGCCATATTCAAGAAGCTTGGTATGCGGGCGCACCATGCCCTTGAACTTGACTTCACCGGTGGAGAGGGCCATGCCGCGGCCCGGTTCGCCCAGCCAGCCGAGGAAGAAGCCGGTCAGCTGCCACATGCCGTCAAGGCCGAGGCAGCCCGGCATGATCGGATTGCCCATGAAATGGCATGGGAAATACCAATCGTCGGGGCGCACGTCATATTCGGCGCGGATATAGCCCTTGTCGAACTCGCCGCCGGTTTCGGAAATATCTGTGATGCGATGGACCATCAGCATCGGAGGCAGGGGAAGCTGAGCATTGCCGGGGCCGAACATCTCGCCGCGCGCGCAGGCCAGGAGTTCTTCATACCCGTAGCTTGATTTCTGTTCTGCCATTACGCCTCCCTTGAGGTTCATTCTGTATCGACCGGCAATCCGGCCCGATTGTAGGTTTCACCGGAACATCCCTACCACAGACTGTTTCCGGCAGTAAAATCATGCATTGGATTAATCCGGGGTTTATCCGAAAAACCGCGCATTTCCCAAGGCTATTGATAGTTATTTCGCAACGGCATATATCAATGTCAGTATGCAATGGGCAACAGCCCGTTTGACGATTGATGATTTTGCAACAAGCTCGTGACGGTACCAACGGTGAATATGCAGTCTTCACATACCCACTCGACGGTCTCGATGGAAGAGCAGCTCCGCCGCGCGGGCCTGCGTCCGACGCGCCAGCGCGTTGCGCTTGCGAGCCTGATCTTCGCGCAGGGCGATCGCCATCTGTCTGCGGAAGACCTGCACGAAGAGGCCGTCATGGCCGACGTGCCGGTGTCGCTGGCAACGGTTTACAACACGCTGCACCAGTTCACGGAAGCCGGTATGCTGCGCATTATCGCAGTCGAGGGCTCGAAGACCTATTTCGATACGAATATCTCGGATCACCAGCATTTCTTCCTCGAAGGGGAAAATGTCGTGTTCGATATTCCACACGGTGAAAAAGGCCAGCCTACGGTTGCCAATATGCCCGACGCACCGGATGGCATGGAAATCGTCAATGTCGACATCATCGTTCGCCTGCGCCGCAAGGGCCAGTAACGGCGTCTTTTTTCGATGGGGAATGAAAGAAAGCGGCCATGGCCGCTTTTTTTGTTGCCTATTGGCGCGCTTGGGGCTGAAAAGGAAAGAAATTCTGATGTCCCGATTGAATCGCCTCCCACGTTAAAGTCGGGCCTGTACCAAGGAGATATCATGCGCAAACTACTCGTTGCGGCAACCATTCTTGCCGTGTTCACCGCCGGCAGCGCCTTCGCAAAGACCGTCCGGATCGGGGTCACGCCGGGGCCGCACGCCCAGATCATGGAAAAGGTCAAGGAAGTCGCCGGGAAGAACGGCCTGGAACTCGATATTCAGGAATTCTCTGACTACGTCATTCCAAACATGGCGCTTGCGGATGGCGCGCTGGAAGCCAATTCGTTCCAGCACAAGCCCTATCTCGACAATCAGGTGGCCGATCGCGGCTTCGACATTGTGAGCGTTGCCGAAACCGTCAACTTTCCGATGGGGCTTTATTCGAAGAAACTGAAGAATATTTCGGAGCTGGCCGACGGCGCGACGATTGCGATCCCCAATGATCCGACCAATGGCGGACGCGCTCTGCTCGTGCTTGCCGAAAACGGAATCATCAAGCTCGATCCGTCCAAGGGGCTGAAGGTTAGCGCTCTCGATATCGTGGAGAACCCGAAGAACCTCAAATTCGTTGAGCTCGATGCCGCGCAGCTTCCGCGTTCGATGGAAGATGTCGATGCCGCCGTCATCAACACCAACTATGCCATGGAAGCAGGCCTCAATCCGGCAACCGATCCGCTGGTGCGGGAAGGCGAGAAGGCGCCCTACATCAATATCCTTGTCGTTCGTACCGCAGACAAGGATGCCGACTGGGTGAAAACCCTGATTTCCTCCTATCACAGCGACGAAGTGAAGGAATTCATTGCCACGACATTCAAGGGGTCGGTGATCCCGGCCTGGTGACATTTGCGTTGTTTAGCGGGGCGGTTTTCGCCCCGCCGCGCGAAGTCCAACTCGGTCAGTTCCGCAGGAGTGGGATCAGTCGAAAACCTCGCCAGGATAAACGCCCCACAGGTCCGATTGCTTTATCCAGCCACGGACCCCGCCCATGTCCAGGCGGCACCATTGACCGGTGCACTCGCGCACGGTCCCGACCACGCCCGGCTCGATCTCGGCGGCAAGCGCCGATGTTTCGCTGGCATCGCGGCGCATATTGATCATCGAACCCTGATTGTTCTTGAGCCACGGAGCGGTGATGGCGGTTCGCTTGCCGGAGAGCAGCGACTGGTAAACCCAGCCTTCCGTGCCGTCCGCATCGCGGATACGGCGCCAGTTATCGTATTCCTGGATGATCTCGACCGGCAATCCAGCCTTCATGAAAAGCCATGAAACCGCATAGTCACGCCCGGGTCCGACGCGCAGATTGACGCGGGCCGGTTTAAGGCTGACGAAACGCGGTACGGGAAGCCCGCTGGCGCCCACGGAGGTGCCGGCGGGTTCCGCAGCCTGTGCGCCATGGTTTTGGGAGGCGCCAAGCGGCGCCAGAAAGAGAAAAAATGCCAGAAAGCCAAGCATGGCCATCATGAAGCGTTGCGAAAGTACTCTGTACAAACTGCGACCTCTCGCCGTCCTGTCACGACAGAACGGTAGCGGCTTCGGCAGTTTACGGGGGCTGCGAGGCGACGGTGCCGTCCTGTTTTCAGATCGTGCATCCATCTGTGCGTTACAGATCGATATCCGACCGAATTATTTGATTTTTAACGCCTGTCTTCGGAAAGCCATTGCAGGTTTTCCAGGAGGCGCCTGAAGTTTCCGGTTTTTCTTTGTCTTTGCCGCTTCGCCTTGATAGAGATGTTCAGCCGAAGCAATATCCCATATTGCACCGCCTTGGTTAAGGAGGTCTCAACATGAAGCTTCGGTTAACGCATTTTCGGGAAATGTGGGAGTAGGTTTCCCTTGGAAATGTGCAGGAAATTTCTTGGAGCGCGCCCTGTCGGTTGGTTACAATACAGGCCGTTCCAGGGGCTTTGCTCAACAATGGGGTGGAGATGTCGAACAAGAAGAAACCGCTGGTCGTTCTTACGCGAAAATTGCCGGACCCAGTGGAAACCCGGATGCGGGAACTGTTTGATGCGCGTCTGAATATAGACGACCACCGCATGAATCAGCCGGAAATCATCGCTGCGATGAAAGAGGCGGACGTTCTGGTGCCCTGCATCACGGATGTCATCGACGCCGCGGCAATCGAGCAGGCTGGGCCCAATCTCAAGCTGATCGCGAATTTCGGCAACGGCGTGGACAATATCGACGTCACCGCCGCTGCAAAGCGGGGCATAACCGTCACCAATACGCCGAATGTCCTCACCGAGGACACCGCGGACATGACCTTGGCGCTTCTGCTCTCGGTGCCAAGACGTCTGGTGGAAGGCGCCAATGTGCTCGGTGAGCGCCACGGGCAGTGGCCGGGCTGGTCGCCGACCTGGATGCTCGGACGGCGCATCTGGGGCAAGCGCCTCGGCATTGTCGGCATGGGGCGTATTGGCACGGCCGTCGCCCGCCGCGCCAAGGCTTTCGGGCTTTCCATTCACTATCACAACCGCAAGCGCGTCAATCCGCAGGTGGAGGAGGAACTGGAGGCGACCTATTGGGATAGTCTCGACCAGATGCTGGCCCGGATGGACATCATCTCGGTCAACTGCCCGTCCACGCCTGCCACCTTCCATCTGCTCTCTGCCCGTCGCATCGCGCTGATGCAGCCGACCGCCTATATGGTCAACACGGCCCGCGGCCAGATCATCGACGAGAATGCGCTGATCGACCTGATCGAGCAGGGCAAGCTGGCCGGCGCCGGTCTGGATGTGTTCGAGAACGAACCTGCGGTCAATCCGCGTTTGCTGGCCCTTGCGGAAAAAGGCAAGGTCGTCCTGCTGCCGCATATGGGGTCGGCCACCATGGAGGGGCGCATCGACATGGGCGACAAGGTCATCATCAATATCAAGGCTTTTGTCGACGGGCATCGCCCGCCCGACCGCGTATTGCCGAACCGGGTTTAGCTTTTCCGGTTCGCGGTCTTCATTTGGTCGGCGTTCTTGCCGTCAATGAAGCGCAGCACCGTCTGCGCATAAAGGCGCGGATTTTCGACCGGCACGCCATGTCCGGCATCGGGCAGGATAATCAGTTGCGCGCCCGGTATCTGGCTGGCGATGAATTCCGTATGTTCGCGCGAGATGGCCGTATCATGGTCGCCGATGACAATCGCCGTGCGCACGCGAATGTCCGAGAGTTCCTCGCCGGTATAGTTCGGCTCGTTTGCCCACAGCGCATGGATTTCCCTGTCGATGCTCTCATAGTGGCGCAGTTCCGGTATCGGCTTTCCCTCTGCGCGGGCTTCGGCATAGCCGGTATTGCCATCAGGCGTCACGTTCGCCGCCTGCGCGAACAGGCTTTTCAGCCGTTCGGGGTAGCGCATGGCGATGTCGAGACCGATAATGCCCCCATCGCTCCAGCCGACGAGATCAACCTTGTCGATGCGGAGAAAGTCGAGCAGCGCCACATAATCGTCAGCCATCAACCCGTAGGTGATGGGATCTTTGGTGCGGGTGGAACGCCCCTGTCCGCGACTGTCCGCAACGATCACCATGTGATGACGCGCGAGAATCGGCAGTTGGGCATCCCACACGTGCTGGTCGGACAGACCGCCGGGAATGAGCAGGATTGGCGATCCCTTTCCAACGATCCGGTAATACATTTCGATGCCGTTGACCTCGGCAAAGGTGGGAGGCGAGGCGGGAATGGCCATGCGCGCAACCTTCTCAGTCGAAACGGGGGAAGGAAAAGACAAGACGAGGCCGATCAGCAAGGCGGCTATCGTCGATGTCGTCTTCCCCTTCATGAATTCCCTGTCTTATTTTCAGGGTCTGCGGATAAGCGTCGGCAGATTGTAGAGATAGGCGATGCGCTTGATCGCGTCCTGCAGCGGTTCCAGCGTAACCGTCATCGTATGGCCGCTCGCATGGATCAGCATATCGGGCGATGCGCAGATGGCGACATGGCCCTTCCAGAAGACGAGATCGCCGCGCTGCAGATTTGAATAGGTCGCATCGGGCTCGACGATTTCACCGAGCGCATCCTGCTGCATGTCGGAATCGCGCAGAACCTTTCTGCCCGCCACCCACATGGAGAGTTGCACGAGGCCGGAACAATCGATGCCGAAACCCGACGTGCCGCCCCACAGATAGGGCGTGTGGAGGAGCGTTTCGGCAACGGTCACATAATCCGCCGCATGTTCGCTCACCGGGGCAAGATGGCTTGCAATCAGTGCCTCGCCGCTTTCCAGCAGCGCATATTTCGTGCCGCGCGTCTCGGCAGCCCCGACGATGCGCAGGCGTGAACCGAGCGACAGCGCCTTGGTGTGCGGGAAACGGAGATCGGAGCCGGGATAAACAAAGGTGCGCGGCACCACCACCATATGCGTGGCCTCGCCTGCCGGACGTTCCAGCGCGGCAGAGGAGACGTAACCGGTATAACCGTCGCGTTCGGCCTGCACCCACGACCAGCCGTCCATTTCCTCGAAGACGCGGACGGAATCGCCAAAGATCATCTGGGTCTGCGGTCCGCTGTCCATGCGCGGTTCGCCCCGCAGATCGACAACCGGGGCGGAAACCTGCATCGGCGTTCCGGCGGCAAAACGCGCAGCTTCCACCTGACCGGTCAGCCTTTCATCGGCGAGGTCGGGACGGTAGGCGTTGAGACGGCGGTCGAGCATGGTCAAAGTGGTAACTCCCTGGCTTTGGCGATCACCAGATCGCCCAGTTTTTCGACATAAAGTGCACCGGCGACCGTCCTCTTTACTAGCACATTTCGCCGGTCTTTTTCATCACGATGCCGGGAGACGAACTCAAGCGCGCCCATCGTGTCGAGCGCGCGGGTGATAACCGGCTTGGTGACGTTCAGTTTCGCTGCAAGTCCCCGCACTGTATGCGGCGGGGGCTCCAGATAGATGGTCAGGAGAATGGCTGTCTGCCGCGTGGTGAGATCGGGCATCTCATCACGCACCTGTTCCAGCGACAGGGTTCTCAGCAATGTCAGCGCCTGCAACGGCTTCAGCTCAATTGGCATCCGGTCCCACCCAAACGGGGATTGTTTCGGAACCGTTTTATTCAATCTACTTTCGGCGTTTCAGGCAAGCGGATTCAGCGCGCCGGATAGCGTTCCTTCAAAAGCTGGTAAAGAGCGCGTATTGCCTGCGCTTCGCCGCCGACCGGAGAGGCGGGCTTTTCAACCGGCACCCAGCCGAAAATGTCGAAATGGGCCCAGCTTCGAGCCTTTTCGATAAATTTGCTGAGGAAAAGCGCTGCCGTCACGGATCCGGCGAACCCGTCGGTAGTGACATTGTTGATGTCGGCGATTCGCGAGGAAAGTTTTTGCGCATAGGGCTTCCAGAGCGGCATGCGCCATAGCGGGTCCGCTGTCGCTTCCGCGCATTGAGCGATGGAAGCGGCAAGCCTGTCATCATGCGTATAGAATGGCGGCAGGTCGGGGCCAAGCGCGACACGCGCAGCCCCCGTCAGCGTCGCCATGTCGATCACGAGTTCAGGCTCTTCCTCGTCGGCCAGCGTCAGGGCGTCGGCAAGGACCAGTCGGCCTTCCGCATCGGTATTGCCGATTTCGACGGTCAGTCCTTTTCGACTTTGCAGCACGTCGCCCGGCCGGAAGGCATTGCCGGCAATCGAGTTCTCCACGGCCGGGATGAGCACCCGCAGCCGCACCGGCAATTGCGCATCCATGACCATGGAGGCGAGACCCAGCACATTGGCGGCTCCGCCCATGTCCTTTTTCATCAGGAGCATGCCGCTTGCCGGTTTGATGTCGAGACCGCCGGTATCGAAGCAGACGCCCTTGCCCACCAGCGTGATTTTCGGGTCGCCCGCCTTGCCCCAGCCAAGATCGATCAGGCGCGGGGCAATGGCGCCAGCGCGACCGACCGCGTGGACCATCGGAAAATTCTTTTCCAGAAGCGCATCGCCTTCCGTGACGGCAATGTCGGCCGTGTATTTTTTCGCCAGTTCACGGGCGGCGTTTTCGAGGGCATCCGGCCCCATGTCGTTGGTCGGCGTGTTGATGAGGTCGCGCACCAGCGTCACCGCGCTGGCGATGCGGCGGAGTTCGGCTTCGTCCAGGCCGTCCGGCAAGGCCAGTCGGATCGCCTTGCCATTGGCCTTGCGATAACGCGTGAAATCATAGCCGCCCATCAGGAAGCCCAGAACCGCAAGCGCTGCATCGTCCACCGTGCCGTCGATATGCCAGTCGCCTTCCGGGAGGCTGCGCGCGAGCTTTCCGGCCAGAAGCTGCGACTGGCCGGTCTTTTCATCGCCGGTCCCAAACAGTGCACCCGATACCGATCCGTCCGCGCCGGGGAGGGCGAGTACACGTCCGGCTTCGCCATCAAAGCCATTGGCGTTGGCCCATGCAACTGCCCCGGCGGGAAGGCCGGAGGTGTCCAGACCGCCTTTCGGCGTAAACCAGATGGGGCGGCTTTGTTCGGATTTTCGGGAAAGAAGTTCGACAGACATGATGCTCTTTCTGGCCAGTAAGCGATGTCCGGCAAAAGCGCTGGGATTTTGTCGGAAGTTCATAAAAACAAGCAGATAGCGCATGCCGAAAAGTGTGAAACGGTTTCCGGACAAGATGCGCGCCAAAACAAACAGATAGCGCGATTATTGCCGCGCGGAAACCGAAACCGCAATCGCTTTGTTAACCAATCATTAGGGTTAACGGATTATTGATTTATCAGGAATTGGGCTTGAGGGGGCATGGGCGCATCGTCCGGCCTTGATCATGTCTCCGAATCCCGAACCGGTTTCGGGATGAGACATGCATGAAACGAGAGACTGAAGCATGTTGGATCACGACACGCTTCGGCAGGAGAGGCGGGATGCTGAACATCGCTCGAAAAGACGCTATCGCAACACGTCTTGGCTTCGCCTGCATTCTTTCGGCATTGGTTCTTTCCGGCTGCACATCGGTTGACCGGACGACGACAGGCTCGGTGCGCCGCGCGGCAACGGTGGCGACTTTCGATCACATGAACGACGCGCAGCTTGCCGCAATGGCCGGGCGGCTTGGCGCGCAATATGAACGCAATCCGAAGGACCGCCAGACCGCGCTCAACTATGCCAATGTGCTGGGCCGCCTTGGCCGCAACGATCAGGCGTTGGCGGTCATGCGGGCACTCGCCATAGTCTATCCGAAGGACCAGGCTGTTCTTGCGGCCTATGGCAAGGCGCTTGCGGGTGCGGGCCAGTTTGACGGAGCGCTCGACGCCATTCGCCGCGCGCAGAATCCGGCCTATCCCGACTGGAAGCTGGTTTCCGCGGAGGGCGCCATCCTCGACCAGATGGGCAGGAAGGAAGAAGCCCGCGCGACTTATCAGAAGGCGCTGCAGCTTCAGCCAAATGAACCGTCGATCATCTCCAATATGGGGATGTCCTATCTTCTGGCCGGTGATGCCCGGACGGCAGAAACCTATTTCAAACAGGCCGCAGCCGCGCCCGGTGCCGATAGCCGCGTGCGCCAGAACCTCGCCCTGTCGGTCGGTCTGCAAGGCCGCTTTCAGGAAGCCGAGGCGATCGCCGCGCAAGAGATTTCTCCGCAACAGGCAAAGGCCAATACGGATTATCTCCGGTCAATGCTCGCGCAACAGAACTCCTGGAACATGCTCAAGGACAAGCCGAAGGGCTGAACCCTCCTATCAGTTCCCTCCGAACAATCCGCCCTGCGCCGATATCTGGATGAAGGCTGGACCGAGGATGACGATAAAGAGCACCGGCAGGAAGAAAACAATCATCGGAACGGTAAGTTTCGGCGGCAGGGCCGCAGCCTTCTTTTCCGCTTCCAGCAGACGCAGGTCGCGGCTTTCCTGAGAAAGCGTGCGCAGCGCCTGCGCGACCGGCGTGCCGTAACGCTCCGCCTGAATCAGCGCCTGCGTGACCGATTTCACCGGTTCCAGACCGGTGCGATTGGCGAGATTTTCATAGGCTTGACGGCGTTCCGGCAGGAAGGAAAGCTCGGCATTGGTCAGCATCAGTTCTTCAGCAAGCTCGACGGACTGGATGCCGATTTCGTCAGCCACCCGGCGAAAGGCGGCTTCGGTGGACATGCCCGATTCAACGCAGATCAGCATCAGGTCGAGCGCATCCGGCCAGGCCCGCCGGATGGATTGCTTGCGTTTGGTTGCGCGATTCGAGACGTAGAGGTTGGGCGCGTAAAAACCGGCATAGCCTGCAAAAATGCAGACGAGAAGGCGAACGAAGAACGTCTGGTCGGCAAGCACCCCGAGTACGAAAATGTAGATGGCGGCAATGGCCATTGCCCCGAACGGCAGCACGAAACGCAGGAACAGGAAGATATTGAGCGGGTTTTGCCCTCGGAAGCCAGCCTGCCGGAGCGAAGCGACCGTCTTTTCGTCGGCCAGAGCCCGTTTGAGATCAAGCTTTTCGACGAATTCCCGGATGCCGGGCTTCTGCTGATGACGCAGGCTGCCGCGACGGTCGCTTTCGGCTGCCAGACGGGCCCGCTCGCGTGAGCGAATGGCTTCGCGTTCGGTGGCGACCGATTTCATGCGCGATTTGAGCGCGCTGCCGCTCAATACCGGCAGGAGGATGGTCACCACGGTAGCAAAGACCGCGACCATGATCAGCGCGCCGATCAGAAATTGGGGGTCGGACAATTTCTGTGTGAGGAGAGAAAACATATCCGGTGCCTCACATATCGAAGTTGATCATGTTCTTCATGATGAAGATGCCTGTCAGCATCAGCACGCCTGCAATGCCCAGGAGCATATGGCCGGTCGAAGACGTGAAAAGTAGCGTCATATAGAGCGGGCTTGTCAGGTAGACGAGAACCATGACGATGAAGGGCAAGGCGCCGATAATTGCAGCCGAAGCCTTGGCTTCCATGGAAAGCGCATTGACCTTGGCCTTCATCTTCTTCCGGTCGCGCAGAACCTTTGAAAGATTGTTGAGCGCCTCGGAAAGATTGCCGCCCGCCTGTGCCTGTATCTGGATGACGATGGCGAAGAAATTGGTTTCGGGGCAGGGCATGGAATCGGGCATCTTGCCGACCGCCTCGGGGATGGAAAGCCCGATCTGCTGCGCCTCGACGACCTTCTTGAACTCGCTCTTGACCGGTTCGACCGCCTCGCTCGCAATGAGCCGCAAGCCGTCATTGAGCGGGAGCCCGGCGCGGGTCGCGCGCACGATGACATCGAGCGCATTGGGAAATTCCTCGAGGAACTTCTTCAGTCGCTGCTTGCGCCTGTGCAGCACGAACCAGCGCGGCAGGCCGAAGAAACCGGCAATCGCTATACCGGGCAGGAAAAGCAGCGGCGCACCGAAGAGCAGTGCGACGAATGTGGCGAAAAACGCAGCCGCACCGGAATAAAGATAGAATTTCTGCAAGGTCAGCGTGAGCCCCGCCTGGGTCAGCAGAATGCGCAGGGGCGGATATTTCTGGTTCTTCTCGCGCTGCTTTTGCCGAGCTTCCAGATCCTTGATATTGTCCTGCAGCTGCTTGCGGCGCTTCTGGATGTCGGCATTTCTGTCGCGTTCGCTGCGCGTTATCGCCCGTTCCGAACCGCTGTTGCGCACGGTTTCGAAGCGACGCGCCGCATGATCCTTCTTGCCGAGCTTTTCATAAAAGAGCGCATAGAACAAAGCCGCGCAGGCGATGACGGCAAGCACCACGAACATCACAATGCTGGCGGACCCTGTCATGCACTGGCCCTTTCCATGCCGTCGAGCACGGAGGCAAGGCGGCTATCCTCATTATAGTAGCGGGCGCGCTCCCAGAAGGCGGGTCGTCCGATGCCGGTCGAGCTATGGCTGCCGAGAATGCGGCCGGAAGCGTCTTCCCCCTTGATATCGTAGAGAACGAGATCCTGGGTCGTGATGACGTCGCCTTCCAGCCCAACCACTTCCGTAATGTGGGTGATGCGGCGGGAACCGTCGCGCAGGCGTGCGGCCTGGATGATGATATCGACCGAACCGACGATGATCTCGCGCACGGTCTTTTGCGGCAGCACATAGCCGCCCATGGCGATCATGGCTTCCATGCGGTTGAGGCATTCACGCGGGCTGTTGGCGTGGATCGTGCCCATCGAACCGTCATGGCCCGTATTCATGGCCTGCAGGAGATCGAATACCTCGGGTCCGCGCACTTCGCCCACGATGATGCGTTCGGGCCGCATGCGCAGGCAGTTTTTCACCAGGTCGCGCATGGTGACTTCGCCTTCGCCTTCCAGATTGGGCGGGCGGGTTTCCAGACGCACCACATGCGGCTGCTGCAATTGCAGTTCTGCCGAGTCTTCACAGGTGATGATGCGTTCGTGCGCGTCGATATAGCGTGTCAGGCAGTTCAGAAGCGTGGTCTTGCCCGAACCGGTGCCGCCGGAAATGATGACATTGCAGCGCACCCGGCTGATGATCTGCAGCAGTTCCGCCCCGGCATTCGATATGGCGCCGAACCGCACCAGCTGGTCGAGCGTCAGCTTGTCCTTGCGGAATTTGCGGATGGTCAGGGTGGGACCGTCGAGCGACAGCGGCGGTGCAATGACGTTGACGCGCGAACCGTCGGGCAGGCGGGCGTCACAGATCGGGCTCGATTCGTCCACGCGTCGTCCGACCTGACTAACGATGCGCTGGCAGATGTTGAGAAGCTGCTGGTTGTCGCGAAAACGGATGCCGGTTTCCTGCAGCAGACCGTCCACTTCGATATAGGTCCGGCGCGAGCCGTTCACCATGATATCGGCAATGTCGTCGCGGGAAAGAAGCGGCTCCAGCGGACCATAGCCCAGCACGTCATTGCAGATGTCATCGAGCAGTTCCTCCTGCTCGGCAATCGACATGACGAAGTTCTTGATGGCGATGATGTCATTGACGATGTCGCGGATTTCCTCGCGCGCGGCATCGGGCGCCATGCGGGACAATTGCGACAGGTCGATCGTATCGATCAGCGCCGAGAAGACCTGTGATTTGGTGTCGTAATAGCTCTCGGTCTTTTCGCGGCCATGACCGCTGGATTGCTGCGTGCCGGGCTGATGCGAGCCCGTCGGCCCGGATGTTTTCGCGAGCGTGCCCGGCTGGGCCGCCTGCGTGCGGGATGGCTGCACGACCGGTTGGGCCGGTGCGGGCATGGCGGCTGGCGCGGCAGGTTTGGGCGCGGGCGGTCGCGTTCCGCTTTCCGGCCTGTTTCCCGTATCGTTGCCTCTTCTGCCGAACATGATTCCCTGCCGTTACTTGGTCTTGCGTGCAAACTTGCCCAACAGGCTCGATATGCCGCTCTTCTTGCGCGGTTGCACATCGGCCCTGCCGGTCACGACATGCGCAATGTGGCCGATGGCTTCGGCAATCGGGTTTTCCGGATTGGTCTCCGCGATCATCCGGCCATTATTGGCGGCATTGCCGAAAAGCTGCGGATCGAAGTCGATGGTGGCGATGGGATCGATGCCGAGCGGTTCCGCAAAATCGGCGATTGCGATTTCCGGCCGCTTCGGAATGCCCATCTGGTTGAGGACGAGATGCGGCTTCACATCATTGGGGCGCAGCTGCGCCAGCGTGTCGAGGAGGTTTTTCGTGTTGCGAAGATTGGCAAGATCGGGCGTTGCGACGATCACCACTTCATCGACGCGCATCAGGGTGGTCCGCGTCCATCCGCTCCAGCCATGAGCTACGTCCAGCACGACCAGCGGAGAACTGCGCTGGGCGACGTCGATCAGTTCGGCAAAGGCGTCTTCGGCGAAGTCGAATGTCCGCTCCAGGCTCGAAGGTGCCGCGAGGATCGACAGATGGTCCCCATATTGGACGAGCAGCCGGTCGAGATAGACCTCGTCAATGCGTTCCGGTGAAAAGACAGCATCGGCAATGCCGAGCGTCGGGTCCTGATCGAAGTTGATATTCGCCGTGCCGAAGGGCAGGTCCATGTCCGCCAGCACGACATCGTGCCGGAACATATTGGAGATCGACCAGGCGACATTATGGGCGATGGTCGATGCGCCGACGCCGCCTTTCGCGCCGATGAAGGCGATGGAGCGGCCAAGCGGTTCCGCACCTGGATCGAGAAAGATCGATGAGACGATGGCCAGAATGTCGGCGAGCGACACAGGCGCCACGATATATTCCGAAACGCCGCGCCGCAGCAATTCGCGATAAAGCCAGACTTCGTTGGAATGGCCGATGACCATGACCTTCGAGCCGGGATCGCAGACTTCCGACAGCTGCTGCAATTCTTCGAGCAGCACATTGGGTTCGGACGCCGATTCGACGATGATCAGATTGGGTGTGGAGGCGGTCTGATAGAATTCGATTGCAGCCGCAATGCCGCCCATCATGACTTTCAGATGGGTCTTTGCCATGCGCCGGTCGCCGCCTGCGCGCTCGATCGGAATCGCGACGCTTTCGTTCACGCAGAAAGCCTGGATGGAAATGCGCGGAATAGGGCGCACATTTTCAAGCATGATCGGGGCACGGCCTGTTTCCGGTGCTTCGTCCTCCGGTTCGAACGCGAAGTTGCTCATGGCGCCCTCTTAATACTCGGCCTGCTGGCTGCGGGGTTCGCGCCAGTTTTGCGTCTGCGCAGGCGACATTTTCACATAGCCCTGATTGCCGTTGAGTCGTGCCGTCGCGCGATCCGAATCGATAGGCGTCATGGTGCGCGGTCCAAGAAGATCGGCCGGATTGGCGACCTGCGCGGCCAGATTGTTCTGCGAGGCGCAGCCGAAATTGGCGTAATGCTTGTTTTCAGGGGTGCTGGCGAGGTCATCCGGCCAGCGACCGCACGGCGTCGTGCCGGCCGTTATCGCATAATAGCTGATGCGGATCGGGGCTGCCGCATCCGGGCTTTCGACCGGATAGTTTTCGATGGCGATATTGTTTGCCTTGATGCCGCTGTTCCGCAGCGTTGCCGCTACCTCTGTGCTCAACCGGTATGCGGCGGCCTGATTGGACGCGCCTGAAGGCACCAGAACATAAAGCATGCCGGAGCCGCTGCGCCGGTAATTGGCGATTGCGCCCTGAACGATGCCGCGCTGCATCGGGCTCAGCTTCTGGTCGGCCTGTGCGATCGGAATATCGGTAACCTGTTCCCGCTCGGCAATCGTGATCGGGTGATTGGTGCGGTAATCGTCCGGTAGCGCGCCCACGGTGACGTGCTGGCGGTTCGCGCAACCCGCAAGAAGGACCAGCGACAGGGCGACGAGCGCTGGTCGGGCGGAAATCCTGCAAAAGCCTCTGACTGAATAGGTCATGATCTGTCCCCGCTCACTTGTAGATATAACCGACGACGCCGTTGTAGCGACCGGGCGGCAATTTGGTTTCCATCGTGCCGTAAACGCGATTGACCTTGCCGAGGATGTATCCCGCGCCATCGCTGGCCGGGTTGAGATTGTCGTCAGGCCGCGCAAGTTGCTGGCGGGCGACTGGTCGCGCCAGATAAGGCGTGACGATCACCACCAGTTCGGATTCGTTGCGAATGAAATCCTTGCTGCGGAACAGCGCGCCGAGGACTGGAATCTTGGTGAGGCCCGGAAAGCCCGAAACCGACTGGCGCACTTCATCGCGGATCAGGCCGCCGATCATCATGGAGCCGCCGGACGGCAGTTCGACAGTCGTGTCGGCAACGCGCTTTCGCAGCGACAGGACGCTCGCGCCCACGCCTTCCATCTTGTTGGTCGTGCCGGCGCCTTCCGTTGTCGGCTCCGAGACGGAGGTTCTGATTTTCAGGCTGATGCGTCCCGGCCCCAGCACGGTCGGCATGAATTCCAGACCGATGCCATAATTGATCTTGGCCAGCTGATTGGTGCGTTTTCCGTCGTCGTCATAGGTCACGCTGTTGATGACATTATATTCGCCGCCGACATTGAAAGCCGCCTTTTCACCGGAGATTGCGGTCAAGGTAGGCTCGGCGAGGGTCTTCATCACGCCTGCCGATTCCATCGCCCGCAGATAGGCGGAAAAGTTGCTCGTCGCGAGGCCGAACCCGGTATCGGAAAGGTTGTTGCCAATGGCGCCTGCGATATTCTCGGAAATCCCGCCGTAGGAAATACCGTTCGATACACCGCTTCCGGTCATGTTGACGCCAAGCTGCTTCATGACGGAGCGGCTGACCTCGGCGACGGTGACTTTCAGCGTCACCTGATCCTCGCCGACAATGGTGAGCATATTGACGATGGCGCTCTGACGACGCCCCCAGTCGGGATTGTTGATGGCGACACCGCCGCCATCGGTCGGGGCCGAGGCCGTGGTTGAATATTGACCGGTTGTTGCTTCGCCACCGGAAACGAAAAGACCGGCAAGCTTTGCGGCCTGCGCCGAATCCTGCGGGGTCTGCACGGTTCCGGTCAGCACCACATTGTCGTTGATGAGTTCGACGCGAATATCGGAACCCGGGATGAGGCGCTTCAGCTGGGACGAAAGCCCGCTCACGTCCCGCTCGATCTCGACATCGATCGATGCGACCTGCTCGCCATTCGGTCCGAAGACGAAGATATTGGTCTGTCCGACCTGCTTGCCGAAAAGATAGATGCGCCGCGACGTGCGCGTCACAGCATCGGCTATCGTCGGATTGGAGACGAGAACGTCATAGGCGTCCTGCGGGAGATCGAGGACAACCGATTTGTTGAGGCCGAGCTTGATCGTCTGCGAACGCTGCTGGCTACCAACCTTGACGATGCCTGCCGCCGCCATTGCATTCATGTCGGCCAGAGGCAGGGAAACAAGCGCGCCGGCCAACAGCGCGATCCTTGCGGAATATGGGCGCACGCGGTTTGTCTTTCTCATGAGCGCGGTCCTATTTCTGTAACGCTGCCGGATTTGATGACCTTGACCGTCCCGCTGCGGGTGGGCGAAGAAACCAGATAGTCCGCCTGCTTGATATCCCTGTTCTCGACATCCTGTGTCGAGCGAAGCGCCAGTGTCAGGCGGTCTGCCATCTGCTGGGCAACGGTGATGATTTCGGCCTGTTCCGGCGTCACTTCCAGCGTCGCGGTCTGGCCAACCATGACCTTGCGGCCCTGCTCGTCTTCCTGGATGGCCTGGTCGATTGCCAGAACCCGCACATTCTGCAGCACGGTTTCGGTGGTGAAGGGTGTGAGCGACTTGTCGCCATTGTCCGGCTTGCGGCGGGTCATGATGACATCGACGAAATCATTGGGAAGAATGAAGCCGCCCGCCGAACTTTCGGCATTGATCTGCGTCGCGACGGCGCGCATGCCGGGCGGCAGGATGGACGACATGAAGCTCTGTCCCGGACCGATGAGCTTGGCCTTGCGGATCGGTTCGCCCGTGAAGAACTGCAGCCGGACCGTGGCGCCGCTCAGTTGATTGATGGCATCGGGTTCGCTCGCGCGTGTGATATAGCCTTCGCTGATCGCCTCGGCCGGCCAGGGCTGCCAGCGCATCTGCGATGTGAGCTCCGCGCCGACACCGAGATTTTCGGTGGCGACGAGCACGTCCTCCAGTTTGATCTGCGGTGCTTCAGGCGCGGCGACGACAGGCGCAGGCGGCGGCGTGGCAAGGTTCATGGCAATATAGCCAGCGCCACCAGCCGCAAGAACGGCTACTCCTAAAATGAGCAGTCGAGCTGATTTCATGATATGCCCCGCGCAAATCCCCACGCCTTGATGACGTGTTCCAAAATTGCACTGGCAATCGTGTAATTATGGTTAATATAATCTTATTCGCATAAAGAAAGATGGAAATTACACGTAGGCGTTGTGCGCCAAAGCGTTCAAAACATCCCCGCCATATAGGCTTTCATCGATTCTCCGACGGGCGTCAGCGGAAATGTCCAGAGACCGGCAGCGCCAAGCGCAATGCCGTAGGGAATGCCTACATCCTTGCGGGCGAGCGTGCCCATGAATGCAAAGCGGTCAGCCAGAAGCGGGCGCGGAACCATCCGGTAGAGGATGATCGTGAGCGTGAGCACGCCGCCGAGGATCGAAACCATCACGAGATAATCCATGAGGCTGGGATCGGGGCCGTACCACAAGGCCGTCGCCGCGATCAGCTTGGCGTCACCGCCACCCATGGCGCGAAGGCAGAAGAGTGCAAAGGTGATGATGAGCGCGATGCCGCCAACCGCCAGATGCCAGCCGAAATCGGAAAGGGAAATGCCGCACAGTGGCGCGAGCAGGAGAAAACCGAGGGTCAGCCCGATGGAAACACGGTTGCTGATCGTCATCGACGTCAGGTCGGTGACCATGGCCGTCACCATTGCCAGAGCGAAGATTGCCGTCATGGCCATTGCTGTCATTGCCGCCCCCGCGTCGCCTGTCACCCCACCGTCTGCACGGAATTGTCCTTATGCCTAGCGGTTCGTCGCCTGTTCGAACTGTCTCGCCGTTTCGTTGAATTTGTCGCCGACACTGCCGGCCATGAGCGCGACGCCGCTTATGATCGCAATGGAAACGAGCGTGCCGATCAGCGCATATTCGATCGCTGTCGAACCGGCCCTGTTCTTCATGAAACGCGTCATCAATGTCGGCATCGCATGCTCCTCGCTGTCCCGATCGCGCTGGTTTTTGGGAGTGCGCTTTAATTTCGGATGTGCTGAAGCATAGGAGAGAGGAATTGTGGCCTTCTTAACAGGTATGGTTAACGAAGTGCTGCAACGCTCGCGAGACGGCGGCAATCGCGCGATTGGTTAATCTTTGACGAATTGCGGGCGCGGTCTGCACCGAGGGGAGGCAACTTAATCCTTCCTTCACCAATCCCGTTCATTCTTTGCTCATTATATTGATGGGCTTCATGAGCTTGGCCCATTCTATCAGCGGGGGAATGTCGCGTGGGGCGTCGTTTGTTTTCTTTGGGTGGCTTCGGCGTGGTGCCTGCCATGAGCGCGGCTTTCATGGCCGTGATTGCGGTCGCACCGGCATCCGCGGAAGACTATATCGCCCTTGAAACCAGCCAGGCGCGCATTTTGCGGCTGGCGCGTCCCGCCGACAGCGTCGTGATCGGCAATCCGTCGATTGCCGATGCAGTCGTTCAGGACGCGCAGACCATCGTCCTGACCGGCAAGGATTTCGGCGTCACCAATATTGTCGTCATGGACAAGCAGGGCGAACCGATCCTCGACCGTGAACTGGTCGTCTCCCGCAACACACGCGGAACGACGCGGATTTATCGGCAGGCCGAAGTGCAAACGCTTTCCTGCACCCCCTATTGCGAAAAAGCTTCGACGAAGAACGGCTTCGACGACAAATAGCGATATTCATGCGTGAGGCCGCGCTTGCGTTAATACTCTTTCAGGTTGTCCTGTTGTAACTATACGCCCAATCGAATTCTTGATCGAGTTCAGGCAGAATTGGGTGGGGTTATGACTTTGGAGATCTTGGCGCGTCGCCTTGCGCGGGTGGGCGTATGCCTGCGCCGTTTCCCTCGTGCGCAAAATGGCGTGGCAGCGGTGGAATTCGTGCTGCTCATCGTTCCGTTCCTCCTCATCGTCTTCGCGACGATCGAGATCGGCGTAAGTTTTGCGGCTCGCCAGGTCATAGCCAATGCGACGGAGACCGTGGCTCGCAAGTTGCAGACGTCGGGCAGGATCGGAGGCATCCAGATCAAAGACGCCCCGGTCAGCGTAGACGCCCTGCGCAATGAACTTTGCCAGCAGATGCAGTTCATGGTCGCGTCCGGCTGTCCCAATCTTTCGTTCAATCTTGGAACCTATGAAGGGTTCGGCCAGGTTCCGACGGACACGATTCTCGATGAAGAGGGCAAGCTCACGCGGACTGGCATTACCGGGACGAGCGGAACCTCCACCATCAACCAGCTCAACGTTGTTTACGCATGGCCGGTGCTGACGAACATCCTCTATCTGATGCAAAGCCCCCATGCTGCAGGCGGCACGATGCCGCTTTTTGCAACGCTTACCTGGCAGAACGAGCCTTTCCCGAACTGAGATAACCAACGCGCCCCGAAACCGGTTCAAACTTTTCGGGATGCATTCCAGAGGGATCACCAGAGCGATCACCGGAGCGATCATTGTCATGCGTAACTATCTTCGGAATTTTCTGAGTGACCGGCGCGGCCTGGGCGCGGTTGAATTCGCGCTCATCGCGCCGCTCCTGCTTCTGATTTACCTGGGTTCCGTCGACCTTGCCGATGGGGTGGATACCAACAAGAAAGTATCGCGCTCGGCGAGCGCCCTTGCCGATCTGGTCGCCCGCCAGTTGTCGGTCACGAAGAATGATCTGGACGACATGTTCAATATCAGCCGGACTTCGCTTCTGCCCTATGGGCGGACCAGCCCGAAGATAAGGATCACCGCGATCAGGATCGATGGCACCGCCAACAACCTGACGCCGAAGGTCGACTGGTCCTACGCCAATGCGGCGGATTTTGCCGTCAAGAAGGGTAGCACCGGCACCATTCCCTCCACGCTCGTGAGTGAAGGTTCTTATTTCATCAAGGTCGATGTCGAACTTGACTACAAGCCCCTCAATTCATGGATTTCGACGAGCATTCCGATGAGCGAAACCTATTATCTGGCGCCGCGCTATACGAACACGATCCCCTGCACCAATTGCTGAGCATCTTGGCATTGCGGGCAAAACTCAACATATAAGGGCAAAGCCGATGCACGGCTCTTGTTCAGGATCAGTTTTCAATGCCCGAATTACCAGAGGTCGAGACGGTTCGCCGTGGTCTGCAGCCCGTCATGGAAGGCGCGACCGTCAGCCAGGTCGAACAGCGCCGCCCGGACCTGCGCTTTCCCTTTCCAGACCGTTTTGCCCAACGTCTTTCCGGCCGGCGCATTTCAGCGCTCGGGCGCCGCGCAAAATATCTCACGATCCATCTTGATGACGGCCTTTCCGTCATCAGCCATCTGGGCATGTCGGGGTCGTTTCGCATCGAGACGGATGAGGGTGGCGATACGCCCGGCCAGTTCCATCACGAGCGTTCCAAGCTGAGTGCGCATGATCATGTGGTGTTCCACCTTCAGCGTGCCGATGGTGGCTCTGCCCGCGTGGTCTATAACGATCCGCGGCGGTTCGGTTTCATGCTCTTTGCCGAAGAAGGCACGCTCGACAGTCATCCGCTGCTTGCGGGCCTTGGCATAGAGCCGACGGGCAATCTGCTTTCGGGCGCTGTCCTGTCGGATCTCTTCGCGGGCCGCAAGGCACCCCTCAAGGCTGCGCTGCTCGACCAGCGGCTGATAGCCGGTCTCGGCAATATCTATGTCTGCGAGGCGCTCTGGCGCAGCCGCCTGTCGCCCATGCGTGCCGCCGGTTCCGTCGCACAGGACCCCGAAACCATGGAGCGGCTTGCTTCCGACATCCGAATCGTAATTGCGGAAGCCATTGCCGCAGGCGGCTCAACCCTTAAGGACTATATTCAGGCAGATGGCGCGCTCGGCTATTTCCAGCACTCCTTCTGCGTCTATGGTCGCGAGGGCGAGCCTTGCCGAAATCCTGCCTGCAACGGCTTTGTGGAACGGGCGGTACAGTCGGGACGTTCGACTTTTTTCTGTGCCTCCTGCCAGCAATGAATGCTTGAAAAAGAAGTCCTGCCAGTCCACTTTGCCCGCCAACCAGCCAGCCGTTGATGGAGGAGTTCAAATTCATGGCCTATGAAACGATCATCGTTGAGACGCGCGGCAGCGTGGGCCTCATTCGTCTTAATCGTCCGCAGGCGCTCAATGCGCTGAACCGCAAGGTGCTTGAGGAATTGACGGAAGCTCTCGGGGCTTTCGATGCGGACGGCAAGATCGGCGCAATCGTCCTCACCGGCTCCGAAAAGGCTTTTGCCGCCGGTGCCGACATCAAGGAAATGCAGCCTATCGATTTCGTGGACGCCTATCTTCAGGACATGTTCGCCGACTGGCAGAAGGTGGACCGTGTCCGCAAGCCGATCATCGCGGCGGTTTCGGGCTATGCGCTCGGTGGCGGCTGTGAACTTGCCATGATGTGCGATTTCATCATTGCCGGCAGCAACGCCAAGTTTGGCCAGCCCGAAATCACCCTCGGCGTCATGCCCGGCATGGGCGGCTCGCAGCGTCTCACCCGCTATGTGGGCAAGTCCAAGGCAATGGATATGTGCCTGACCGGACGCATGATGGATGCGGCGGAAGCCGAACGCAGCGGCCTGGTCTCGCGGGTGGTCGCGCCGGAAGAGCTTCTGGAAGAGGCTTTGAAGGCTGCCGAACGCATTGCATCCTTCTCGCGTCCTTCCGTGCTGATGGTCAAGGAAGCGGTCAACCGCACCTATGAAATGACGCTGAGCGAAGGGCTTCGTTTCGAGCGTCGCCAGTTCCACTCCCTGTTTGCGACGGAAGACCAGAAGGAGGGCATGGCGGCCTTCATCGACAAGCGCACGCCATCGTTCAAGAATCGCTGATTGATCGGATTGGTGGCCGACCGGCTGCCCCGACAAGAGCGTCGTGGAAGTCTTCCGGCTGCTTCCGCTGAGCTTTTATTGGGCTTTTGGGCCGGATTTGCGGCTCTATGATCGAGCTTTGGGGCAGAATCCACGTTGACGCCGCGCCAAAGCTGATCTATAAGCCCGCCCACGGATCGGCGGCCCAAAGGATTTTTCTCGGCTGCCCTAGAGGTTTTGTGCCCGGCGGTTTTTGCCCCTGGCTAGCTGACAGAAAAAAGAGAGGCATTTATGGCCAATACTCCTTCGGCCAAGAAGGCAGTGCGCAAGATCGCTGCCCGCACCGAAATCAACAAGTCCCGCCGTTCGCGCGTTCGCACCTTTGTGCGCAAGCTCGAAGACGCTCTCCTGAGCGGCGACAAGCAGGCTGCAGAACTCGCATTCAAGGCTGCTGAGCCTGAGCTGATGCGCGCAGCTTCCAAGGGCGTGATGCACAAGAACACCGCTTCGCGTAAGGTCTCGCGCCTTGCCCATCGCGTTAAGGCTCTCAACGCCTAATATTCATCCATTCTTATGGATCAGTTTCGAAACCCGGCTCATTGTTAGCCGGGTTTTCTTTTTTGAGCGTTTTTTGGACAACCGGCGTTCTTTCTTTCCATCTCCAATTGAAGAGATATTTCAATGACTAGCTGGAATTTTTGAGAGGGGCGTCAATCCTGTGAGTGTTGATTTGATTAGTATTTTCAAATGGTTGCAGATTCTTATCCACTGTTATCCACAGGCGGGTTTAGGGACTCGGAAGTGGGTTTGAGTCAAGAATTTTTTTTAAATTTATTTTTCGGACGGAACATATCAGGACCACCTAAAAATTGTCCTATGAAAACGCATTGAATCCAAAGGTGTTATTTCGCTGGCATCCGATTCCCCCCTGTTGTGGGGAGGCCCTGCAAGAGCTTTCAGTAAAAAAATGTGGTTTTCTGAGGCTTGCCCTTTGCTGCGAGGCTTCGCTAAAGTCAGGACATAAGAGGGGTGGGCCATCGGCCCGGAGTTAGCATCAAATAACGAGTTTGTCGGCGTGGGTGTCACAGCCCGCGGGTGTTATATTCTGGTCGTAAGGTCCTGATCCTCATGGTTGATTGCTTACCATTCATTAACCGGAATGCCGTTTTAGGCATGTCCCCGACAATTGAATGGTTGTGGCGGATTTCTTTCCGGGCAATCAGCCTCCGATAAAAGTGTTGTGAGTCGTAAAAAGGTCGCCGGGAAGGAGTATCCGGGTGTTGGTCCTGATGGGACCGTTTGAGTTTGTGTTTGGCCCAGAGCTTTCGAGCCGGGCTTTGTGAGTGAGTACCTGCTGGCCAGACGGATGATAATCCGCGGCGCGGACAGGAAAAAATGACAAGCGCCAGAAAACGGCGCGTACGAATGTGAAGGCAGGCGAGACGATGGCAATGATGACCGGCAAATCGACGGCAACGATGGGTGATGATGCACATGCGAACCGTATCCACGGATCTTCTGCTACCGGAAATGACAAGAGCCTGGTCGAGTTGAGCGGCAACGCTGGTGATGAGGTTTTCGAGCGCCTTACGGCAAAGCTGAAAGCCCGCGTCGGCACCGAGATTTATTCCAGCTGGTTCGGTCGTCTGAAGCTCGACGACATCTCCAAGAGCATTGTCCGCCTGTCGGTTCCGACGGCCTTCCTGCGCTCTTGGATCAACAATCACTATTCCGAACTGCTGACCGAGCTGTGGCAGGAAGAAAACCCGCAGATTCTGAAGGTTGAAGTCGTGGTTCGTGGCGTAAGCCGCGTGGTGCGCAGCGCCGCTCCGGTCGAAGCCTGCGAAGCTTCCGAGAACAAGCCGGTCGTCGCCCCGCGCGAAAAGATGGTGTTCCCGCTCGGCCAATCCTTTGGCGGCCAGCCGGTGGGTGACAAGCGCGGTTCCGCCGTTGTCGCAGAATCGGCGGCGGCTTCGGGTGCCGTGCTCGGCTCGCCGCTCGATCCCCGTTATACGTTCGACAGCTTTGTCGATGGCGCATCGAATCGCGTGGCGCTCGCCGCTGCCCGGACCATTGCGGAAGCCGGTTCCAGCGCCGTTCGCTTCAATCCGCTGTTCATCCATGCTTCCGTCGGTCTCGGCAAGACTCACCTTCTGCAGGCGATCGCCGCCGCCGCGCTCCAGCGCCAGGAAAAGGCCCGCGTCGTCTATCTGACGGCAGAATATTTCATGTGGCGCTTCGCCACCGCCATCCGCGACAACAATGCGCTGTCCTTCAAGGAACAGCTTCGCGATATCGACCTTCTCGTCATCGACGACATGCAGTTCCTGCAGGGCAAGTCGATCCAGCACGAGTTCTGCCATCTCCTGAACACGCTGCTCGACAGCGCAAAGCAGGTCGTTGTTGCCGCCGACCGCGCGCCTTCCGAACTGGAATCGCTCGATGTGCGTGTCCGTTCGCGTCTTCAGGGCGGCGTTGCGCTTGAAGTGGCCGCGCCCGACTATGAAATGCGCGTCGAAATGCTGCGCCGCCGTCTGGCCGCAGCGCAGGCTGAAGATCCGAGCCTCACGATTGGCGAAGAGATTCTCTCCCATGTTGCCCGCACCGTCACCGGATCGGGCCGTGAACTGGAAGGCGCTTTCAACCAGCTTCTGTTCCGCCAGTCCTTCGAGCCGAACATCTCCATCGACCGTGTCGATGAACTGCTCGGTCACCTGACCCGCGTCGGCGAACCGAAGCGTATCCGCATCGAGGAAATCCAGCGCATCGTCGCACGGCATTACAATGTCTCGAAGCAGGACCTGCTGTCGAACCGCCGCACGCGCACCATCGTCAAGCCGCGTCAGGTGGCAATGTATCTTGCCAAGATGATGACGCCGCGTTCCCTGCCGGAAATCGGTCGCCGCTTCGGCGGTCGCGATCACACCACGGTCCTTCACGCCGTGCGCAAGATCGAGGATCTGGTCGGCGCCGATACCAAGCTCGCCCAGGAACTGGAGCTTCTCAAGCGCCTTATCAACGATCAGGCCGCCTGACCGGCCCCGGCGTCGGCCCGAGCATCGATCCCGGCATCGGCCCGAAAATCAGAATCGATTTTCGGAATGCTCGATGCGGCGATCCGACCTTCCCCGCTATCAACGGCGGTTATCAACAAAAAGCCCGGGCCCTGTCGCTTTCCGACACGGCGCGGGCTTGCTTTTCTCCTTAAAAATCTGCCACTTTAACGGACCTTCTGGCGCCCCGGGCGCCTTATCGACAGGGGCCGCCTGCCTGCCCGTCAGATGCAGTTGCCCTGTCCCAGCGAGCGAGTGCGTTTGAACATGCGTGTTACCCTAGAGCGATCGAACCTTCTCAAATCTCTCAATCACGTCCACCGCGTCGTGGAACGCCGCAACACGATACCGATTCTGTCGAACGTGCTTTTGCAGGCTGAGGGCGCAAGCCTCGCGCTCAAGGCGACCGATCTTGATCTTGAGGTCAATGAAGCGACGGCCGCCATGGTGGAGCAGGCTGGCGCCACGACGGTTCCGGCGCATCTCCTTTACGACATTGTCCGCAAGTTGCCCGACGGCGCCGAAGTCATGCTCTCGACCAACCCGGATGGCGGTTCCATGTCGGTCATATCCGGCAAGTCGTCCTTCCGCCTGCAGTGCCTGCCGCAGTCCGATTTCCCGGAATTGACCGCTGGCGCCTTCACCCACTCCTTCCGGATCGAGGCGCAGGCGCTGAAGCGTCTCATCGACCGCACCCAGTTTGCGATTTCGACGGAAGAAACCCGCTATTACCTCAACGGCATTTTCTTCCACGCCATCGAAAGCGATGGTGCATTGAAGCTCCGTGCTGTCGCGACCGACGGCCACCGTCTGGCGCGCGCCGAGCTGGAAGCGCCGTCCGGCACCGAAGGCATGCCCGGCATCATCATTCCACGCAAGACGGTCGCCGAACTGCAGAAGCTGGTCGATGTGCCGGAAGTGGTCGTTACGGTTGAACTGTCGGATGCCAAGATCCGCTTCACGGTCGGCTCGGTGGTGCTCACCTCGAAACTGATCGACGGTACCTTCCCGGATTACCAGCGTGTGATTCCATCCGGCAACGACAAGAAGCTCACTATTGGTCGCCAGGAGTTCGCAGCCTCCGTCGACCGCGTCTCGACCATTTCCAGCGAACGTGGCCGCGCAGTGAAGCTCTCCATCGCCGATGGCCAGTTGACGCTTACCGTCAACAACCCCGATTCCGGCAGCGCAACCGACGAGCTTGCTGCCGATTACGATGCCGATCCGCTCGATATCGGTTTCAACTCGAAATACCTGCTCGATATCACCAGCCAGCTTTCGGGTTCCGATGCGGTCTTCATGCTGGCCGATGCCGGTTCACCGACACTGGTGCGCGATACGGGCGATGAAGATGTGCTGTACGTTCTCATGCCTATGCGTGTTTAAAGAACAGAAAAGTGAATAGGCCCGAGTCTGATCAAAGCCGCCCGGATCGCGTTTCGATCCGGCGGCTTAAGCTTGTCAATTTCCGCAACTATGCGGAACTGTCGTTGCCGCTTGGCCCGGGCCACGTGGTGCTGACCGGCGAAAACGGCTCCGGCAAGACCAATCTGATCGAAGCGGTTTCCTTTCTGTCGCCGGGGCGCGGCCTGCGGCGCGCTGCCTATGACGATGTCGCACGCACCAGTTCGCTCGATGGCTTTGCCATTCATGCCGCGCTTGATTGCATGATCTATGGCGAGGCTGAAATCGGCACCGGCACCGCTGGCGGCGGCGAGGGTGGCCGCAAGGTCCGCATCAATGGTATTGCCGCTTCCGGCGACGATCTGCTCGATTATGCGCGCATTCTCTGGGTGGTGCCGTCGATGGATGGGCTGTTCACAGGAGGCGCTTCCGACCGGCGGCGTTTTCTGGACCGCATGGTGCTCGCCATCGATACCGCGCACGGCAAGCGCGTGCTCGATTATGAACGGGCGATGCGCAGCCGCAACCGGTTGCTGAGCGACGGCAACGGTGACGACCAATGGCTGGATGCGATAGAAAGCCAGATGGCTGAACTGGGCACGGCCATCGCAGCCGCCCGCGCCGAAGCCATGCGCCTGATCGCGGCGATGATCGAGCGGCTGCCCGCCGAAGGACCGTTTCCCAAGGCTGACTGCTTTCTGGAAGGAACGCTGGAGCAGAGAATCAGTGTCGAGGCGGCGCTCGATCTTGAAGAGGATTTCCGCCGCACCCTGCGCGATGGGCGCGCACGCGACCGGGCGGCGGGCCGCACGCTCGAAGGGCCGCATCGCACCGATCTGATCGTCCAGCATCGGCCCAAGGCGATGCCTGCCGCACTTTGTTCCACGGGCGAGCAGAAGGCCCTGCTGATCGGTCTGGTGCTTGCTCATGCGCGGCTGACGGCGGAGCTTTCCGGCATGGCACCCATACTTCTGCTCGATGAAATCGCCGCGCATCTCGATACGGGACGCCGCGCCGCACTCTTCGGCATCCTTAATGAGCTTGGCGGGCAGGCCTTCATGACCGGCACCGATCGGGCGCTTTTTGAGGCGCTTGAAGGGGAAGCGCAATTTTTCAATGTGGCCGCTGGCACGCTTACCCCGCTCTGAGGCAAAATATCCGCTGACAGCGGGTCGGCAGAGGCATATGTTTGCCGACCATGAACGCACCATCGAAGCCCTTTTCATCCGAAGAACTCGAACGCTACGCGCGCCACATCGTGTTGCCGGAAATCGGCGGGCCGGGCCAGCAGAAGCTGAAGGCCGCCCGCATATTGATCGTCGGCGCAGGCGGTCTTGGCGCGCCTGTGCTGCAATATCTGGCAGCGGCGGGTGTCGGCACGCTCGGCATCATCGACGATGACACGGTTTCGCTGTCCAACCTGCAGCGGCAGGTCATCCACGATACGCAAAGCGTCGGCCAGCCGAAGGTGGAAAGCGCGCTCGCCACCATTGCCCGCATCAACCCGCATGTGAGGGTAGAAGGGCATCAGCTACGCCTCGATGCGGACAATGCCGAAGCCCTGATCGGCAATTACGACGTTGTGGTGGATGGTTCGGACAATTTCACCACGCGTTATATTCTGGCCGATGCCGCTGCCAAAGTCGGTCGCCCGCTGGTGACCGGCGCCATGGGCCGTTTCGACGGCACGGTCACGGTGCTGATGCCATACGCAAACGGCCCCGATAGCACGCCCAACCCGTCCTATCGTGATCTTTTCCCGGAAGCGCCGCCGCCCGGAACGGTGCCGACCTGTGCGGAAGCCGGAGTGCTGGGCGTCCTGCCGGGTGTGATCGGCAGCCTGCAGGCAATGGAAGTCATCAAGCTCATCACCGGCACCGGCGAGCCGCTGGTCGGTCGGCTGCTGCTCTATAATGCGCTCAATGTCCGCTTCGAAACCATTCGCTACAAGGCGCGCAAACCGAAATGACGGCTCTGCGTGTCGAAGTTATTGGCGGGAATTTCGAGCAGTGGGAAGAACTGCTCGGCATGATCCGCGACGGCTTCGCCTATATGGACGGCGTGATCGATCCGCCCTCGTCAGCAGGTTTGCTGACGGCGGAAAATTTGCGGCAGAAGGCCGAGGAAGAAACCGGCTTTGCAGCCTTCCTTGATGGCAGACTTGTCGGCTGTGTCTTCATACGGGAAAAGGCCGACGGCTTTTATCTCGGCAAGCTTGCCGTCGCATCCGCTTTTGAGGGAAGAGGCATTGGGCGATTGCTGATGCAAAAGGCGGAAGATGTTGCGGTTGCAAAAGGCAAGCCCTCGATTGAGTTGCAGGTGCGTATCGAGCTTGCGCGCAATCGGGCGGTGTTTGAGAAGCTCGGATATCGCAAGATCGCGGAAACCGCGCATCCGGGCTATAGCCGCCCAACATCCACAACCATGCGCAAGGAGATCACGCGTGGCACTGACATTAACCGATGAAGAGCGGTCGATAGCGGCTGGCGATCAGGGAGAAGGCGCTGCGATGGCGATGCGCATCGTGGCCGACACTGCGCGGCTGATGGGCGCGCCGCGTCTTATCCCTGTCGCATCGGCGCATATCGACGGTGCGCTCTATCACGGCGATAGCGGAACGCTTTTTGCTGAGAAGCTTGTAGAAGGTGGCGCGAAGGTCAGGGTGCGCGCCACACTCAATGTCGGTTCCATCGATCTGACCGGCTGTTCTCATAATCTTTTGCCGGCTCACGAGGCGGATATGGCCAGGCGCATGATGCGCGCCTACATCAAGCTCGGCTGCGAGCCGACATGGACCTGCGCGCCTTATCAGGCGGGCCACAGGCCGGCACAGGGAACCGATGTCGCATGGGGCGAATCCAATGCCGTCGTGTTCTGCAACTCGGTTCTGGGCGCGCGCACCAATCGCTATGGCGATTTTCTGGATATCGCCTGCGCCATTGCAGGACGCGCCCCCGATTATGGTCTTCATCGCACCGAAAACCGCCGCGCTACGGTGGTGATCGATATTTCGGCGCTCGATCCTGCCTTCCTGTCTTCGGAGGTGGCCTGGCCCATTCTCGGCAATCTGTTCGGTCGCAGCGTGGGAACCAATATTGGTGTGGTCGCGGGCAGTCCCGTCCACCCCGATGAAGATGATCTCAAGGCCTTCGGTGCGGCCTCGGCATCGGTGGGCGCGGTCGGATTGTTCCATATTGCGGGCGTGACGCCGGAAGCCCCCGACCTTGAAACGGCCTTGCAGCATCAGGAACCGGAAAGCGTCATCCGCGTCACGCGAGACATGGTCGAGGCGACGCGCAAGCGCCTTTCGACTGTCGAGCGCGTGGACCATATCGATGCGGTCGCCATTGGCAGTCCGCATCTTTCGATAACGGAATTTGACCGTCTGGAGTGCGCCATAGCGCAGCGCAAGCTCGCTGTCCCGCTCTATGCCTGTACGGGCCGCCATGCGCTGGCCGAGCTGGAGAAAGACGGGCGCAGGCAAGGACTGGAAAGGGCAGGCGTCGTCATCGTCGCTGATACTTGCGTCGTCGTCACACCTATTTTGCCAGCTAAGGATGACGCCATTCTGATGACCAATTCCGGCAAGTTCGCCCATTATGCCCCCGGCAATACCGGCTATGGCGTGCTTTACGGTTCGCTGGAGGAATGCGTGGAAAGCGCTGTCGCTGGCAGGCCGGTTTTCGGGAGGCAGGCAGCATGAGCATCGGGAAAACTTCTATACTCGTTGCTGGCAGTGCCGCTGAGGCGCAGGCGCTGGTTCTCTCCGCGCCGATCAGCTTCTGGGGCGGTGTCGATCCGAAAAGCGGGCGGATTGCCGATGTGCGCCATCCGGAACATGGGCAAAGCATCGCCGGGCGCGTGCTGTGCCTGCCGGGAACCATCGGTTCGTCGTCAGCCGCTGCCGTCCTGCTGGAACTGGTCCATAGCGGCCACGCGCCCGCAGCCTTTGTCCTGCACGAGCCTGATGCGATCCTGCTGCTTGGCCTCATCGTTGCCCGTGAAATGGGCCATGACGTGCCCGTCGCCGTTGAACTCGACCGCGAGGCGCAAAAGCAACTCGTCGGCCATCAGGTGGCGGTCGGCGAGGATGGAACGATTGGGATTACTGCTTAACGAGATCGGGCTTATGCGTCTTTTTCGCCGTCACCATCCTGAGCCTGTCGAAGGGCTGACGGCAGGCGTTGTGCGTTTTCCCTCAGCCCTTCGAGACGCCTCCTTCGACAAGTTCAGGAGGCTCCTCAGGATGAGGGAAAAGAGACTACAAAGGCGACTCTAATATTGCGTGTTGCGGTCCACGACGTGCTCCAGCGTCCCGTCGCGCTCGAAGGCTTCGATCTGCCGGATGATCTGCGGCACAAGGGCGGTGGCGGATGAGCTTGCCGCCGCATGCGGAGTGATCGTCACGCGCGGATGATCCCAGAGCGGGCTGCTGGCCGGCAACGGTTCCTGCGTGAACACGTCGAGGGAAGCTGCCGAAAGAAGTCCGCGATCAAGTGCTGCCAGAATATCCGCCTCGTTCTGCAATCCGCCGCGTCCGGCATTGATCAGCACCGGAGCGCCGAGCGGCCCGTCGCTCTTCAACTGCGCGAACATCGACATGGAGAGGATGCCCTTCGTGTCGGGCGTCAGCGGCAGCAGGCAGACGAAGATGTCGGCCGTCTTGAGGAACTTCGCAAAGCCGTCCTTGCCATGATAGGTCTGAACGCCATCGATTTCCTGCGGACGGCGGCTCCAGCCGGTGACATTGAAGCCAAGGGTTTTGAGCTTTTCAGCCGCATCGCGGCCGAGCACGCCAAGACCCATGATTCCGACCGTTACCTCATGCGCGGCTGGCTGGCGGCGATCTTCGTGCCAGACATGGTTCTGCTGCTGCTTGCGATAACGCTGTCCGAGACGGTGATGATCCAGCACCTGCCAGACGACATATTCCGTCATGCGCATGGTGAGATCGTCGGAGATGATGCGCACCAGCGGCACATCGGGAATCCGGTCATCGCGGAAGACGTGATCGACGCCTGCACCCAGCGAGAAGATGACCTTCAGATTAGGCAGGTTGGCAAGCGAGCCGGGCTTCTGCTTCCACACGAGCGCATATTTGATGGAGGGATCGTTTTCCGCACGATCCGTCACCACCGGACGGTCCGGCGCGTGATCGCGAAACGTCTTCAGCCAGATTTCCGGGTCCCAGTCTGTGATCGCCAGAAGGATATTGCCTTTGGTATCGGTCATTGCCTCACTCCCCCTTCGGTCGCCTCCATATGGAAAGCTGCTGCCATCAGTGTCTTGGTGTACTCGGTCTGCGGATTGGCAAACACATCTTTCGCCGCGCCATATTCCACCGCCTTGCCGTTGCGCATCACCAGCACGTCATTTGCCAGAGCCCGCACCACTTTCAGGTCGTGGCTTATGAAAAGATAGGCGAGATCATGCTTCTTCTGCAATGCGCGCAGCAGATCGACCACCTGCGCCTGCACGCTCATATCGAGCGCCGAGGTCGGCTCGTCCAGCATGACGAATTTGGGGTTCAGCACCATGGCGCGTGCAATGGCGATGCGCTGGCGCTGTCCGCCGGAAAATTCGTGCGGGTAGCGGAAGCGTGTTTCCGGGTCGAGGTTCACCTCGTTTAGCGCGGCAACCACGCGCGCATCGCGGTCGTCCGCTGAAAGCTTCGGCTCGTGCACAAGAAGCCCTTCGGCGATGATGTCGGCGATGGTCATGCGCGGAGACAGCGAGCCGAACGGGTCCTGAAACACGATCTGCATTTCGCGGCGCAACGGGCGCATGTCCTTGAAGCTGAACTTCGCGATGTCGCGCCCGTCGAAATTGATCTCGCCCCTGGATGAGATCATGCGTGAAAGCGCCAGGCCAAGCGTCGTTTTGCCGGAACCCGATTCGCCAACGACGCCGAGCGTCTGGCCGGCGCGCAGGTTCACGTCGATCCCGTCCACCGCCTTCACATGGTCGACGGTCTTGCGCAAAAAGCCCTTCTTGATCGGGAACCAGACGCGAATATCCTTGCCTTCCATCACCGTTCTGGCAGCGGGATCGGCGGCGGGCGGTTCGCCCTTCGGTTCGGCGGCAAGCAGGTGCCTGGTGTAAGGATGCTGCGGGTTCTCGAAAATATCCCGGGTCGGCCCGGTCTCGACGATCTTGCCCTTGCTCATCACGCAGACCCTGTCGGCGATCTTGCGCACGATGCCGAGATCGTGGGTGATGAAGAGCATCGACATGCCCTGTGCGGCTTTCAGTTCGGCAAGCAGCTTCAATATCTGCGCCTGCACGGTAACATCGAGCGCGGTGGTGGGCTCGTCGGCGATCAGCAGCTTCGGCTTGTTGGCAAGCGCCATTGCGATCATGACGCGCTGTCGCTGCCCGCCGGAAAGCTGGTGCGGGAAGGCGGACAGGCGCTTCTCCGGTTCGCGAATGCCGACTTCGTTGAGAAGTTCCAGCGTTCGCGCCCGCGCTGCCTCAATGCCCATGCCCTGATGCATTTTCAGGATTTCGCCGATCTGACGCTCCACGCTGTGCAGCGGATTGAGCGAGGTCATAGGCTCCTGAAAGATCATCGTGATGTCGTTGCCGCGCACACGGCGCAGTTCCGGCTCCGAGGCCTTCATCAGGTCGCGGCCATTGAAGAGAATTTCACCGGAAGGATGGCTCGCGGACGGATAGGGCAGCAATTTCAGGATCGACAGGGCCGAGACGGACTTGCCCGATCCCGATTCGCCCACCAGCGCTACCGTTTCGCCTTCGGCAATGTCGAAGGATACCCGGTCGACGGAAATGCGTTCCTCGCCATTCTGGCGGAATGCGACGGACAGATCGCGGACGGACAGCAGCGTTTTATTTCCAGAATCGTTCATTGATCCGCTCATCGGCTCGCTCATTGAAATGCCTTTCGCGGATCGAAGGCGTCGCGTGTTGCTTCACCGATGAAGATCAGGAGCGACAGCATCAGCGAGATGACCACGAAGCCGGTAATGCCGAGCCAGGGGGCCTGGAGATTGTTCTTGCCCTGAGCGAGGAGCTCGCCCAGCGAAGCCGAGCCGGGCGGCAGGCCGAAGCCGAGGAAGTCGAGCGAGGTGAGCGTGGTGATCGAGCCGTTCAGGATGAAAGGCAGGAAGGTCAGTGTCGCCACCATGGCGTTGGGCAGGAGATGCCGCCACATGATCGTGCCGTTCTTCACGCCGAGCGCGCGCGCTGCATTCACATATTCAAAATTTCGCGCCCGCAAAAATTCCGCGCGCACCACGCCGACGAAGGCGACCCATGAGAACAGGAGCATGATGCCGAGCAGCACCCAGAATCCGGGCGGCAATATCGCCGCGATGATCAGCAACAGGTAGAGAACCGGGATCGAGGACCAGATTTCAATGAAGCGCTGGAACAGAAGATCGACCCAGCCGCCGAAATAGCCCTGAACCGCGCCTGCCGTCACGCCGATAATGGCGGAGAAGAAGGTAAGGATCAGGCCGAAAAGCACGGAAATGCGGAAGCCGTAGAGCGCGCGCGCAAAGACGTCACGCGCCTGATCGTCGGTGCCGAGCAGGTTGAAATTACCGAAACGGCAATTCGGGTCTTCCACGCCCTGCGGGTAACGCTGGCAGCGCTCTTCCGCCGAATAGAGCCAGAACGGCCTTGACGGAGCCGCTTCCGGTATTTCGTTGTTCACGGTGTTGTAGGAATAGCGGATCGGTGGCCAGATGGCCCAGCCATGGGCATTGATCTCGTCCTGTATCACCGGGTCGCGATAATCGGTGACGGCATAAAAGCCGCCGAATCTTTCTTCCGGATAATCGACGAAAACCGGCATCAGCAGCTCGCCCTTGTAGGAAACGAGGATGGGCCGGTCATTGGCGATGAACTCGGAACAAAGCGCTGCGATAAGCAGGAACAGGAATATCCAAAGTGACCAGTAACCGCGCTTGTTCGCCTTGAAATTCTGCCAGCGGCGCTTGTTGAGCGGCGACAGAAACGGGCGTTTCACGGGAACGGCGGGCGACAAGGGGGTGTCGGTCATCAGACGTCCCTCCGGTCAAAGTCGATGCGCGGATCGATCCACGTATAGGTGAGGTCGGACAGGAGGCCGACCAGAAGGCCGATCAGCGAGAAGATGAAGAGATTGGCGAACACCACCGGATAATCGCGGTTGATGACCGACTGGTAGCCAAGCAGGCCAAGCCCGTCGAGCGAGAAGATCGTTTCGATCAGAAGCGAGCCGGTAAAGAAGGCCGAAATGAAGGCGCCCGGAAAACCGGCAATCACGATCAGCATCGCATTGCGGAAGACGTGGCGATAGAGAACCTGATTCTCGGTCAGCCCCTTGGCGCGTGCCGTGGTCACGTATTGCTTGCGGATTTCTTCCAGAAACGAATTCTTGGTCAAAAGCGTGGTGGTGGCGAAGGCGGAAAGCACGAGTGCGGTCACCGGCAGCACCATGTGCCACAGATAGTCGCCGATCTTGCCCCAGAACGACATCTGCGCGAAATCCGGTGAGGTGAGACCGCGCAGCGGGAACCAGTCGAAGAAAGAGCCGCCCGCAAAAAGCACGATCAGCAGGATGGCGAAAAGGAAGCTCGGGATCGCATAACCGACGATGATGACGGCGCTTGTCCAGGTGTCGAAGCGCGAACCGTCCTTGATCGCCTTGCGGATGCCGAGCGGAATCGAAATCATGTAGGACAGAAACGTCAGCCACAGGCCGAGCGAGATCGAAACCGGCATCTTCTCCTTGATGAGGTCGATCACGCTGATATCGCGGAAATAGCTGCGACCGAAATCGAAACGCAGATAGTTCCACAGCATCTGGCCGAAACGTTCCAGCGGCGGCTTGTCGAAACCGAACTGCTTTTCCAGATCGGCGATGAATTGCGGGTCAAGCCCCTGCGCGCCGCGATATTTGGAATTGACCGAGCCGCTGTCGACAGCGCTTTGCCCGAAATCGCCGCCACCGCCCGAAAGGCGGTCGAGAGCATCGCCGCCCTGTCCGGAAAGCTGCGCGATCACCCGTTCGACCGGACCGCCGGGGGCGAACTGAACGACGGCGAAGGAAATGGCCATGATGCCGAAAATCGTCGGGATCATCAGAAGCAGACGGCGGAGAATGTAAGCGCCCATCAGCCCGTTTTTCTCCGCAGGTTCGATTCAGTCTTGTGGCTTGCCAACAGCTTCTGCCTTTTCGTCATTCACAATCATTGCTTTATCCACCACAGCGTCTCGACGGGAAAGCCGTAATCGGGCTTCGGCTCCTTGAAACCGAACCGGTCCCAATAGGCCACGAGATGATTCGCTGTCGTCCAATTTGGAATCCAGTCGCGCCGGATACGCAAGTACCGATCGAGCACCCGCATCGTGGCGACGAGTTCTTCACGCGTCGAAACCTTGCCGATATCCGCAATCAGCGCATCAATCAACGGATCTTCCGTGCCGGGAAGATTATAGCTGCCCGGCACCCTGGCCGATTCGGAGCCGAATATGCCGGCAAGCGATTCCTGTGTCGGCGTGGGGCTGAACTGCAACGCCATGCCCACCATGTCGAACTGGAAGTTCTGCATCCGCGCTTGATACTGGCTTGCATCGACAAGCCGGTTGCTTGCATCGATGCCGATGGCGCGCAATTTCTGCACATAGGGATTGTATACGCGAGAAAACCCCTCCGAATTACTCAGGATTTCCAGCGCGAACTTCGATCCGTCCTTGTCATGGAACTGGCCGTTCCTGCGCTCGAAACCGGCTTCCTCCAGCAACTTGATGGCCTGCGCGAACTGTTTCCGGTCCCGTCCTGTTCCGTCGGAAACCGGCATCAGCACGGCCTCCCCGAAAACCGCGTCCGGCAGTTTGCCGCGATAGCGTTCAAGCACCTTCAGCTCATCGGGCGTCGGCAGGCCGCTCGCCTGAAAATCCGATCCGTTGAAGCAGGATTGCGAGCGGGCATAGACATTGTAGAAAAGATGCTCGTTGGTCCATTCGAAGTCGAAGCAGAGCGCGATTGCTTCACGCACGCGCGGATCGCGGAAGCGTTCGCGGCGCTGGTTCAGCGCCCAGGCCTGCATCAGCGGGCGCTTTTCCGGCGGAAATGTGCGCTTGACGACCTTTCCCTGCTGGATGGCCGGGAAATCATAGGCCGTCGCCCAGTTCTTGGAGACGGTTTCCTCGCGATACTCGATGCTGCCTTTCTTGAAGGCTTCGAATTGCGGCTGGCGGTCGCGGAAAAACTCGATGCGAATACGGTCGAAATGGTTGAAGCCCTTCTGCACCGGCAGATCCTTCGCCCAGTAATCCTCGACGCGCTCATACTCGATGAACTGGCCGGCGGCGAAGTTAGCGACCTTGTAGGCACCGGAACCCAACACCGGCTCCATGGTCGTGGCTTCAAAGTCGCGATCCTTGAACCAGCTTTCCGACAGGATCGGCACGGTCACGGCGTCGAGGATGGCATTGGGTCCGCGCCCTTCGACGAAGCGCATGCGCACTTCCCGATTGCCGGTAGCCTCCACCTTTTCCACGCCAGCCAGATATTGGCGCAGCGTCGGATGGCCTTTCTGCTTGATGGTCTTATAGGTGAACAGCACGTCCTTCGCCGTGATCGGCGATCCATCGTGAAAGCGCGCTTCCTTGCGAAGCTTGAAAGTGCAACTGCGGCGGTCTTTCGAAAGCGTCGCACTTTCCGCGATGAGGCCATAGACAGAATCCGGCTCATCCAGCGCCGAAGCCATCAGCGTATCGAAGGTCAGTTCCATGCGCGGCGGCGCATCGCCCTTGAACGTGAAGGTGTTGAGCGTGTTGAACGTGTCGGTGTTCTGGTTCCAGACCCAGTATGACGGCGCGAAATTGAAGGTGCCGCCCTTCGGCGCTTCGGGGCTGGCATAGTCGAAATGGGTGAAATCAGGACCGTATTTCAGGTCGCCGAAAGCCGAAAGTCCGTGCAGGGCCTTTCCCGTCGGTATGTCGGCAAAGGCCCTTGGTGGCAGGAACGCCGCAAAAGCGGCACCTCCCGAAAACCCCAGAAAATGGCGGCGATTCATGCGAAGGCTTGTCATTCTCGTCAGCCCTCATTCACTGCCGGTTTTGAGCTTGGCTTCCTTCGCAGGGTCAATCCACCAGGAGAACGGGTCAATCCCCATATAATCGGGCTGCTTTTCAGGCATCCCGAACTTGTTCCAATAGGCCACGTTGATCTTGTCGGAATACCATTGCGGAATGACGTAATAGTTCCACAGCAAAGCCCGGTCGAGCGCGTGGGTCGAGGCGACGAGTTCGTCACGGTCCTTGGCATAGATGACGCGGTCGATCAGCTTGTCGATTGCCGGGTTCTTGATGCCTGCATAATTGCGGCTGCCTTTGAAGTCGGCAGCTTTGGAGCCCCACATGTCGCGCTGTTCATTGCCGGGCGAGGCGCTTTGCGGGATGACGGAGGTGATGACATCATAGTCGAAATCGTTGACGCGGGCCTGAAATTGCGCCGTATCGACGATGCGCACCGTCGCGTTGATGCCGATCTTGCGCAGGCTTGCGGCGAACGGGTTGTAGATGCGCTCGTCGGTCGGATCCTTGCCCAGAAATTCGATGGTGAACGGGTTGCCCTTGGCATCGACGAGCTTGTTGCCCTGCAATGTCCAGCCCGCTTCCGAAAAGAGTTTCAGGGCGGTGCGCAGGTTATCGCGCGTTGCCTGCGGCGTGTCATAGACCGGCAGCTTGAATTCCTTGGTCAGCGCCTCGGCGGGAAGCGAATCCTTCACCGTTTCCAGTATCGCCTGCTCTGCCGGCGTCGGCGGGCCGCTCAGTTCCAGTTCATTGCCCGCGAAATAGCTGTTGATGCGCTGGTACTGGTTGAAGAACAGCAGCCGGTTCATCGATTCGAAATCGAAGGCATAGGTCAGGGCCTGACGCACCTTCGGGTCCTTGAACTTGTCGCGGCGCATATTGAGGAAATAGCCCTGCATGCGCCCGACGGCATGGTAGGGGAAAGAGGCCTTCACGACATCGCCGCGCTGTACTGCCGGGAAATTATACTGCTCGGCCCAGCGCTGGGCGCGATTCTCGTTGCGATAATCATACTGGCCGCCCTTCTTGAAGGCTTCCCAAGTCGCGTCCTCGTTGAAATAATATTCGTAACGCAGCCGGTCGAAATTGTTGCGCCCGACATTGACGGCCAGATCCTTCCCCCAATAGTCGTCGACGCGCGCCCAGGTGATGGAGCGTCCGGGCGTCATGCTCTCGATCTTGTAGGCGGCGGAGCCGAGCGGGATTTCGAGCGTCGGGCGGGTGATGTCGCGCTGCTTGCCCTGCGCGTCCTTGCCCTCCCACCAGTGCTTGGGGAGAACGGCAAGCTGCCCCATGATTTGCGGCAATTCGCGGTTGCCCTTCTGGCTGAAGGTGAATTTCACCTCATGTTCGCCGGTCTTTTCCGCCTTCTCCACGTCGCCATAATATTTGTTGTACATCGGCGACTGCTTCTTCAGCACATCGAACGACCAGATCACGTCATCGACCGTGATCGGCTGGCCGTCATGCCATTTCGCCTTGGGATTGAGCTTGAACTTCACCCATGAAAAGTCGTCGGGATATTGCAGGGCTTCGGCGATCACGGGATATTGGGTCGAGGCCTGATCGGCCGAATCCGTCATCAGCGTATCGTAAAGCATCCCGCCGCCGAAGTCCGACAGGCCCGTGGCAGGAACTCCTTGCACCACGAACGGATTGAGACTGTCGAAGGTGCCGACGGCAACCATGTTCAGCGTGCCGCCCTTCGGCGCATCCGGGTTCACATAGTCGTAATGCTTGAAATCGGCTGGATATTTGGGCTCGCCAAGCAGGCTGGAGGAATAGCGCCATTGGGGTTCCGCGTCATTTGCGTGAACCATAGAAACCGTGCTCGCAAGCATGGCTACCGCGAACGCACCCGCCCAAAAAGCTCTCATCCAGCCTCTCCGTTCCTGTTTCGGATATATTAGGAGAAGTCTTATGGGATTTTGCGGAGGAAGAAAGGCATGCGGGCAAGAAATTTGATGCGGGCAAGAAAAAAGCCCGGCGAGCCGGGCTTTGATCACTTTGTCTCGTTGGCTTAATTCGCCGGAGCCGGTTCCGCAGGCTTCTGTTCGCCGCCTGCCGGTGCGCCAGAAGGTGCGCCGCCTTCGGCTGGCTTTTCGCCTTCGGCCGGCTTGGCATCGCCGCCAGCAGCAGGTGCGGCATCGGCGGTCGGCAGCGGGGCAGGGTTGTCGGACAGCGTGCGCAGATAAGCGATCAGGTCGGCGCGTTCGTTGTCCTTCTTGTCGCCGGCAAAGCCCATGGCCGTGCCCTTGATGAAGCCCTTCGGCGAGGTCAGGAACTTGTTTAGATGTTCAAAGTCCCACTTGTTGCCCGCAGCGCCGAATTCCTTCATCGCAGCCGAATAGCCGAAACCTTCAACGGAGGCAGCCGGACGGTTCACGACATCCCACAGATGCGGACCCACCTTGTTGGCGCCACCCTTTTCACCGGTATGGCATGCAGCGCAACGCTTGAAGACGGTTTCACCGCGTGCCGGATCGGCAGACTGCAGCAAGGTCGCAATCGAAACTTCTTCCTTGGCCGGTGCAGCTCCCCCTTCGCCGGTCGAGGCTTCCGCCGCTTCGATGGCAAAGCCCGGCTTCTCAGGCGCAGGCGAGTGAAACAGCGAATCGGACAGGATGCCCGTCGTCATGACAACGAAAACCGTTGCCAGAAAAGCCATGATAAACTTGTTAGTCCGGGTTGAATTCATCGCCGGTCAGCGCTCCCTCTACCAAAACGCTCTCCCCGAGAACGCTCTCCTAGCCGGCATGCAAACCTTTAATAAAGGTCACAATTCTCTCCCCGGCATCGGGCGGAAACTAGGTCTTTTGCCAGGGCGATGCAACACCTATAAGGGTGGCCGGACCCGTGACTTTTTGACACTTTTGATGCATTTCCAGCACCGGCGAAGCGCGTTACAAGGCGTTCGCGACCTTATTATTCTCAAGAGGCGATCATGCTGCAGACCTTAAAGACCCTCACGCTGATTCCCGCACGGATGGCCTCCACGCGCCTGCCGAACAAGCCGCTTGCCGATATTTGCGGCAAGCCGATGATCGTCCATGTGGCCGATCGCGCAGCGGCTGCGAAGCTGGGCCGGACGGTGGTTGCTACCGACAGCGAGGAGATTTTTTCGGTCGTGACCGCACATGGCCACGAAGCGATCATGACGCGCGAGGATCACGAATCCGGTTCCGACCGCATTTATGAAGCGCTTTTGAAAGTCGATCCCGCGGGCGAGGTCGATGCGGTGATCAATGTTCAGGGCGACCTGCCGACCATTGATCCGGACATCATCCGCCGCGCGCTTCTGCCGCTGGAAGACGGACCTGCCGACATTGCGACGCTTGGCGTCGAAATCGAGGAAGAATCGGAAAAGACCAATCCGAGCGTGGTGAAGATCGTGGGCTCGCCGCTGGCAGGCAACAGTCGCCTGCGCGCGCTCTATTTCACTCGCGCAACCGCGCCCTATGGCGAAGGTCCGCTCTACCATCATATCGGCCTTTACGCCTATCGCCGCCCGGCACTCGAACGCTTTGTGAAGCTTGGGCCGTCGCCTTTGGAAAAGCGGGAGAAACTGGAACAATTGCGGGCTCTCGAAGCCGGAATGCGCATCGATGTGGAACTGGTGAAGACCGTGCCTCTGGGCGTGGACACGCAGGCTGATCTTGACCGAGCGCGCCTTCTTGTCGCAAAGGGTATCTGACGACCGCCGTCGAGCGGCAATTGAGAAAGCATGGACACGATGAAGACCAACAGGATTTCCTTCCAGGGTGAAGCGGGCGCAAATTCCGATACGGCGTGCCGCAACATGTTTCCCGACATGGAGCCTTTGCCGTGCCCGACTTTCGAGGATGCCTTCAACGCGGTTGAAACCGGCGCCGCCGACCTTGCGATGATCCCCATCGAGAACACGCTGGCCGGTCGCGTCGCGGATATTCATTATCTGCTGCCGCTTGCCGACATGCACATCATTGGCGAATATTTCCTGCCGATCCATTTCCAGCTGATGGTGCTTCCGGGCGTCAAGCGCGAGGAAATCAAGACCGTTCACAGCCACGTCCATGCGCTCGGCCAGTGCCGCAACGTCATCCGCCAGAATGGCTGGAAAGGCGTCATCGCGGGCGATACGGCAGGGGCCGCGCGTCTCGTCGCCGACATGAAGGACCGTTCGATGGCGGCGCTTGCGCCAAGCCTTGCTGCCGATCTCTACGGCCTCGATATTCTGGAAGAAAATGTCGAGGATTCGGAAGACAACGTGACCCGCTTCGTGGTCCTGTCCAAGAACAAGCAGTGGGCGCCGCGTCCGGAAAACGGCGAGCGCATCGTGACGACTTTTGTCTTCCGCGTGCGCAACGTCCCGGCGGCGCTCTACAAGGCGCTGGGCGGCTTTGCCACCAATGGCATCAACATGACCAAGCTCGAAAGCTACCAGATCGGCGGGCGTTTCATCGCCACGCAGTTCTATGCCGATGTCGAGGGGCACCCGGAAGACCACAATCTCCAGCTTGCGCTGGAGGAACTGCGCTTCTTCACCAAGGAAGTACGCATTCTCGGCGTCTATCAAGGCAGCGATATTCGCGGCACGCAGTTGCTCGCCGCCGAGTAATTCAGAGAATACCGGGCGGGATCAGTTTTCCGCCCAGGCTTTTATCAGATGGGTTGCGATGGCGCCGGATGGCGGCACCCGCAACCCGTTTTCATGTGTACCCGTCAGCATGGTGCGCACTTCGGCCCTGGAGAACCAGCGGCCGTCTTCCAGCTCCGAGCGGTCGATGGTGAAATCGTCGCTCAAGACCTCGGCATGACAGCCGATCATCAGCGAATAGGGAAACGGCCAGGGCTGGCTCGCGTGATAGGCGACGCGGCCGATGGAGAGCCCCATTTCCTCCACACTTTCGCGGCGCACGGCGGCCTCGATCGTTTCGCCATGCTCGATAAAGCCTGCAAGACAGGAATAGGAGCCGGGCGCGAAATGCGGCCCGCGTGCCAGAATACATTTCTCGCCGCGCACCGGCAGCATGATGGCTACCGGATCGGTGCGCGGAAAATGTTCGGCGCCACAGTTCGGGCATTGCCGCTTGGCCCCGCCGGCACGCATGTCGGTTTTCGTGCCGCAGCGCCCGCAGTATCGGTGATTGGTGTGCCACGCGGTGAGCGCCGCCGCCTGCGCCAGCGCGCCGAGCAGGTCGGCTGAAACCAGCCCTTCCGTATAGATGCTGCGATAATCCTGCAGCCGGAACGGCGCTTCCATCGTTTCCGGATCAAGCGGGGTCGTCAGCGCCACGATGGGCATGCCGTCCTGAAGGCCGAGCAGGATGGGCTCTTGAAGATCGGCCGCAAATTCCTTCGCCTCGCCGAGGCGGAACAGCGCGCGCGGCGCTTTCTCATCGGCATAGTCGAGAAGCAGCCTGTTGCCGCCCAGCAGCATGATTCGCGTTTCGGGAAGTTCCAGCGCCGAGAAGGCAGAATCATCCTGCCGCTTTTCGGACTGGCGGTCGATCCGGTTGCCGGAGAACCCGACAGATCGACTCGGTTCTATTTCCGGCAGGTCGTAGAGACGGAAAGCCATGGTGCTCTCGAATATTGTTCAGGGGGATCAGAAGCCCGTCCCGAAACTGTGAATGGCTTTTCGGGACAGCGGCGTGTTCAACCAGATCTACAGCGCCGCAAGAATATCGGCGATCAGCCGGTGGGCGTCCTTTTCGTCATAGGGCTCGCGGGTGCCGAAGCCCCAGACGGGGCCGGGCCAGCCCGCATCGCCCTCGCTGCGGGCGATCACATGCAGATGCAACTGGCGCACGATATTGCCGAGCGCGCCGGTATTGATCTTGTGGCACACCGTCACGGTCTTGAGCGCCTGCGCCACGATGCCGGTCTCGAACGTCAGCATCGTCTGGTCCAGCGGGGTCATGTCGTGAATTTCAGTGAGGTCAGGGCGGCGCGGCACCAGGATCAGCCACGGCCAGCGCCGGTCGTTCATCAGCCGAAGCTCGCACAGGCCGAGCTTGGCGACAAAAAACGTGTCGGCATTGAGCCGTTTATCGAGTTCGAATTGTTCCATAAGCGGTTTCTATCAGTTTTTTTCGCCCGGCGCTTGCTTTTTGCACGGTGCCCTTCTTGCATTTTGCTTCACAATTGACGATATGCAAGCCGGGAGGTTGGTGGTGGACGAGCCACTCGCCAACCGGGTCAGGTCCGGAAGGAAGCAGCCCTAACGAGCCACGGCACGGGTCATCGTGCCAGCCTCCCACCCTTTCTCACGACGCCGACGACTGTTGATGGGCAGCCTCTTTGGTTGACGTCGCTCATGCGTCCGGTCCAAACTGGCGACTGGGAAAAAGCGGAACAGGAAGAACGGAAGGGCAGCTCATGGACACAAAATCCGCCGGCTTTGCTGCCGATGGGGCCTATCGCGTTCTCGCCCGCAAATATCGCCCCCAGAATTTCAGCGATCTCATCGGCCAGGAGCCGATGGTCCGCACGCTCAAGAACGCGTTCGAGACGGGTCGCATCGCGCAGGCCTGGATGCTCACCGGCGTTCGCGGGGTCGGCAAGACCACGACGGCGCGCATTCTGGCGCGCGCGCTCAACTACAAGACCGATACGATCGACCAGCCGACCATCGACCTTTCCGTGCCGGGCGAAAACTGCCAGGCGATCATGGAAGGCCGCCATGTCGACGTGATCGAGATGGACGCCGCCTCGCATACCGGCATCGACGACATTCGCGAGATCATCGAGCAGGTGCGTTACCGCCCGGTCTCCGCGCGCTACAAGGTCTATATCATCGACGAAGTGCACATGCTTTCCACTGCCGCCTTCAACGGCTTGTTGAAGACGCTGGAAGAGCCGCCCCCGCACGTCAAGTTCATCTTCGCCACCACGGAAATCCGAAAAGTGCCGATCACGGTCCTGTCGCGCTGCCAGCGCTTCGACCTGCGCCGCATCGAATCGGGCACGCTAGCCGCACATCTGCGCCGCATCGCGGAAGCGGAAGAGATCGCGGTGGACGACGCGTCGCTCGCCATGATCGCCCGCGCAGGCGAAGGCTCGGCCCGCGATTCGCTGTCGATCTTCGATCAGGCCATTGCGCATGGCGCGGGCACCGTCACGGCGGAAGCCGTGCGCTCCATGCTGGGCCTTGCCGACCGCGCCCGTATCATCGACCTTTTCGAGATGCTGATGCGCGGCGATGTCGCTGGCGCTCTGACCGAGTTTCGCGCGCAATATGATGTGGGCGCCGATCCGTCGGTCGTGCTGACCGATCTTGCCGATTTCAACCATCTGGTGACGCGCCTGCGCTTTACGCCGGATGTGGCGGAAGACATGTCGCTGTCGGAAGACGAGCGTGTGCGCGGCCGCGAATTCGCGCAGAAGCTTTCCGTCCGCGTGCTGTCGCGCACCTGGCAGATGCTGCTCAAGGGCATTGCGGAAGTCGACACGGCGACGAGGCCGGTACAGGCTGCCGAAATGCTTTTGATCCGGCTTGCCCATGCAGCCGATCTGCCGACGCTGGACGAAACGATCCGCGGTCTCGACAATGGTTCGGTTGCAGCGCCGCGCCCGCAGCCGGGCAACCCGCGCCCGAATGGCGGCGGCGGTCAGCCTGAAGCGCGCTTTGCCGCCGATGCGGTTGGCTCGTCTTCGATGGCTCCCGCCTCCGGCGGTCCGGCCACGGCCATGCGTATCGTGGAAACGCCGCCGCAGCCGGTTGAGCCATCGGTCGCGCCGCAGCAATTCGTCGAGCCCACGCCGCAACCTTCCGTTCCGGTCAACAGCCTGCACGATGTCGTCGCGCTTGCCGACAAGCACCGCGACATGCAGTTCAAGATTCTGGTCAAGAGCTGTGTGCGCCTTGCATCCATTGCACCCGGCCGGCTCGAAATCGGCCTGACCGACGACGCGCCGAAATCGCTGCCGAGCGACATTTCACAGCGCCTCCTGAACTGGACCGGCATTCGCTGGATCGTTACCGTCGCCCGCGACGTGGCGGGGCAGACCATTTCGGAGGCGGAGATCGAGCGCCGCGACAATCTGGTGACCGACGCCCGCGCCGATCCCGATGTTGCCGCCATTCTCGCGGCCTTTCCGGGCGCGAAGATCACCGACGTGCGCATCGCCGTGCCGGAACAGAATGACGACGAGGACATTGACCTCGATGCAATACCTGAAACACCCGGTACGCTGTCTGAAGACGACTGAATTACGGAATGATGGAGTAAACCCATGCGTGACATGATGGGCATGATGAAGCAGGCGAAGGAATTGCAGGCCAAGATGAAGGCCATGCAGGACGAGATCGCCAATCTGGAGGCCTCGGCCTCTTCCGGCGGCGGGCTGGTGACGATCACCCTGTCCGGCAAGGGCACCCTGTCGGCGCTGAAGATCGACCCGACTTTGATGAAGGAAGAAGAGGTGGAAATCCTCGAGGACCTGATCATCGCGGCGCATAACGACGCCAAGGCCAAGCTGGAAGCGGCCATGGCCGAAAAGACGCAGTCGCTCACCGCCGGCCTGCCGATCCCTCCGGGGTTTAAGCTGCCGTTCTAGGGGAATAGGGCAGTAAGGCATTAGGGCAGTATGTTTTTCTGCCTGAACCGCGGCTGCCCTCTGCTTTCCCTATTGCCTTACTGCCCTACTGCCTTATTGCCTTAAAAGATGTCCAAACGAATAGCCGGTCCAGAAATCGAACGTCTCATCCAGCTCCTGGCCCGTGTGCCGGGGCTTGGGCCGCGTTCGGCCCGTCGCGCGGCGCTGCATCTCATCAAGAAGAAGGAAGCGCTTCTGGTGCCGCTTGGTGGCGCCATGCAGGAGGCCGCCGAAAAGGTGCGCATCTGTTCGTGCTGCGGCAATGTCGACACAAGCGATCCGTGCACGATCTGCACCGATGAGCGCCGCGACCCCGCCACCCTCATCGTCGTGGAAGACGTGTCCGATCTCTGGGCATTGGAACGGGCAGGTACGATGAATGTGCGCTATCATGTTCTGGGCGGTCGCCTGTCTCCGCTCGACGGCATCGGCCCGGACGATCTCAACATCAAGGGACTGGTGGAACGCGTCGCCGCCGGTGAAATCAGGGAAGTGATACTGGCAGTCAACGCCACCGTCGAAGGCCAGACCACCGCGCATTACATCACCGACCAGCTTTCGAGCTTCGATGTGCGCGTGACACGGCTGGCCCACGGCGTTCCGGTCGGCGGCGAACTCGATTATCTGGATGAAGGCACGCTTGCTGCCGCCTTGCGGGCAAGAACCACCCTTTAGAACTCATGGAGAAGGCATGGCAGCGGGAAATTGGAAGCATAGCCTGAAGATTGGTCTTGCACTGGTTGCCAGCCTTGCCGTTTCTCCCGCCATGGCCGCGCCGTCCAAAGCGCAGGTTGAAAACCAGTATCGCAACTGGCTGGAAAAGGATCTCTGGCCGGAAGCGAAGGCGGCAGGCGTATCCCGCGCCGTGTTCGATCAGGCCTTCGCCGGTGTCTCGATCAACTGGAAACTGCCCGATCTCGTCATTCCCGGCGAAAAGCCCTCGACGCCGAAAGAGCAGAAACAGGCTGAATTCGGTGCGCCCGGCAAATATTTCAATGCCAGGACGATGAGCGCCGTCACAAGCGGCGGACAGGCGCGCTATGGCCAATATGCCAGCCTCCTGAAGCGCATCGAACAGAAATACGGCGTTCCGGGGCCGATCCTGCTCGCCGTCTGGGGCCGCGAATCCGGCTTCGGCACGGTCAAGATTCCCTACAATGCCTATGAAGTTCTCGGCACCAAGGCGTTTATGGCGACCCGCAAGGACATGTTCCGCAAGGAACTGATCGCCGCGCTCGAAATCGCCTCCAGGGGCTATATCGATGAAAGCGCCATGAAAAGCTCATGGGCGGGCGCGCTCGGTCAGCCGCAATTCATGCCGACTTCCTATCTGAAGCACGCCGTCGATTTCGACGGCGACGGCAAGCGCGACATCTGGAATTCGGTCCCCGATACGCTCGCCTCCATCGCCAATTATCTGAAACTGCATGGCTGGCAGAAGGGGCGCGACTGGGGTTTTGAGGTCAACGTTCCGCAGAACGTGTCCTGTTCGCTGGAAGGGCCGGATCAGGGCAAGACGATTGCCGAATGGGCAAAGCTCGGCATCACGCGTGTGAATGGCAAGCCATTTCCGGCCAATGAAATGAAGGGCGAGGGCTTCCTGCTCATGCCCGCCGGTCGCTATGGCCCGGCCTTCGTGGTGAGCCCGAACTTCTACGTGCTCAAGGACTATAATATGAGCGATCTCTATGCGCTCTTCATCGGCCATGTCGGGGATCGCATCGCCTATGGCGCGGGCGATTTCAGTCGCGCATGGGGCGATGTCGGCTCCATGTATCGCTCCGATATCGGCGCGATGCAGAAGCGCATGCAGGCGCTGGGCTATGATGTCGGCAAGCCGGATGGCCTCCCCGGCTTCAAGACCCGCCGCTCCATTGGCCTGTGGCAGGCGAAGAACGGCATGGCCTCCACCTGCTTCCCGCAGCCGGAATTGTTGCGTCAGATCCGCTGATCTCAGCCGCTTAGCAAATGGGCGAAAGACTGAAGCGCTTTCGTCCTGTAGCGGTCATTGTGCTGCAGCATGAGAAACTGGCGTTGCGGCAGGGCAAAGTCTGCCTTCACCAGTGTTCCGGCTTTCAGATGCGGAGCGGCGACAAGTTCCGATATGGCGGTTACATAATCGCCGGAGCGCACCGCCGAACAGATGGCCTCGTTCGAGGGCAGTTCCAGCGCCACATGCAGCCGCGCCGGATTGTAGCCGGAAGCGCGCATGGCATCCTCGAAAACGCTGCGCGTTCCCGATCCCTGCTCTCGCAATATCCATTTCCCCTCGAAAAGCCGGTCCCAGGTCAGTTTCCCGCCCGCGGCCCAGTCATGGTCGGGACGCGCCACGAGAATAAGCTGGTCGCTTGCAACCTTGGTGATCGACAGCGACGGAGCCTGCACCGCGCCTTCCACAAGGCCGATATCGGCAACGCCTTCCTCTGTCGCCTGGGTCACACTTTCCGTGTTTCCGAGCGTCAGTCGTACATCGATCAGCGGAAACTCGCTGTGAAACCGTGCCAGAAAAGACGGCAGCCAATAGCTGGCAATGGTCTGGCTGGCATGGATGGCAAGAATGCCGCGCTTGCCGCCGCCAAGTTCGGAAAGCATCCGCTCGGCGGAACGGGCGCGGGCCAGCGTCGCGCGGGCCTCGTCCAGAAACAGGCGTCCGTCGCCGGTCAGTTCGATCCGCCGGCCGATGCGGTTGAAAAGCGTTGCGCCGTAGCGATCCTCCATGGTCCGGATGGCCGAACTGACCGCCGATGGGGTCAGATGCAGGGCTTCCGAGGCCCGCGTCAGGTGTTCGCGCTCGGCAACTTCAATGAAAATTCGCAGTTGTTCCAGTGTCATAGCAATGATCGTTCGATTTTTCCGAATGAAATATGACATATAATGAAATGGATTGAACAGGTAAAATCGGGCATCTGATCGGAAAATATTTCTTTTCAGTGCAGTATTCAGAAAATGACCTACTCAAAGATCCAGAACATCCTCCCGGGACTTGGCCTGAGCGTCGCTGTTGCAATCGCGGCGATCGGAATTGAGAGGGTCGAGGAACATTATGCGGGGCGCGCCTGGCTCGAAGCGCTGGTGATCGCCATTCTCCTCGGCACGCTCGTGCGGACGTTCCTGCGTCCGGGGCCGCAGTTCAACAAGGGCATTGGCTTTTCGGCCAAGCTGCTTCTGGAGATCGCCGTGGTGCTGCTCGGCGCGTCCATCAGCGCCAGCGCTGTCGTGGCTGCGGGGTCAGGGCTCATTTTCGGCATTGCCGGCGTCGTGGTGCTGGCGATTACACTCAGCTACGGGATCGGACGCCTGCTGAAGCTTCCGCACCGCATGGCCGTGCTGGTCGCCTGCGGCAATTCCATTTGCGGCAATTCCGCCATTGCCGCAACCGCACCGGTCATCGGTGCGGAAAGCGAGGACGTGGCGGCTTCCATCGCCTTCACTGCAATTCTCGGCGTGGCGGTCGTGCTGCTCCTGCCGCTGCTGGTGCCGCTTCTGGGGCTGTCGCACACGCAATATGGCGTGCTGGCGGGGCTTACCGTCTATGCCGTGCCGCAAGTGCTGGCCGCCACCGCCCCGGTCGCCACGATCAGCGTGCAGCTTGGCACGCTGGTGAAGCTCGTGCGCGTGCTGATGCTGGGACCGGTCATTCTGGCTCTGGCGCTACTTGCCGGAAACAAGGACGCGAATGCCAAGCCTAGCTTCTTCCAGCTTGTTCCTTGGTTCATCCTCGGCTTCCTCGGCATGATGGCGCTGCATTCGCTGCATCTGATACCGGAATCGATCCTGCCCGGTATCCAGTCTGCTTCGACTATCCTCACCATCGTTTCCATGGCGGCCCTTGGCCTCGGCGTCGATATCCGTTCGGTGGCTTCCGCCGGTGGCCGCGTCACGCTGACGGCAGTGCTTTCGCTGGTGGCTCTCGGCGCCATCAGCCTTGGCCTGATCCATATGCTCAGTGTTGCATGAGCAGTTCAGATTTTGAGCAGATCCAATAATGGATCAAAGGAGTAGAGCGCCGCTCGGCGTCCCGCCGCCGGTTCGACCGTGCGGAGCAGGCCAGCCTCGACAAGTCGGCGCGACAGGGAACGTGCTGATGCCGCCGGAATGCCGGACCGCCCGACAAAGCGGTCATTTCGGAAGACCGGACTCGCGAAGACATAATCAAGCACTTGGTCATGGAATTGTGAGTTCAGGACTTCGCGGAACCGTTCCCGCATATCGTTATACAAGGCAAAGATACTGTCCGCAGTTCGAATATTCACCGGGGCTTGCTCGCGCATGGCCTGGAGAAAGAACACCACCCAACCCGTCCAGTCCCCGCTGGCAGACACCCCTCTCATCTTCTCGATATATTCGTTCTTATGCTCTTCAAAATAACCGGAGACAAAGAAGTTTGGCTGACTGATGATACCCAGCTTCCAGAGCATCAGGGTTATGAGCATGCGCCCGATTCTGCCATTGCCATCTTCAAAGGGATGAAGGGCCTCGAACTCCACATGGGCCAGCGCTGTGCGAATGAGGGGACGCATTTGATTTTCGTTTATGAAGCGAACCAGTGCGGCCATGGCCGGCCCCAATTGCTCGGGCGATATCGGAACGTAGTATATTTTGCCCCGACGCTCGTCGCCAATGTAGTTCTGCTCGGTCTTGTAAGTGCCAGGACGTTTTTGAGCGCCTCGTCCGATGAACAGCAATTGTTGATGCGCTGTGCGTATCAGGTGTTCATTCAGGGGGGCGCCATCGGCCAATGCCTGCTGTGCGTTGCTTAAGGCACGGGCGTACAGGAAGGTTTCAATATCGTCGTTGCGCGCTTCGCGATAAGAATCGCCTGCCCCTGCATCTTCCTCGGCTTCAAGCCGATAGAGCTCCTCGATGGTCGAAATCGTGCCTTCCATTCTCGATGAACTCACAGCATCCTGGCGGCGGAGCGGGGCAAGGAATAATTCGCTGTTCACCAATCCGGACATTTTGGCGTCATAGCGCGCCAGCGCCGCCGCGGCCTCTTCGAGAGGGCCAAGCAGACGTTCGTAATCAAGACGTGCCGGAGGAAATTCGCCGGTATGGTAATAAGCAGCATCCGACAGGTCATAACGGTTGATGATCATTTTGAGGGCTATTCTCACATCAAACAAGTTTGATGGGAACGTAATAGCATCAAAGAGTTTTGACAACAGAATTCCGGCAGATTCCGTCATCAAGCCGCTTTGATGCTATTGGAGGTATAGCAAACAGTCTTGACGACATCAGGATTGCTCGCATCGCCAGTTCATATCGTTCAAACGAAAAAGCCCGCCATAAGGCGGGCTTTTCCATGTTTGGTCGAAGAGGGGAAAGATTAGTTCTTTTCCTGCTTCTTCAGAGCGGCGCCGAGGATGTCGCCGAGCGAAGCGCCGGAGTCGGACGAACCGTACTGAGCGACAGCTTCCTTTTCTTCGGCGATTTCGAGCGCCTTGATCGAGACCTGCAGCTTGCGGGTCTTCTTGTCGAAGGCGATGACGCGGGCGTCAACCTTCTGACCGACCGTGAAGCGTTCCGGACGCTGTTCGTCGCGGTCACGCGACAGATCCGAACGCTTGATGAAGCTTTCCAGATCGTGGTCGACGAGACGGACTTCGAGGCCACCGTCGGTAACGGCGGTCACTTCGCAGGTCACAACGGCGTTCTTGCGCAGTTCGCCCGAAGCTGCTGCTTCGCCGACCTTGTCGCCGGAAAGCTGCTTGATGCCGAGCGAGATGCGTTCCTTCTCGACGTCAACGTCGAGAACGACAGCCTTGACGACTTCACCCTTGTTGTACTCTTCGATGACCTGTTCGCCCGGACGGTTCCAGTCGAGGTCGGAGAGGTGAACCATGCCGTCAACGTCGCCGTCGAGGCCGATGAACAGGCCGAATTCGGTCTTGTTCTTGACTTCGCCTTCAACAACGGTGCCAACAGGGTACTTCTGGGCAAAGGTCGTCCACGGATTGTCGAGGGTCTGCTTGAGGCCGAGCGAGATACGGCGCTTGACCGGATCAACTTCGAGCACAACGACTTCGACTTCCTGCGTGGTGGAAAGAATCTTGCCCGGATGGACGTTCTTCTTGGTCCACGACATTTCGGAAACGTGGATGAGGCCTTCGATGCCCGGCTCGATTTCGACGAACGCACCGTAGTCGGTGATGTTCGTGACGGTGCCGGTGATCTTTTTGCCGATCGGGTACTTCGCGCCGATGCCATCCCAAGGATCGTTCTCGAGCTGCTTCATGCCGAGCGAGATACGATGGGTTTCCTGGTTGATGCGGATGATCTGCACCTTGACCGTCTGGCCGATGGTGAGGATTTCCGACGGATGGTTGACGCGGCGCCATGCCATGTCGGTCACGTGCAGCAGACCGTCGATGCCGCCGAGGTCGACGAACGCACCGTAGTCGGTGATGTTCTTGACGACGCCTTCAACGACCTGACCTTCTTCAAGGTTCTGGACGATTTCCGAACGCTGTTCCGCACGGCTTTCTTCAAGAACGGTACGGCGCGAGACAACGATGTTGCCGCGACGCTTGTCCATCTTGAGGATTTCGAACGGTTGCGGGACGTGCATGAGCGGGGTGACGTCGCGGATCGGACGGATGTCGACCTGCGAACGCGGCAGGAAGGCAACAGCGCCGTCGAGGTCGACGGTGAAACCACCCTTGACCTGATTGAAGATCACGCCATCGACGCGCTCGCCATTGGCGAACTTCTGCTCGAGCTTGACCCAGCTTTCTTCACGGCGTGCTTTTTCGCGCGACAGGACAGCTTCGCCCAGAGCGTTTTCGATGCGCTCGACGTAGACTTCCACTTCGTCGCCCGGCTTCAGCGAGCCGTCTTTGCCCTTTGCGCCGAATTCCTTCAGCGGCACGCGGCCTTCGACCTTCAGACCGGCGTCGATGATCGCCATGTCCTTTTCAATGGCCACGATGCGGCCCTTGACGACATAACCTTCAGCAAGGTCGTTCGTGGCAAAGGATTCCGCCAGCAGCGACTCGAAGTCTGCGAGGGATGGATTGAATTCTGACATGAATACTCCTGGTGCATCCGGGAAATTCATCGGATGCAGCGCCGGGGGTTAGTGTTGCGTTATGCCCGACCTCGGCCCCGTCTTTGCAGACAACCGGCGCGTGGAACGCGAAGTCAGGCTTTTCAGTATGAGTGCAGCCTATATAGGTCCGAACTCAGGATAATCCAGCGTTTCGAGGCATAATGATACCGAAAAGCCTTGAAACCTGCCGGATTTCATCCCCGATGCTGCGCCAAAGCGTGATCGATCAGCTTTTTTGCGGCCAGAAATGCCGCTTCTATACTCATTTCGCTCGTATCAAGCAAGTGCGCGTCTTCCGCGGGCTTCAAGGGAGAATCGATCCGGTTCGTGTCACGCTCGTCGCGCTTCCTGAGATCGGCGAGGATTTCCGCAAGATCGGCCTTCTCGCCGCGCGCCACGATTTCCTCATGGCGGCGCTCGGCACGCACTTCAGGCGATGCCGTGACGAAGAGCTTTATCGCCGCATCGGGACAGACGACGGTGCCGATGTCGCGCCCGTCAAGCACGCTCGAGGGCAGGGCATTGGCAAAATTGCGCTGCGCTTCGACGAGCGCCCGCCTGACCTTCGGCATGACGGCGACCTTGGAGGCCGCCTCGCCGATCGTGTGGGCGGAAAGGACGGCCTTGTCCATCTCGCGCAGGTCGAGATTGCGTGCTGCCTCAGCCGCCACCGCCTCGTCGTCGAGCGGCAGGCCCTTGTCGAGAAGCGCCTTGGCGACGGCGCGATAGGTCAGCCCCGTATCCAGATGAGGCATGCCGTAGTGAATGGCGATGCGCCGGGCAAGGGTTCCCTTGCCCGAAGCGGCCGGTCCGTCGATAGCGACTACAAAGTTCATTTTTCTTCTTTATGAGATCGTTCTAAACCAATCTCGAACGGTAAGCTCGAGTCGCAGTTTCTCATCGTCTGACATTTCACAACAATGAGCGATGGGACCACGAAGGACGTTTAGTCGATTTAGAATCGTAGAAACAGCACTTTTTGAGCTAAAGATTGGCTCAAAAAGATCCCAATTACTCGTGATGAGAGTCGATAACTCACCAAAAGTCGTGTAGTCGATATCATGCTCAGACCTAAGGTCAAAACCTGAATCTAATTCTTTCTTTTTTCTAGCGGCAACTTCAGTTGATACCCCGGGCGGGACACGCGCAGACGTCCACCAATTTTGCCCGGTGGCTTCCATCATTGTTTGCGAGACGAGTCTTCTAATGGAAATTTCCAAGCAATAGAATATCTCATAATATTCGGACATCATTGAAGCTTGATTTCGAATTTCCTTCTCGAATTGATCATAATCCTCGAGTTGTCTTTTGCGGCGAAAAGCTCCATTCAAACCAAGATCAAACCCAGTAGATTTTGATACGCCATTCATCTCATCGGAGATTTGGAGTGCAGACATTCCGAATGCTCTGATTAACGTTTCTGGGTTTTTAGCCATCGGTTTCTCGCAGCAAATTTTCTCTCAGACTTTTAAATATTGCATTGAAGACAGCTATGTCGGTTGTCGCAGGTAAATTCAGATTAATTGTGTAGCCCAAGTTTAAGCCGATTCCCCCGCCAGTCAGTGGAGTATCTTTCTGCGCCGACGAATCTTGGGTCGGGTCAAAGCGTCTTTCCTCGATAAGGATAGGTGTTGAACCAAAATCTGCGAGAGATTTTAGCTGCTTTATACATGAGAAAATCAGAGATACTGCATTAGAGTCGTGAGCTTGACCGGTTTCTTCTACTATAAGCCCTTGAAGCTCCTTATCGGAAAGGTCGTACATATATTCATTTCGTCTGAATAAAGGTTCGTACGCGGTGCGTATAGCTTGCGCAATTGCTTGACCGGATGTGGATGGATTCCTAAACTGATTATAGAGAGGTGTTGGTGTCCCATCGCTACTTGCGAGGCCAATTTTCTTCAGAAATGAAGTCATTTGATCCCCGGACCCCCCGGGGATTTTCAGTACAGTTTTAACGAAGTCTTGAGAAAGCTTAGGCGGCGTCGCTGCTCTAGCAATTCCTTCTAAAGCTTTTTTGATATTTCCTGATGCTGTTACGTATGGAAGATTGGACATTAAACCCCCGCTGAGACCAACCGGTAATAATGCCCAATCTCGCAAATAATATTTTCGCTGTCGAGTGACTAGAGTATGCTCAACTCGATCTTTGCGCCCAATCCCGGCATCATGTCCATGAATTCGGGGAAGGACGTGGCGATCATGTTACTGTCGTCAACCGTCACCGGCTTTTCCGCCGCAAGGCCCATCACGAGGAAGCTCATCGCGATACGATGATCGAGATGGGTTGCAACCGTGCCGCCGCCCAGTCCCTTGCCGTCGGGGCGGCCGCGAACCGTCAGCGACATCTCGCCTTCGGTGCAATCGACGCCGTTGGCTTCAAGGCCGCGTGCGACCGCTGCCAGACGATCCGATTCCTTGACGCGCAGTTCGTCGAGCCCGTCCATCACGGTTTCGCCTTCCGCGAAGGAGGCGGCAATCGCCAGGACCGGATATTCGTCGATCATCGACGGCGCACGTTCCGGCGGAACGACGACGCCCTTGAGCTTCGAAGCCCTGACGCGCAGATCGGCGACGTCTTCGCCGCCTGCAAGACGGGCATTGAGCACTTCGATATCGGCGCCCATTTCCTGCAAGGTGAGGATGAGGCCGGTACGGGTCGGGTTCATCAGCACGTTGCGGATGGTGACGTCGGAACCTTCCACCAGAAGGGCGGCAACGAGCGGGAAGGCGGTCGATGACGGATCGCCCGGCACGTCGATGGTCTGGCCGACAAGCTTGCCCTGGCCGGTGATGCGGATATGGCGCACGCCATCCTTGTCGGTCTCGACCGTGAGGTCGGCGCCAAAGCCCTGCAGCATCTTTTCGGTGTGGTCGCGGGTCATGACCGGCTCGATGACGGTGGTGACGCCCGGCGTGTTGAGACCGGCGAGCAGCACGGCGGATTTTACCTGCGCGGAGGCCATCGGCACGCGATAGGTGATCGGATTGGCCGTCTTCGGGCCGATCAGCGTCAGCGGCATGCGGTCGCCATCGGCTGCTTCCACCTGAACGCCCATTTCGCGCAACGGGTTCAGCACGCGGCCCATCGGGCGCTTCGACAGCGAGGCGTCGCCGATAAAGGAGGTCTTCATGTCATAGGTGCCGACAAGGCCCATGGTGAGGCGCGCGCCGGTTCCGGCATTGCCGAAATCGAGCGCAGCTTCGGGCTGCAACAGGCAGCCATTGCCGACGCCGTTGATGATCCAGACATCGCCCTCTTTACGGATTTTCGCGCCCATGGCCTGCATGGCGCGGCCTGTATTGATGACGTCCTCGCCTTCCAGAAGGCCGGTGATGCGGGTTTCGCCCGATGCGAGACCGCCAAACATGAAGGAGCGATGCGAGATGGACTTGTCGCCCGGAATGCGGATTTCGCCCGTGAGTGCCTCCGAGCGGCGGGCGGTTGCTGGTTTCGGGGATGCAGAATGGGACATGGATTTTTCACAGTCACATTTTGGCGCGATCACGCGCCGGGATTGAGAGATAAGCGGGGCTTCCCTAGCATAGTAATATTGTGTGGTCATCCGCGAATACGCGGCGCAGGCGACACGGAGGCGGAAGAGTCTGCATATGCGCGTGCGTTTGGCTTTGACAAACGCGCCAAATTGCGTTTATGCACCGGACAACACTGTAAACGCGCTTGAGACTTGCCCCTTGCCATATGGTTCAGTGAGCAGCATGGTGATGGGCTGTATGCTTCGAGGCAGGCATCCCGGCGCGATAATATGAATTTGTGTCCCCGTGCAAATTAACGAGGCTAGACGTGGCAAAAGCTGAACTTGGTACCAAGCGTATCGACCCGGAAACGGGCAAGAAATTTTACGATCTCAATCGTGATCCGATCGTTTCGCCTTACACCGGCATTTCCTATCCGCGGTCCTATTTCGACTCCACGCTTGAAAGCCGTGTCGTTGAAGAGGAAACCGAAGAGGAAGAACTGGATACGGCACTGGAAAAGCCGGATTTCGTCTCGCTCGAGGACGCCGACGACGAAACCAAGGGCGGCGGCGACGATCTGCCGGATATCGACGACGACGATGTCGATCTGGGCGACGACGATGACGACACCTTCCTCGAAGAAGAGGAAGACGAGGACGACGACATGTCGGGCATTCTCGGTGGCGGCGTCGGCGGCGACGACGAAGAAGGCTGATCCGTTCAGCCGGTCCGGACATGATGCTTTTGCGAGGCGGCCTTCGGGTCGCCTCGTTGCGTTTGGGCGCCTCTTGCATGAAGACCGCCGCGATCTGTGAATTATTTTTGGCAGATGTGAAAAGAGTTGCGATTTAGCTCTTGATCTTCTCGCGAACGCCATTTAATAAGCCGCCACACCGGGCAGCAAGTCCTGCCTGGCCCACCTCGAAAGAGGTCTGATGGGGCCATAGCTCAGCTGGGAGAGCGCCTGCATGGCATGCAGGAGGTCAGCGGTTCGATCCCGCTTGGCTCCACCAAATTTTCCTTCCCGACAAGCCAGTCACATACCAGTTCGATCATCGCGACAGCTGTCACCGAACGAGCGATTTTGCGCGCTGGAAAACCCCGCGACATTCGACCGGATTTCCCGGACGGCCATGCTCGACAACTCCCAAAAAATTGGTAAGTAGAGTTTCGTAAAAGTAATTTTGCATGGCTTTTGTGAATGAATAGGCTTCCTGATTTCGATGGGTTGCGGTTTTTATTATGTATAGGAATCGCCGTCTTTCATTTTTCCTTCCGAATTCCGGTGAAGAATGAAACATTGAATGAATTTATATTAGCCTTTTCTTATTTTACCGATGTCTTCTTTATCGTCTCCGGGCTCTTTCTGGCGCGGCGGCGGAATTATCTTTGGAGCTGGCCCCGTTATGTGGCTTTCGTCGGCAAGCGGCTGGCGCGGATTTATCCGCTGCACGTGGTTGCCTTTTCCTGTTTCGCGCTTCTATCCGCCCTCGCGGCGGCGGGAATCCTGCACCCTCTGGGCGAGCACAGTTCAAGCTGGCGCGACGGACTGGCCCAGTTGCTGCTGGTCCACAATTGGGGATTGGGCCACACCTCCTCCTACAATTATGTCAGCTGGTCGCTGAGCGCGCTTCTGGCCATGTATCTGGCTTTCCCGCTGTTCGATATGGTGTGCCGCCGTTTCGGGAGCTGGGTCCTGGTGGGCGTCATTGTTGCGACTGTGGCAGGCGAATATCTGGCGCAAAAGCTCGGCGTCCTGTCGCTTACCCGCATTCAGCTGTCCAATGTGGGCGTCTTCCGGGCCTTGCCTTCCTTTCTCTTCGGGATGTGGCTTGCCCGCAGGGAACATCCGGCCATGCCGGGGGCGGTCGTCAAAAGCCTGCTTGCCGCCTGTCTCGCCGTCTTTCTGTTCTGCCACCCCGAAAACGGCCCGGGCGAACCCCACACGCTGGAAGGTCCCTTGCGGCTGGCATTCATTTATACGGGCATCTATGTGCTCTATCTCGCATCCAGTCAGGGGATTTATACGCCGCTGCAATGGCGCGGGCTGGCAAGCCTCTCCCGTTACAGCTTCGGTATCTTCATCCTGCATCCGCTGGTCGGGATGATGTTTTTCCGAATGGCGCCGGAGCGATGGAGCGAGACGACGGCGGGCGCGGTTCTGGTCATCTGTGGGGCTGCTGTCGCCAGCGTGTTGACGGCGGCAGCTGCCTATCACCTGTTCGAGAATCCGCTCCACCGCTGGCTGGTGAAAAGGCTCGATGTTTGGGTCGGCGGATATGAGCGCGGCTCTGCCGAAGCCACGCAAGACTGCCTGCCTGTCGTCCGATAGGCAGGCGTGCCACTCGATCGGTCAGGCCGTGCGCGTCGTGCCGCTGTCCTGCCGCATCAGATAGAGCGATGCGCCGACGATCAGCGCGGCCCCCGGCCAGAAGTTGATGCCCGGCGCGGCGGCAAAAACGATCCAGCCGAAAATCACATTGATCGGCAGTCTCAGATCGTCAAACGGCTGCAGATAAACCGCATCCGCGATCGAATAGGCTGCAATCTGGAAATATTGCGCCAGGGCAGTGAAGGCCCCGATGACGATCAATATCGACCAGATCTCGACGCTCGGCGCGGCGATTGCCGTCATGCTGAGGCCGGATGCCAGCCAGAGCGCTGCATTGATGGGGGTGAGCAGCACCAGCATATAGGCCGAAATGCTGGCGGGCCTTTCAAAACGGGTCAGATATTTGGTCATCACCGAATAGCCCGCCCACAGTGCGGCGGCGAGGACCGGCAGCAGCGAATAGACCGTATAGGAATCCGACCAGGGCGCGATGATGACCAGCGCGCCGACAAAGCCGGCGAATGTGGTGAGCAGCCGCGCCGGCGTGACCTTTTCCCGCAGAAACAGCCGCGCGCAAAGGATGACGAAGAACGGCGAGGTCATGGACAGGGCGACCACCTGCCAGATCGGCACATGGGTCAGCGCGTAAATCCAGACCTGCACGCCGGCGGCGGCCAGCGCGACGCGCATGACATGCAGGCCGAAGCGGCTGGTGCGCAGGGCTCCCGCGCCATCGCGAACGAGCATGGGCAGTGTCAGCACCAGCGCGATCACATATTGCCAGAAGGCGATGATGACGGATGGAATGCCGGTACGCGTTCCCGCCCATTGGGTGGCGACGTTGACTGCGGCGTAGGCCGAACAGGCCGCGACCATCAGCGCTGCGCCGCGCACGGTCGGTTTCAAAGTTGGGGCAGAGGCAAGTTGGCTCAACGGTTTCTTCCTTCGGAGCATTTTGCAGCCAGATGAAAACATCTGGCGACGCAAAGATGCGGCAAAACGATAGGGCGCGTTCCGGTTTCGGCGGAACTTGCCCTGGCAAGCCTGTTACCTCAGGGTACGGGAAGAAAAACAACACAATGAAGACGGCAAGCCGTCCGGCACGCGCATGCTTCCAACCTCGTTCTCTTTCATCCGGACTATGACCGTCGGCTTCGGAATTGCACCGAATCTGCTGACCCTGACACATTTGCCGTGACAGGCGCTCGCGGGCTTCGGGTCCTTGACCCGTTACCGCCGGTGGGGAGTTTCACCCCGCCCTGAGAACTGGATATCTTTCTTGCGCCGAAGGCAGGAACTGCACTCCGGCGCTGGCTTTAAATAGGCCACGCTTTTTTGCATGGCAAGACAGTCGCTGCTCATGCGGCAATGATGCGTTGCTGATGCCTCTTCTTGCGCCCTTGACCGCCAGCCCATGGGAAAAGCATGGACGGATCGGAAACTCTCTTCTAGAAATCCGTGACGGAGTTGATCGGGAGAGGATCTGCTCCGCATGGTTCTGGGAGGAATGATGAGCACCAACGCAGTCCCCACGCAGCTTTCGCATGACCGCCCCCTGTGGCAGCCGGATGCGGGGCGCATCGCCGCCAGCAATCTGGAGCAGTTCCGCATTCGCGCCGAACAGCGCACGGGCCTGAGCCTGCCGGATTATGCCGCGCTGCATCGCTGGTCTGTCGAGGATCGCGCCGGTTTCTGGCAGCTTGTGTGGGATTTTTGCGAGGTCGTCGGCGAGCGCGGCAATACAGCCCTTGTCGACAAGGGCCATATGCGGGAGGCAAGGTTCTTTCCGCAGGCGCGGCTCAATTTCGCGGAAAACCTGTTGCGCCATGAGGGCGAAGGAGAAGCCATCGTCTTTCGCGGTGAGGACAAGGTCGAACGGCGCCTGAGCTGGGACGATCTCCATGCGCTGGTGTCGAGATTGCAGCAGTTCATGCTGGCGGAGGGTGTTGAGCCCGGCGACCGTGTCGCGGGCATGATGCCCAACATGCCTGAGGCGGTTGCCCTCATGCTGGCCGCTTCGTCCATCGGCGCCGTCTGGTCTTCCTGTTCGCCGGATTTTGGCGTGCAGGGCGTGCTCGACCGTTTTGGCCAGATCGAGCCGAAGCTTTTCTTCGCTTGCGACGGCTACTGGTATAACGGCAAGCGGATTGACGTGGCCGGCAAGATTGCCGAAGTGACGGCAAAACTGCCGGGGCTGAAGCGGGCCGTCATCGTCACCTATCTGGGCGAAGCGGAAGCCGTGGCAGACAAGGCGGAAAAGGGTATTGCGCTCGATGCGGCCTTGGAGCCATTCGGGGCCAGGGCCGTGGAGTTCACCCGGCTGCCCTTCGATCATCCGCTTTATATCCTGTTTTCGTCCGGCACGACGGGCATTCCCAAATGCATCGTGCATCGCGCGGGCGGCGTGCTGTTGCAGCATCTGAAGGAACATCGCCTTCATGCGGATATTCGCGAGGATGACCGCTTCTTCTATTTCACCACCTGTGGCTGGATGATGTGGAACTGGCTGGCTTCGGGCATCGCCTCCGGCGCAACGCTGCTGCTCTATGACGGTTCGCCCTTCTATCCCGACGGCAATGTGCTCTTCGATTATGCCGCCGCCGAGGGCATGACCTATTTCGGCACGTCGGCGAAATTCATCGATGCCGTGCTGAAAGCCGGGCTGAAGCCCGGTGAGACGCATGATCTGTCGGCGCTGCGCACCATTTCGTCCACCGGTTCGCCGCTGTCGCCGGAAGGCTTTGCCTTCGTCTATGACGCGATCAAGAGCGACGTGCATCTTGCCTCCATTTCCGGCGGCACCGATATCGTGTCCTGCTTCGTGCTCGGCGTCCCGACGGAACCGGTGTGGCTCGGCGAAATCCAGGGCCCGGGCCTTGGCATGGCGGTCGATGTCTGGAACGACGATGGCAAGCCGGTGCGGGGCGAGAAGGGCGAACTGGTCTGCACGAAAGCCTTTCCCTGCATGCCGCTGGAATTCTGGAACGATCCGGAAGGCGCGAAATATCAGGCCGCCTATTTCGAGCGTTTCGACAATATCTGGTGCCACGGCGATTTTGCCGAATGGACCGGGCATGACGGTATCGTCATTCATGGCCGTTCGGATGCGACGCTCAATCCCGGCGGCGTGCGCATCGGTACGGCGGAAATCTACAATCAGGTCGAGCAGATGCCGGAAGTCGCGGAGGCGCTCTGCATCGGGCAGGACTGGGACAAGGATGTGCGGGTGGTGCTGTTCGTGCGGCTTGCCGGGGGTGTCGCGCTGGACGACGATCTCAAGGCCCGCATCAAGGCGAAAATCCGTACCGGCGCCACGCCGCGCCATGTCCCGGCGAAAATCGTCGCCGTCCGCGATATTCCGCGCACCAAGTCGGGAAAGATCGTGGAGCTGGCCGTGCGCGACATCGTGCATGGACGCGAGGTGAAGAACCGCGAGGCGCTGGCCAATCCGGAAGCCCTGGAGCTCTATCGCGACATTGCCGAGCTTCATGAGGACTGATTTGACCATCCTGCAACTGTTTGGAATTGCCGGGTAGCGAGCGCAACAAAATTTCGTTATCCGGCAATAAATAGCCACAGAACGCCGCGCAAGGCCATTGCCTATTTGACCGCCACGGGACACTCTGCCTTCAACATAAGCCATCCTGCAGAGGATGGTCGCCGGGCAGAACTTGTGGAGGACGAGTATGTTTGCATCGGGCATCAATTTCGGTCTTGGCGAGGAGATCGAAGCCCTTCGCGATACGGTGCGCCGTTTTGCGGAAAGCCGCATTGCGCCGCTGGCCGCTGAAACCGACCGCAACAATCAATTTCCCATGCATCTGTGGCGTGAACTGGGCGAGCTTGGTGTGCTTGGCATCACCGCGCCTGAAGACTATGGCGGCGCCGGCATGGGCTATGTTGCCCATTGCATCGCGATGGAAGAAATCAGCCGCGCTTCCGCCTCCATCGGCCTCAGCTACGGTGCGCATTCCAATCTCTGCGTCAACCAGATCACCCGCAACGGCTCGCCCGGACAGCGCGAGAAATATCTGCCGAAACTCATTTCCGGCGAGCATGTCGGCGCGCTGGCCATGTCCGAGCCGGGGGCCGGTTCCGACGTAGTTTCGATGAAGCTTCACGCCGAAAAGCGGGGCGAGCGCTATATTCTCAACGGCAACAAGATGTGGATCACCAACGGCCCCGATGCCGATGTGCTGGTGGTCTATGCCAAGACCGATCCATCGGCAGGCCCCCGCGGGATCAGCGCCTTCATCGTCGAAAAAACCTTCAAGGGCTTTTCGACCGCGCAGAAGCTCGACAAGCTCGGCATGCGCGGCTCCAACACCTGCGAACTGGTGTTCGAGGACTGCGAAGTGCCTGCCGAAAACCTGCTGGGCGTCGAGGGCAAGGGCGTCAATGTGCTGATGTCGGGCCTTGATTATGAGCGCGTGGTGCTGGCGGGCGGGCCGCTCGGCATCATGGCGGCGTGTCTTGATGTCGTGGTGCCCTATGTGCATGAGCGCAAGCAGTTCGACCAGCCAATCGGCGAATTCCAGCTCATGCAGGGCAAGCTTGCCGACATGTATGTGACCTTCAACGCCTCGCGCGCCTATACCTATGCGGTGGCGGCGGCCTGCGACCGGGGCGAGACCTCGCGCAAGGATGCGGCGGGCTGCATCCTCTACACGGCTGAAAACGCCACGCAGATGGCCTTGCAGGCGATCCAGGCGCTCGGCGGCAATGGCTATATCAACGATTATCCCACCGGACGCCTGCTGCGCGATGCCAAGCTTTATGAAATCGGCGCAGGCACTTCGGAAATCCGGCGCATGCTGATCGGGCGGGAACTCTTTCAGGAGACCCGTTGATGGCGGTTCTCAAATCTGAAATTTCCACCCGAAGCGCCAGCTTCGAGGCCAACCGAAAGGCGATGCTGGCGGCGATCGACGTGGTGGCGGAAGCCTCGCGCATTGCGATCGACGGCGGCGGCGAGAAAGCCCGCGAACGCCATGTTTCGCGCGGAAAGCTGCTGCCGCGTGAGCGTGTGGCGCAATTGCTCGATCCGGGTTCTCCCTTTCTCGAAGTAGGACTGACGGCGGCACATGGCATGTATGACGGGGCGGCTCCTTCGGCTGGCATCATCACCGGCATCGGGCGCGTCTCGGGCCGCGACTGCATGATCGTCTGCAACGATGCGACGGTGAAGGGCGGCACCTATTATCCGGTGACGGTGAAAAAGCACCTGCGTGCGCAGGAAATCGCTGGCGAAAACCGCCTGCCCTGCATTTACCTGGTCGATTCCGGCGGAGCCAACCTGCCCAATCAGGACGAGGTTTTCCCGGATCGCGACCATTTCGGGCGCATCTTCTATAATCAGGCGCAGATGTCGGCGGCGGGCATTCCGCAGGTCGCTGTCGTCATGGGTTCATGCACGGCAGGCGGTGCCTATGTGCCCGCCATGAGCGACGAAACGGTGATCGTGCGGGGGCAGGGCACGATCTTTCTGGCAGGCCCGCCACTGGTCAAGGCTGCAACCGGCGAGGTGGTGAGCGCGGAAGATCTCGGCGGCGGCGATGTGCACACGCGGCTTTCCGGTGTCGCCGATCATCTGGCCAATGATGACGCCCATGCCTTGCAGATCGCGCGCGCCATTGCCGCCAATCTCAACAGCGAGAAGCGCGGCTTCATTTCGCGTGGCGATGGCGCTGCTCCGCTGTACGACCCGGAGGAGCTTCTGGGCGTCGTTTCCGCCGATACGCGCATTCCCTATGATGTGCGCGAGGTGATTGCGCGGCTGGTCGACGGTTCGGATTTCGATGAATTCAAGGCGCGCTACGGCACCACTCTGGTGTGCGGTTTTGCCAGCGTCTACGGCATGCCGGTCGGCATTATTGCCAATAATGGCGTGCTGTTTTCAGAGGCAGCGCTGAAGGGCGCGCATTTCATCGAGCTTTGCTGCCAGCGCAATATTCCGCTGGTGTTCTTGCAAAACATTACCGGCTTCATGGTCGGGCGCAAATATGAGGCCGAAGGCATCGCGAAGAATGGCGCCAAGCTGGTGACGGCGGTGGCAACCGCCAATGTGCCGAAGATCACCATGCTGATCGGCGCATCCTATGGCGCGGGCAATTACGGCATGGCGGGGCGGGCCTATTCGCCGCGCTTCCTGTGGACATGGCCGAACAGCCGTATCGCGGTGATGGGCGGCGAACAGGCGGCAGGCGTGCTTGCAACCGTCAGGCGCGACGGGATCGAGCGTAAGGGCGGCACATGGTCGGCGGAGGAGGAAGCGGAATTCAAGCGTCCGACGCTGGAGATGTTCGAGCGCCAGAGCCACCCGCTCTATGCCTCGGCGCGGCTTTGGGATGACGGCATCGTCGATCCGCGCAAGAGCCGCGAAGTGCTGGGCCTGTCGCTTTCCGCCACGCTGAACGCGCCGGTCGAGCCGACGCGTTTCGGCCTGTTTAGAATGTGAGGCAATCAGATGTTTAGCAAAATACTGATTGCCAATCGCGGAGAAATTGCCTGTCGGGTCATCCGCACGGCGCGCAAACTGGGCATTGCAACGGTTGCGATTTATTCCGATGCGGATGCCGGTGCGCTGCATGTCGAGATGGCCGATGAGGCGGTGCGGGTCGGCCCTGCCATTTCCGCGCAGAGCTATCTGAATGTCGAGGCGATCATCAAGGCCGCAAGGGAAACCGGCGCGGAGGCCATCCATCCGGGCTATGGGTTTCTTTCCGAAAATGCCGGTTTCGTGGATGCGGTCGAGGCGGCGGGCCTCACTTTCATCGGCCCTTCGGCCAGGGCCATTCGCGCCATGGGGCTGAAGGATGCCGCCAAGGCGCTGATGGAAAAGGCGGGCGTGCCTGTCGTTCCGGGTTATCACGGCGATAATCAGGATGGAGCCTTCCTCAAAAGCGAGGCCGACCGCATCACCTATCCGGTGCTCATCAAGGCGCGCGCGGGCGGCGGCGGCAAGGGCATGCGCCGTGTCGATCAGCCAGACGATTTTGCGGCAGCACTCGACAGCGCGCGGCGCGAGGCGGAAGCCTCGTTTGGTGACAGTGCCGTGCTGGTCGAAAAATACATGGCGAAGCCGCGCCATATCGAGGTGCAGGTCTTTGGCGACAGCCACGGCAATGCCGTGCATCTGTTCGAGCGCGATTGCTCGCTGCAACGCCGCCACCAAAAGGTGATCGAGGAAGCGCCTGCCCCCGGCATGACGCCGGAAATGCGCGCCGCCATGGGCGAGGCGGCGGTGAAGGCCGCGCTCGCCATCGGTTATTGCGGCGCGGGCACGGTGGAGTTCATCGCCGATGTGTCGGAAGGGCTGCGACCGGACCGCTTCTTCTTCATGGAAATGAACACGCGCCTGCAAGTGGAGCATCCGGTCACGGAAGCCATCACCGGGCTTGATCTGGTCGAATGGCAATTGCGTGTGGCTTCCGGCGAGGCGCTGCCGAAACGTCAGGACGAACTTTCCATAAACGGCTGGGCCTTCGAGGCGCGGCTTTATGCGGAAGACCCGGCGCGTGATTTTCTGCCTGCCACCGGCAAGCTCGCTCTGTTCGCGCAGCCTGAAAATGCCCGTGTCGATTCGGGTGTGCGAACCGGCGATACGATCACGCCGTTCTATGATCCGATGATCGCAAAGATCATCGCCCATGGCGCAACGCGCGATGAGGCACTCAACCGGCTTGATGCGGCACTAAACAAGACCCGGATTGCGGGCCTCGTCACCAATCGCCAGTTCCTCTCGGCGCTTTGCAAGCTCGAAGCTTTCCGCACCGGCGATGTCGATACGGGCCTGATCGGGCGCGAGGCGGCGGCGCTTTTCACCGCTGAGCCGCCTTCGGATATTGCCTTTGCGCTGGCCGCGCTTGGTGCGCTCGACCTTCTGGATACGCCGCAAGAAGGTGATCCATGGGTTAGCCTGTGCGGGTTCCGGCTGTGGGGCGAGGCATTGCGCTCGATTCTGCTCGATCATCACGGCGAGCGCCGCATGGTCAGCTTTACGGCCAGAGGCGGCGGGCATTTCGGCTTTGCCTTCGGCGAACTGGAAATCCGCGCCCATGAAAACGGGCTGGTTCGTTTTGCTGTCGATGGCCGCATGAGGGAGGCATCGGTCTCGCGCATCAGGCATGATGTGACGGTGCAATTCGAGGGTCGGGACACCATATTTCATCATGTGCAGTCGATAGGCGCGGAAGAGGATGCTTCAAGCGAAAGCCGCATCCTGTCGCCGATGCCGGGGCGGGTAGCGCTGGTTTCCGTCGTGGAAGGTGCAAGCGTCGCCAAAGGCGATCCGCTGGTGACGATGGAAGCGATGAAGATGGAACTGTCACTGACCGCGCCGCGCGACGGCAAGATTGCATCCGTAACCGTTGTGGCGGGCGATCAGGTCAGTGAAGGTGCATTGCTGGTCGAGTTGGAGGAGCAACATGGCTGAACACGTGGAAATTGTGGAAATGGCTGCGCGTGATGGCCTGCAGAATGAGAAGCGGTTTGTGCCGACAGCCGACAAGATCGCGCTGATCGACCGCCTGTCCGATTGCGGCTATTCGCGCATCGAGGCGACGAGCTTCGTCAGCCCCAAATGGGTGCCACAACTGGCCGACAGCACGGAAGTGATGGCCGGGATCAGGCGCGCCGACAGCGTGCGTTATTCGGCGCTGGTGCCCAACATGAAGGGCTATGAGGGTGCTGCTGCCGCCAATGTCGATGAGATTGCGGTTTTCATTTCCGCCTCGGAAGGTTTTTCAAAGGCCAATATCAACTGCTCAATCGCTGAAAGCATCGAGCGCCTGTCTCCGGTTATCGGCGCTGCGATCAATGACGGCCTGGCCATTCGTGGCTATGTGAGCTGCGTGGTCGAATGCCCCTATGACGGGCCGGTGGCCCCGCAGGCGGTTGCCGATGTGACCGAGCAGCTCTTTTCGCTCGGCTGTCACGAGGTGAGCCTTGGCGACACGATCGGGCGCGGCACGCCGGACAAGGTTGCCGCCATGCTCGATGCGGTGCTGGCCATCGCACCGGCGCACAGCCTTGCCGGTCATTATCACGACACTGGCGGGCGGGCGCTCGACAATATCCGCGTCAGCCTGGAAAAAGGCCTGCGCGTGTTCGATGCTTCGGTTGGCGGTCTTGGCGGCTGTCCTTTTGCGCCGGGCGCGAGGGGCAATGTCGATACGGTTGCCGTTGTCGAAATGCTGCATGGATCAGGGTTTGAAACCGGCCTTGATCTGGACAAGCTGAAGCAGGCCTCCTTGTTCGCGCAAAGCCTGCGTCAGGATAAAGCCGCATGAAGGAATTCGAGACGCTTCAAATCGCTGTCGATCAGCGCGGCGTCGCGACGCTGACGCTCAACCGGCCCGACCAGCATAATGCCCTGTCCGGCCTGATGATCGATGAGCTGACGACGGCAGCGCTGCATCTGGCGGATAATGAAGCCGTGCGCATCGTGATCCTGACCGGCGCGGGCGCGAGCTTTTGCGCGGGCGGCGACCTTGGCTGGATGCAGGAACAGGTCAAGGCGACGCGCACGCAGCGCATCGAGGAGGCGCGCAAGCTTGCCCTCATGCTGAAAGCGCTGCGCGACCTGCCGAAGCCGTTGATCGGTCGCATCAACGGGCAGGCCTATGGCGGTGGCGTCGGCCTCATCAGCGTGTGCGATGCGGCAATCAGTATTTCCGGCGCGCGCTTCGGGCTGACGGAGACGAAGCTTGGCCTGATACCGGCCACCATCAGCCCCTATGTGGTGGCGCGTATCGGCCAGGCCAATGCGCTGCGCACATTCACCTCGGCGCGGCTGTTCGATGCCGAGGAGGGGCGGCGCATCGGCCTGTTGCACGATGTGGTCGAGGCGGAGCGTCTCGATGCGGCGGTGGAGGCGGAGATCAAACCCTATTTCGCCACCGCGCCCGCAGCCGTTGCCGCATCCAAGCGGCTGGTCCATGCGCTGGGCGCACCGATCGACGAGACGGTGATCGACATGACGCTTACCCGCCTTGCCGACACATGGGAGACACCGGAGGCCGCGGAAGGGATCGCGGCCTTTTTTGCGAAGAGATCACCATCATGGAAGAAGGAGGGAGGAGCCAGTTAGGAGGAGGCGGTTTTTCGTTGTATTTGCGGGTACTTGGCCCCTTGCAATCGGAAGCCGGAAATGCATTCTTATTACATCATGAAAGCTCGCTCCCGTTCCGGAGCATGATTCCGAAAGGGCGAATGCTATTTCGGATAATATTATGGCTCCGGCCTCTTCGAGGCGGCGGTGCGGCGTGCTTTTGAAGCGCATCCCGAAAAGTGTGAAACGGTTTTCGGGCAAGATGCGCGTTGATGCATATGATTTGGAGCGTCTGGCGCTCTGGATCACCCCTTTGAGATCATGCGATGAACAAAAGGGAGGGCCCGGCAATTCGGCAGCGCGGATGCGCTGAGATTTGACCGGCATGGGTTGTCTCGGGGCCGTCGGAGGACGCCGCCCCACCAAAGGAGAAAAAGAATGAACCTGAAACTTCTGTCCAGCGTGGCTTTCGCAGCTACACTCGGCTTTGCCAGCGCCGCCTATGCAGACATCACCATCGGCGTCGTTGCACCGCTGACGGGTCCTGTCGCCGCTTTCGGCGACCAGGTGAAGAAGGGCGCGGAAACCGCCGTCGAAGTCATCAACAAGGCTGGCGGCATCAAGGGCGAGAAAGTCGTTCTGAAGTTTGCCGACGATGCCGGTGAACCGAAGCAGGGTGTTTCCGCCGCCAACCAGATCGTCGGCGACGGCATCAAGTTCGTTGTCGGCCCGGTCACGACCGGCGTCGCCATTCCGGTTTCCGACGTTTTCGCGGAAAACAACGTCCTGATGGTCACCCCGACCGCCACCGGCCCGGACCTGACCGCGCGCAATCTGGAAAACGTGTTCCGCACCTGCGGCCGCGACGACCAGCAGGCCGAAGTCATGGCCGATTACGTCCTGAAGAACCTGAAGGACAAGAAGGTCGCCGTGATTCACGACAAGGGCGCCTATGGCAAGGGTCTGGCCGACGCTTTCAAGGCGGCGATCAACAAGGGCGGCGTCACGGAAGTGCATTATGATTCCGTCACGCCGGGCGACAAGGATTTCTCCGCACTCGTCACCAAGCTGAAGTCTGCCGGTGCCGAAGTGGTCTATTTCGGCGGCTACCATGCCGAAGGCGGTCTCCTGTCGCGCCAGCTGCACGATGCCGGCCTCCAGGCCCTGGTTCTCGGCGGGGAAGGCCTATCCAACACCGAATATTGGGCAATCGGCGGCACCAACGCGCAGGGCACGCTCTTCACCAACGCCAAGGACGCCACCAAGAACCCGGCCTCCAAGGATGCCATCGAGGCCCTGAAGGCCAAGAACATCCCGGCTGAAGCCTTCACCATGAACGCCTATGCCGCCGTGGAAGTCATCAAGGCTGGCATCGAACGCGCCGGCTCCGCCGATGACTCGGCTGCCGTCGCCAAGGCTCTGCATGACGGCAAGCCGATCGAAACGGCTATCGGCACGCTGACCTACGGCGCCAGCGGCGACCTCAGCTCGCCGAGCTTCGACATCTTCAAGTGGGATGGCGGCAAGATCGTCGGCCTCGAATAAGGTCATTGCCTGAAAGAGAGCGCACCCCGAAAAATGTGAAACGGTTTTCGGATAGGATGCGCGGCTCATATAAACAGAAAACGCCGGGGTTTCGCCCCGGCGTTTTGCGTTTGTGGAGCGGCAGGGTCAGGAGCCGGTATAACCGAGTTCGGCTTCGATAGCCTCGAATGTCTTTTCCATCGCATAGGTAGGGCTCAGCGGAAAACCGAAATGCCCGTAGGCGATGGACAATTGCCGTTCGGCCTTGCTTTCGCTGCCCTTGGCGATTGCCGCCACATAGAGCGCGGCAGCAAGCCCCGTGCGGTCGGAGCCCGATTTGCAATGGATAAGCACCGGCTTTTCCGCATTCTGCATCAGCGCGATCAACTGTCTGGTCTGTGCAGGATTGAGTTGCTTGCTGGATGACATTGCGAAATCGGTGTGGCTGATGCCGAGCGTCTTCGCGGCGGCAATCTCCTCATCGTACCATTTCGATCCGGGTTCGGCGCCGCGCAGATTGATGATCGTCTTTATGCCGTAAAGCTTCTGCATTGACGCGATGCGCGCGGGGTTGGGCTGGTTGGAGCGATAGGCCTGCCCGACGACGATGGCGTGGATATTGCCCTTATATTGCAGTGTGTAGAGATAGCCGCCCATGACGCTTCCGCCGATGAGCAGCCCAAGCCCGGCCAGCCGGACGTAAGTAAAGGACCAATCGATATATCTGCGAAAGAACGACATAATGGCCTCATCCGAATGAAAGAATATAATAAAATAAACCGCGTAGAAATTTTCTTCTTGGTTTTCGCGGAAAATATACTAAGAATTTGACCTAATCTTGTCCTTGGAGGCAAGAGTTTGATGTTTATGTTTAAGTTATTTTTTAATTAGGGTCCCGCAGTTGCGTGCGGGAAATTTGTTGGAACAGGCGTCTGTCCGGTGTCGGGTGTCGGTTGAACGGACGGTTTTTCGCGGCTTAAGCTTCGGTTAACCATGTCTGTTTAATCTGTGACCGTGGATGGGGCAGTTAGCGGAGCAGGTTTATGCAGCGCTACAGATTTGACGATAAAAGAATTCTGATCGAGGCAATTGTTGAGTTACTCAACCGGGGCGTTGAGCCCGACGAACTCGATCTCGTATTGAGCCGGATCGGTCCGGTCGATCTCGATTTGATGCGGCAATGCCTGATCGAGGTATGGAACTACAATCATCCCGAACTGGCTGAAGCGCCGATGGCGGCCTGACGGCAAGTTCTGCGGGACAGGCATCGGACCGCGAAGCGGGGTGAATGCCAACGGAATTGAGCGCGATGCGGCGCTCGCACGGGAATACGGCAGTTGCCGGCACGGTTTGGGGCCGAAACTGTCGGGGCAGGGCCGGGTTGGACCGGTTTTGGAGCAATCTGGCCACTGCCCGCAATGTCATATTCCTGAAACGCAGACGGGTTATATCCATATGCGTATCGGGAATTCACTTGGGATCGTGACCACGGATGTACTGGCGCAACTCAGGTGAAAGCGGAAGGTCGGGTTCAGCCCGGCCTTTTTCGCGTCGAGCGCATGTCTCCCGAAAGCGGGAGCTGCCTTCGAATTTTTGCTGAAAATGTTTTATGAAAGACATTGCCTGCCGCCATTCCCGGAGGCGGCGCGATCTTCTTCTGTCAGGAAAGCGGTTCATGATACGCCATATCGTCCTCATCAAATTCAGGCCCGAACTCGAAGCCGCGCAGATCGAAGAGAGGTTGCAGTCGGTCGTCGCGCTCAAGGACAAGATCGGCGGCATCCTGTCGGTCACGGCAGGCGAAAACAACAGTCCTGAAAATCTTGAAAAGGGATTTCGCCACGGCTTCGTCGTGGATTTCGCGGATGGCGCGGCGCGTGACGCCTATCTTCCGCATCCCGAACACGCAAAGGTCGGCAAAAGCCTGGTCGAAGCAGCCGAGGGCGGCATCGAGGGCATATTGGTGTTCGACTACGCGATCTGAGTTTTGCCGAGCCACGCGGCGTGGCTCGGACGGCGCCCAGCATTTCCAGCAAAAGTGCGAAGCGGTTTTGCGTCCGGAAATGCGGAAGACAAAAAGCATTTCCAGCAAAAGTGGGAAACGGTTTTGCGCTCGGTAAAGCCAATAGCGAAAACGGTTCTGACGATTCTGTCAGAACAAGAACAAGGCTAAAGCACCAGTCCGCCCACGCCCATGCGGGACAGGTCGTCGGCGGTAAGCGCAATCCCCGCCATCAGGCGATCCAGCACCCGGTCGAGACTGTTTTCGCGGGCGCTGCGCGCCGATCCGGGCGCGGCGACAATATATTTGCCGTCGTGCTGGCCCAGAACCAGCAGATTGCCGGGATCGACCGGCATGCCGATGCGCAGGATTTCGCCGCCCGAAATGCGGATCGATTGCGGCACGATATCCGCCTCGTCGGCAACCGCCGAAGCGCTGAAAATCACGATGATGTCGCAGGCCCTGCCCACGTCCGCGATGGCCGAAGCCAGCGCCGCCTGATCGTGCGCGACGCGCTTTTCGCAAACAAGCGTCCCGCCATTGCGCACCGCACGCTTTTCCATCAGCTCGCGGGTCTTCTCCAGAACCGCCTCGCGTATGGAAGGAAGGCGCGACTGGATCAGGCCGATCCGCGCGCCATTGAAGGCGCAGACATGCAGCGCGGGCCGAGCATCGAGGCTTATCTCATGCAGGAGCGTCTCCGGCACGGCAAAAGGAATGATCTTGACGGTGGCGATCATCTGACCGGCTTCCACCCGCACATGGTTGCGCAGCGTCGCGATGGAAATGCGCGCATCATGTGCGTTGATGGCATCAATACGGTCTGCATCTGCCAAAAACATGCCGTTCTTCCGGGCGTGCAGGTTGACGCGCCCGGTCGTGGCGTTGCCGGTTTCCACATCGGCGGAAGCAATTATGCGCGCGATGGCAAGTGCCGCCTCGTCCTCGCCGATGTCGCCCTGTTCCATACGCGCGGCCAGCACCGAGCCTACGCCCGCCTCCCGCAGCAGGGCGAGGTTGAGCGCATCGAGAACCGTGCCTTTGCGCAAGGTGAGCGCACCCGCAGTCGTCGCATAGCCGAGGATCGCGCCTTCGGCCTCATCGAGCGGCATTTCGGCAAATATCATCTCTACCCCCAATTCCCCCCCCACTTCCCTCGTGAAATTCCAATAGAACATAATCCAACCGGAGTGAAACCCGGAGGATCGAATTATGCGTTGGCAGGCCCGTTAAAGCGCGTTTCGACCTGGTTGGATCAGATCGGCGCTCCAAATTATTCTGTTTCGAGCATAATCTTATCGATCCTCGTTTCACTCCGGTCGGATTAAGCTCTAAACCCGCGCGGCGATTGAGGATTTCGTGAATCCAGTGAGAAACACGTGACCGTCGGTTCACGGCGGATTCGGTAAAATCCCATCACGATCCCGTTCATTCGTAGGAAAAACGGTGGTTTTCATCTTGCAAACCCCGCGTTTTGGGCCTAATCGCTGCGCCGCATCCTGATGGCTGGCGGCCCTTAACCGCTCCAAGACAGCGCCGCATCGGCACCGGGCCGGATTGTTCCGGCGGAAGGCCGCTTTTGGGCGCGACATTACGATCCAGCACAATTTTCGTCAGACACGTGACAAACGCGACTATTCGTTATAACGGTACTTTTGGAAATTTCAGAATTTACCGAAAACTAGGAAATGACGCATGCGCCGGAGGTGACACTCTGCGCGCAGGATGGAAAGACAAATGAAACACGGCACCCCCCGGACGATCGTTTCGTTCGCCGTCATGGCCCTCACGGCGTTTCTCGCCGGCTGCGAGAACCAGGTCCTTCTGTCCCCGAAAGGGGAAGTCGGCATGGCAGAACGCGATCTTATCTTCTTTGCGACCGGCATCATGCTGCTTGTCGTGCTTCCCGTCATCTTCATGACGCTCTACTTCGCCTGGAAGTATCGCGCCTCGAACGAGAAGGCGGATTACCAGCCCGACTGGCACCACTCGACCAAGATCGAGCTTGCCGTCTGGCTCATCCCGATGGCGATCATTGTGGTTCTGGGTACGGTCACCTGGATCAGCACCCACAAGCTCGACCCGTATCGTCCGCTGGAATCGAACGCGAAGCCGATCAATGTCGAGGTCGTCGCGCTCGACTGGAAATGGCTTTTCATCTATCCCGACCAGGGCATCGCCACCGTCAATGAAATGGCAATGCCGGTCGATGTGCCGGTCAATTTCAAGCTGACCTCCAGCAACATCATGAACTCCTTCTTCATTCCGCAGCTCGGCAGTCAGGTCTACACCATGCCAAGCATGCAGACGAAGCTGCATCTGGTTGCCAATCATGAAGGCGAGTTCGACGGTATCTCCGCCAACTATAGCGGTCAGGGTTTCGCCCAGATGCGCTTCAAGGCGCATGCCTACAACCAGGCCGACTTCGACAAGTGGGTGGCCGATGTAAAGGCCAAGGCGAATGGCGAAGAGCTGAGCCGCGACCGTTACGCCTCGCTGGTCCAGCCGAGCGAGAAGGTTCCGCCGCAGTTCTTCACCTATAGTGACCAGGCGCTGTTCCACAACATCGTGAACCGCTGCTGGGACGGCAAGTCCGTCTGCCTCGACGATGAGATGCATCGTCAACAGATGATCCGCGAAGCGCGCGCCAACCTGCGCAAGTCCTCGCCTGTCGATTTCAGCCAGTGGGCGAGCGACATCATCTGCGCAGTCCAGCCGCAGCGCCTCTCGCAGCTCGAAAACTGATGTGCCGATAGGCCCGTGACCTCGCAAGAGGTCGCGGCCATCCGCATTCAATCCCTTGTTTCACGCGGTTCCGGAACGATGGCCTTCATGCGCCGTCCCGGAATTGCTCCAATCGAAGCGTGATAAAAATGTTCGGAAAACTTACGCTCGAAGCGATACCCTTTCACGAGCCAATCATCATGGTCACTTTGGCCGCGGTGGCTGGCGGGGCGCTCGCTATTCTGGCAGCCATAACCTACTACCGCAAATGGGCGCCGCTCTGGAACGACTGGCTGACGTCGGTCGACCACAAGCGCATTGGCGTGATGTATATCATCCTCGCACTCGTGATGCTGTTCCGCGGCTTCTCGGATGCCGTGATGATGCGCGCCCAGCAGGCGCTCGCTTCCGGGGCCAATGAGGGCTTCCTGCCGCCGCACCACTACGATCAGGTCTTCACCGCCCATGGCGTGATCATGATCTTCTTCGTGGCGATGCCCTTCATCGTCGGCCTGATGAACTTCGCCGTGCCGCTTCAGATCGGCGCGCGCGACGTGGCTTTCCCCTACCTCAATTCGCTCAGCTTCTGGCTGACGGTTGCCGGTGCGATCCTCGTCAACATCTCGCTCGGCGTCGGCGAATTCGCCAAGACCGGCTGGCTGGCCTATCCGCCGCTTTCCGGCAAGGAGTTCAGTCCGGATGTCGGGGTGGATTATTATATATGGGCCTTGCAGATTTCCGGCATGGGCACGCTGCTTTCGGGCGTCAACCTCATCACCACCATCATCAAGATGCGTGCGCCCGGCATGGGCATGATGCAGGTTCCGGTCTTCACCTGGACCGCGCTCTGCTCCAACGTGCTGATCGTCGCGGCCTTCCCGATCCTCACCGTCACGCTGGCGCTCCTGTCGCTCGACCGCTATCTGGATTTCCACTTCTTCACCAATGATGCCGGTGGCAATCCGATGATGTATGTGAACCTCATCTGGATCTGGGGTCACCCGGAAGTCTACATTCTGGTACTGCCGTGCTTCGGCATCTTCTCGGAAATCGTGGCCACCTTCTCCGGCAAGCGCCTGTTCGGCTACAAGTCGATGGTTTACGCCACCGTCGCCATCACCATCCTGTCGTTCCTCGTCTGGGTCCACCACTTCTTCACCATGGGCGGCGGCGCCAACGTCAACGCCTTCTTCGGCGTGGCGACCATGATCATCTCCATCCCGACAGGGGCGAAGGTCTTCAACTGGCTCTTCACCATGTACAAGGGCCGCGTGCGCATGGAAACGCCGATCATGTGGACCATCGGCTTCATGTGCACCTTCGTCGTCGGCGGCATGACGGGCGTTCTGCTCGCGGTTCCACCGGCGGACTTCGTGCTGCACAACTCGGTGTTCCTGATCGCCCACTTCCACAATGTGATCATTTCGGGCGTTCTGTTCGGCTGCTTTGCCGGCCTCGTCTACTGGTGGCCGAAGGCTTTCGGCTTCAAGCTGAACGAACGTCTGGGCAAGAACGCCTTCTGGTGCTGGCTCGTCGGCTTCATCCTCGCCTTCATGCCGCTCTACGTGCTCGGCCTGATGGGCATGACCCGTCGTTTGAACCATACCGAAAACCCGGCATGGCACATCTATCTCATCGTTGCCGCCATCGGCGTTGCGATCATCCTTTGCGGCATCGTGTTCCAGGTTCTGCAGATCGCTGTTTCGATCCGCGACCGCGAAAAGCTGCGCGACAACAATGGCGACAGCTGGGGTACGGGCCGCACGCTCGAATGGTCGCTGGCTTCGCCGCCTGCCTTCTACAACTTCGCCGAAGTTCCGCATGTGCGCGATCATGACGGCTGGTGGGACATGAAGCAGAACGGCTATGTGCGCCGCACCGAAAAGTTCGCGCGCATCCACATGCCGAAGAACACCGGCACTGGCTTCATCATCGGCATGCTGAACATCCCGCTCGGCTTTGCCCTGGTATGGCACATCTGGTGGCTGGTGATCGCCTCCGCCCTCGCTGTGCTGGCCGTCGCCATCGCTCACTCCTTCAATAATGACAGAGACTTCTACGTCTCGGCCGATGAGGTGCAGGAAGTCGAAGACCTCCGTACCCGGCAACTGACTGCTCAGGAGGCCTGATTCCGATGAGCGCAAGCATTTCAACCGCCGCTCCGTTCCTGGGCGGAAACGAGCACCCCGCCCACGAGGATCATCATGATGCAGGGTCGACCACGCTGGTCGGCTTCTGGATCTACCTGATGAGCGACTGCGTCCTGTTCTCGGGGCTCTTTGCAACCTACGCCGTTCTGGCGCACCAGTTCGCGGGCGGTCCGACCGGCCGTGAACTGTTCGACCTGAACTTCGTCCTGATCGAAACCATGCTCCTGCTGGTGTCGTCGCTGACCTATGGTCTGGCAACGCTTTCGATGTTCAAGAAGAACCGTGCCGGCCTTCTGTTCTGGCTGGGCATCACCTTCCTGCTGGGCGCAGCCTTCCTCGCGATGGAAGTCTATGAGTTCAATCACCTGATCCATGAAGGTGCAGGTCCGGGCCGCAGCGCCTTCCTGTCCGCCTTCTTCGCGCTGGTGGGAACCCACGGTCTTCACATCACCTCCGGCCTGATCTGGATTCTGGTGCTTTCCGCCCAGCTCCTGCGTGACGGCCTGACCGAAAAGAACCAGACGCGCGTGATGTGCCTCAGCCTCTTCTGGCACTTCCTGGACATCATCTGGATCGGCGTCTTTACCCTTGTCTACCTGCTGGGTGTACTGTGATGAGCTCTGCACACGAAACACATGACCACGCCGCTCACGGCAGCCTGAAGTCCTATCTTATCGGCTTCGTGCTGGCGGTCGTCCTCACCGTCGTTCCCTTCATGCTGGCCATGAACGGCTACTTCACGCCCGCGACCACCGCCGCCATCGTGCTCGGTCTCGCCGTCGTGCAGATACTGGTGCATCTGGTTTATTTCCTGCATCTCGATCCGAAGTCGGAAGGCGGCTGGAACATTCTGGCGCTCATCTTCACGGTCATCATTCTGGCCATCGTGCTTGCAGGCTCCATCTGGGTCATGCACCACCTCGATACCAATATGATGCCGATGTACATGTCGCCGGAAGACGTGCGCAACCTGCCATAAGCTTCGCCAAGGGCATTCCCTGCACCGCAATACTTGCGGGGAATGCTTCTGCGAACCTCGCGAAACAACTGGCCTGACGGCCCGTGATCGCGGCTTTATCCTCCCTCTCTCCCCCAAAGCCGCGTGGCGCCCCGGTTCATTCCGGGGCGCCTTTCTTTTGCGCGATCGACAACCAAAGCCGCATGGTTAAAGATAAAGTAAAATTTATGTAAAATTGTTTATATTGTCGGTAAAGCAAAGACGATGGTTGAATTATCCAAGTGTAGAAAAGTATAATATACGGCATTGATTTACCATTATTGAGTCGGATATTTGCATCCATGCCAATATTGGCGTAGTATCGATTTTGTTTGATACTTTATTGCGTCTCTGCGTACTCGCAAATCTGGAGTATATGTGATGTCATTATTTAAGAGAGTGCTTAATAAAAATCATGTTATCGGCGCCGCCGTTGCGGCTGTTGTTCTGATCACGCCCGCCGTTGCTTTCGCGGCGACGGCCTATGTTTCGGCTGCTGTCAATATACGCTCCGGGCCGGGCGCAAATTATGCCCGGCTGGCGGCGCTTCCCGCGGGTGCCGCCGTCAATGCCGGTTCCTGCCGCAACGGCTGGTGCCAGGTCTATAGCGGCAACGGCACCGGCTGGGTGTCGGCGCGTTATATCCGCTTCGGTTCCTATGGAGGCCAGGCCTATGCCGCGCCGTCCACGACGACCGTGGTCGTCGATAATGGCTATTATGACGGCTGGGCGCCGGGCTTCGGCGCTGGCCTCGGTGTCGGCTGGGCCACCGGCGGCTATTGGGGTCCCGGCTATTGGGGACGAGGCTGGCGCGGCGGCCCGAACTACTACAATGGCTGCATTGGCCGTAACTGCCAGTCCTGGCGCGGCGGGCATAATCGCTGGGATCCGCGCTGGGGCGTCGGCCCTGCATGGCGGACCCGGCAGGCTGGCCATTACTGGGGCCCGGGTCCGGTAAGGCCGCGCTTCAACGCCGGCGGCTTCAATCGCCCCGGTTTCAACAGGCCCGCATTCAATCACGGCTTCGGCGGATTCGGCGGCGGTCATTTCGGCAATGTGCGCCCGATGCATGCTGGCCGCTGATCGCAACCCCTAATCGAATCGGCTCTGTCAGGTCATCCTCCTCCCTCCTCCCGTGACCTGATGGGCGGCCCGCCGACACCCCGCCGGCGGGCCGCGCTTTTTGGGAATTTTCGATAATCACCGGCGAATGCGCGGCGCTGTCCGCTCAACCTGCGCGAGCGGTTGCAGGAGTGTGGTAACGTTAATACTCCGTTGACTGAAATGGTCCATATCTAGCGTTGTCGCTTGGAGTTCTGTTCTCCCCATGGTAATCCCTGAAACGTCCTGGGCTGGGGGTGTGAACGGGACGCTGCCAGGCGACCGCATAGACAGGAACCGGACAGTAACGCGTATGACTTGGAGTAACAGGACGATACAGGGAAAGAGCATCGCCATGCTTTTGCTGGCGGCGCATTTTTCCTCGCTCACGGTGTCGCCTGCGCTGGCATTCGAGCTGTTCGGAATCCGCCTGTGGGGCGAGGACAAGAAGGAAGACCCGGATATCATCGACCCGAAGACCTATACGGTCGAGGTCACGACCACGGGCGACCGCAAGAATGCGGACGGCACTGAAGCCGATCTGAAATCCATCATCGAAGGCGCGTCGGGCCTCGTCGCGGATGCGGAGCGGCCCGCTTCGGGTTCCGCCGGACTGCTCGCCAAGGCGCGCGGCGACTATCGCCGCATCCTGGCCGCGCTCTATGGCGAGGGCCGCTATGGCGGCACCATTTCCATCCTTGTCGATGGCCGCGAGGCGAACGAAATTCCGCCCGATGCGGATATTCCAAACGATCCGAAGATCGCCATCACCGTCGATCCCGGCCCGCAATTCCTGTTCGCGCGCACCGCGATCTCCAATATAGCGCCGCCGCCGGTCGACAAGCGCGATCAGGTACAATCGCCCGAAGAAGCCGGTTTTGCACCGGGACAGGTGGCGCGTTCGGGCACGGTCATCCGGGCCGAGCGTCTCGCCGTCGAGGCATGGCGCCAGCAGGGCTACGCCAAGGCGCGCGTTACCGATCAGGACATCGTGGCCGATCATGCCGACAACCGGGTTTCCGCCGATATTTCGCTCGATCCGGGCCAGAAGGCGCATTACGGGCCGGTCAGCGTTGTCGGAACGGCGCGCATGGACCCGCAATTCGTCGCCTGGATGACGGGGCTGAAAGAAGGCCAGGAATACGATCCCGACGATATCGAGAAAGCAAAGAAGCGTCTCGGCCGCATGGAAGTCTTCCGCGCCATGAGCTTCGAGGAAGCCGAAAAGATCGAGCCGGACGGCAGCCTGCCGATGACGCTCAACGTGCAGGAGCGCAAGCCGCGCCGCTTCGGCTTCGGTGCCGAATATTCGACCATCGACGGCTTCGGCCTCACCGGATACTGGATGCACCGCAACCTGTTCGGGCGCGGCGAGCGCCTGCGCTTCGACGCCAAGGTCAGCGGCATCGGCGGCACGCAGGACAATTCCTTCGACCCGAAGAACTTCACCTATCTTCTGGGGACAACTTTTACCAAGCCGGGCGTCTATACGCCGGACACGGATTTCGTCGCATCGCTCGACGCCAAGCGCGAAGTGCTGGACGCCTATACCGAAACCTCGGTCAATGCGAAGACCGGTTTCACGCAGATATTCAGCGATGAACTGTCGGGCGCGCTCTATGCCAAGGCGAGCCATGGCCGCTTCAACGACGATGTGTATGGCGACCGCACCTTCACGACGGCGGGTCTGGAGGGCAATCTCCTCTATGACAGCCGCAACAACAAGCCGGACCCGAGTTCGGGCTTCTATCTGGAAGGCAACATCCAGCCTTTCTATGAATTCCAGTATGGCAATTTCGCCACCCGCTTCACCGCTGAAGGCCGCACCTATTACGGTTTCGGCGCGAAGGACCGGGTGATTCTGGCGGGTCGCCTGAAGGTCGGTTCGATAGTCGGCGCATCCGCTGCGGACTTGCCGCCAAGCCAGCTCTTCCTGGCAGGCGGCGGCGGCTCGGTGCGCGGTTACGGCTATCGCAATATCGGCGTCAGCGCAGGCAATGGTGAGATCGTCGGTGGGCGTTCGCTCGTCGAGGCCAATGGCGAAGTGCGCGCCCGCATCACCGATTCGATCGGGGCGGTGGCATTCGTCGATGCCGGCTATGTCGGTGAAAAGTCGTTCCCCGATTTCTCGGAACAGATGCGTGTCGGCGTCGGTGGCGGTCTGCGCTACCTGACCGGCCTTGGGCCGATCCGCCTTGATGTCGCCGTTCCGCTCAACCGCCGCTCGGGCGATCCGAGCTATGGCTTGTACGTAGGTATAGGACAGGCGTTTTGACCAGATTTCTCGCAATCATCGCCTTCGTCGCTTTCGCCATCACGGCAGTCATCTTCGGCTGGCCGGAACAGCAGAAGCAGTTGCAGGCTCAAGCTCAGGTTCCCGCTCAGGCTCAAGATCAGGCCTCTGGACAGGAACAGGCAGAAGCACCAGCAGAAGAAGAGAAATCCTATTTCCTGTCCTTCGTGGAAAGCCAGCTTTCCGCGCCCAACCGCCGCATCTCCATTTCCGGCATCAGCGGCGTTCTGTCTTCGGAAGCAACCGTCGGCTCGATCACCATCGCCGACCGCGAAGGCGTGTGGCTGCGCATCGAGAATGCCAAGCTGAACTGGAGCCGCACCGCGCTCCTGGTCGGGCGTCTCAGCATCCAGTCGCTTGCCGCCGAACGCATCGACGTCATCCGCAAGCCATTGCCGGACAACAGCCTGCCGTCTCCGGAATCGTCCAGCTTCAGCCTGCCGGAACTGCCGATCTCGATCAATCTCGACCAGCTCGCCATTGCGCGCCTGCATTTCGGGCCCGACATTTTCGGTCTCGAATCGGAAGTGTCGGCCAATGGTCGCCTGTCGCTTGCCGATGGCTCGCTGGATTCCAGTTTCGATATCAAGCGCCTCGACGGTCCGGGCGGCACTTTCGCTCTTCGCGCCGCCTATGCCAATGCCGACCAGAAGGTCGATCTCGACCTGAAAGTCTCGGAACCGGCCAATGGCATCGTCGCCAATCTGCTGAACATCGATGGCCGCCCCCCGGTCGATCTCACCTTGACGGGCGCCGGTCCGCTCGACGGGTTGAAGGTCGATCTTGCGCTCGACACCAATGGCAGCCGCACGCTGACGGGCCAGTTCACGCTCGACCGGCAAGGTCAGGCGCCCGATGGCGGCCGTGTTTTCTCCGCCCGTTTCAACGGTCCGATCGCGGTTCTGGTGCCGCCGGTATTCCGCGATTTCTTCGGTGCCGAAACGGTGCTCTCCGCCGATGGCTTCCTCAAGGATGCAGGTGGTTTCCGTCTCGACGATCTGGCGTTGAACAGCGCGGCCCTGAAGCTCAAGGCTTCCGCCGAAACCGGCAATGACCGCTTCCTGAACAAGCTGCACATCGATGCTTCCATTGCCGATGAAGGCAAGGGCCGCGTTCTCCTGCCGGTCAAGGGGGCTGAAACCTATATCGACAATGCGAAATTCCAGGTCGCTTTTGGGGATCGCCCGACCAATGACTGGACGGGAACGCTTGCCATTGCCGGTCTCAGGAACGCCACGATTTCTGCTGAAAGCATCGCGCTCGACATGGGCGGCGTTGCCGAAAACCTGAATGACGCCACCAATCGCCATATCACCTTCAAGGTCAATGGCGGGGTGGACGGCATTTCGGCGGAACGCGCCGAAATCGCCGAGGCGCTCGGCAACCGGATCGCGCTCGCCGTCGACGGCGCATGGCGCGCCGGTTCCCCGGTCGATCTGACGCAGGCCAACATCTCCGGCAACGGTCTCAGCCTTGATCTCAAGGGCAATATCGACGACTTCGCCTTCAATGGCGATATCGCCGCCAAGGTGGCGAGCCTCGCGCCTTTCGGCGCTCTGGCTGATCGTGACCTTGCGGGCAGCATCGATGTCAACGCCAGGGGCATCGTCCGCCCGATCAGCGGCGCTTTCCAGCTCGACCTTAGCGGCACGGCGCAGAACATGCGCACCGGCACGCAAGCCGTCGACCGCATTCTCGATGGCGCGGTTACGCTGGGCGGTGCTCTTGGCCGCAGCGCGGAAGGTTTTTCGGCGCGCGATTTCCGCATCGGCAACGAGTTGAGCGAAATTACCGCCAACGGCTCCTTTGCCTCCGACAAGGCCAATTTCGATTTCGGCGTCATGCTGTCCGATCTCAAGCTTCTTTCCGATCAGGCGTCGGGCCGGATGACGGTCAAGGGCAGCGCGCGCGGCGACGACAAGCTGATCGCGCTCGCATTGCGCGCCGATGCGCCGCAAGGCACTCTGGCCGGGCGCAAGCTTTCCGAAGGCGGCCTCGATTTCAACGCCATGCTCGACGGCAACGCCACGACGGGTGCCGCCTTGTCCGGCAAGCTTGCGGGCAGCGCCTTCCTCAACGGCCAGCGCGTCGATCTGGGGACGCTGATCGATATCGTCAATGACGAAAAGCGCCTGACCGATCTCGTCTTCAACGCGGGCGGCGCGCATCTTTCCGGCAATGTGACCCAGAACGCGAAAGGCCTCCTGACCGGCGCGCTGAAGCTCGACGCCCCGGATATTTCCACGGCCGCAGCCCTGGCGCTTGCCGAAGCGACCGGCGCCGCCAATGCCGACATTACGCTTGACGCCAGTGACGGTCGCCAGAATGCATCCGTCACCGCAAACGCCAAGGGCATCAAGGTCAATGGCAACCGCATCACCTCGGCTGATATTGCGCTGACGGCGCGGGACCTGTTCGGTGTGCCGGTGGTCGATGGCAATGCCGCGGCGCGCGACATCATGGTCGGCACCTTCGGCATCGACAGCTTTGACGCCAAGGCCAATGCGACCGGGTCGAAGACCGATTTCACTGCCAATACCAGACTGAAGATCGGCACGGTTGCCAGCGCCGCCGGTTCGCTTGAGCCGAAGGATGGCGGTTTCGAACTGGGGCTCGCCTCGGCCAATGTGAAGCAGGGCACGCTCAGCGCCAATCTGGCCGCGCCCGCCACCATTTCCATGAAGGGCGAGGAAATCTCCTTCGGGGATATCGTCATCAATACGGGCGCGGATGCCAGCGCCGGTCAGGTCAAGGTCAACGGCGTCGTCGATGGCCGTCTCGATCTTTCGGTGGCGCTTTCCAATCTGCCGCTGGCGCTCGCCAATACGTTCAAGCCGGAACTGGGGCTTGGCGGCACGGTCAACGGCACGGCCCGCATCACCGGCACCAAGGAAGCGCCAAATGTCGCCTTCGACATGGCGGCGCGCGGCGTGACGGCAGCCGAACTCAAAAAGCAGGGCATTGCCGCTCTCAATGCCGATGCCAAGGGCACCTCGGCCAATAACCGGCTCAATGTCGATGCGCATGTCACCGGAGGCGGCGGCATCGATGTGCGCGCCAATGGCGGCGTGCCGCTTGGAAAAGGTGATCTCGCTCTCGACGTCAACCTCGCCAATCTTCCGCTAACGGCGCTCAACGGTGCGGTCAAGGGACAGGATCTCGCGGGCAATGTCACCGGCACGGCGCGGGTCACCGGCCCGCTCACCAACCCTGCGGCGACCTTCAACCTGCGCGGCACCGGCCTTGCGGCGCGGCCGCTGCGGGAAAACGGACTTGCGCCTCTCACCTTGCAGGCTGCGGGCAGCTATGCGGCCATGGCCATCGACTTTTCGTCGGTCACCGTCGACGGTCCGCGCGGCCTCAACGTCACCGCCAGCGGCAAGGTGCCGTTCTCGGGGCAGGGGCTTGGCGTCAATGTCAATGGCAGCGTTCCGCTGGCGCTCGCCAATCGCTTCCTTGCGGATCGCGGCGCGCAGGCAAACGGGACGCTGACGCTGACGGCCAGCGTTTCGGGCGGCTTCAACCGTCCGCAATTGCGCGGCATGTTCTCCACCAATGGCGCGACTTTCATCGATCCCGATACCAATGTCCGCCTCAACAATATCAATGTCATGGGCAGCATGGATGGCGAAACCATCACGCTGCGTCAGGTCAATGCCGCGCTTGGCAGCGGCGGATCGGTTTCCGCAAGCGGCACGATCTCGACCAACGCGGAAGCAAACTTCCCGGCCAATATCGAGATCAAGCTCGATCGCGCCCGCTATGCCGACGGCAAGCTGGTCGTGGCGACCGTCAATGGCGGGATTACGATCAATGGGCCGCTGATGCGCGATCCGCTGATCTCAGGCCGCATCGACGTTGACCGGGCCGAAATCTCCGTGCCGGAAAATCTCGGCGGCGGCGCGGCCTATGTCCCGGTCCGCCACAAAAACACGCCGAAGAATGTTCAGGTGACGCTCGATCGCGCCCGGGTTGAAACGCGCCGCAGCCGGGTGCCGACCCCGACAGCGCGCCCAACCGTGCCGCGCCTCGACGTTCTCATCAATGCGCCGAACCAGATTTTCGTGCGCGGTCGCGGTCTCGATACGGAACTGGGCGGACGCCTTCGCCTGACCGGGCCGGTGACCGATATCAAGCCGGTCGGCTCCTTCGACATGATCCGTGGGCGCATCGGCATTCTCGGCCAGCGCATCACCTTCGACGAAGGACATGTCACGCTGGTGGGCGATCTCAATCCGCAGCTCAACTTCGTGGCCCGCTCGGAAGGCAATGAAATCACGGCAATCGTGACGGTGACGGGTACGGTCGACAATCTCGACATCAAGTTCTCTTCCACGCCGGAACTGCCGCAGGACGAAGTGCTGGCGCAGCTGATCTTCAAGCGCTCCATCGGCGAATTGTCGGCGTTCCAGATCGCACAGCTTGCCGCTGCCGCAGCCGAACTTGCGGGCGGTTCCAACAACTCGCTGATGAACAAGCTGCGCGCCGGGACAGGTCTCGACGATCTCGACGTGGTGACGGATGAGAAGGGCCAGACGGCGGTTCGCGCCGGACGTTATATCCGCGACAATATCTATCTGGGCGTCGAAGCAGGCTCGGGCGGCTCGACCAAGGGCACGATCAATCTCGACATCACCCGCAACCTCAAGGCCAAGGGCGCACTGGGTGCGGAAGGCGATTCCAGCGGCGGCATCTTCTACGAAAAAGATTATTGATCGCCGCAGTACAATAGTCGCATGGGGCCGGGTTTTTTGACCCGGCCTTTTGCCATCTGGGCGCAACTTCAGATAGTGAAAAGGCGTAAAAGCCACAATTTCGCCACCAAAAAACCACTTCTGACACATCTTCCCCGTATTTGCCTTGATGTTTAAATCGATTGAATGGCGGGGATCGCTGCAATTTAAGCTTTAAACTGCAATTTTCAGACACGTTTGCGCGAGTTGTTTAACCGTTCTTCAACCATAAGAACGCAAATTGCTGTTCAGTATGGCGGTCGCGTTGCGGCTGTTTTTCAACCGTCGTTTCATCCCTTGTTTCAGGGTCAGTTGCATGTCGAAGTCGCGTGATGATCTAAGCCGCCGCCATTTCCTTTTCGGCACCGGAGCCATCCTCCTCACCGGTGCTGCCGGCTGTTCGCAGACGATGGATATGTCGGCCTTCCAGATGAATGTCGATCCGATGTCGACGGGCGGGATCACGCCGATGCGCCCGCAGATCAGCGTCGACAGGGCCATCACTACGCCGGACGTCATGTATGCGTCGGTGAAGGAAGGGCCCTATGATCTCCCGGCCATTCCTTATGACAAGGTGCCGAAGCAGTTCCGCCGCCAGATCGTGCCGGACCCGACCGGGCAGGCGCCGGGCACCATCGTGGTCAGCCTCAAGGACCACTATCTCTATTACGTCCTGCCGGGCGGCGAGGCGCTACGCTATGGCGTCGGCATCGGCAAGGCCGGTTTCGAGTGGCAGGGCACCGCCAATGTCCAGTACAAGAAGCAATGGCCGCGCTGGACCCCGCCGCCGGAAATGATCCAGCGCAAGCCGGAACTGGAAAAGTACCGCAACGGACAGGAACCCGGCCCGCAGAACCCGCTCGGCGCCCGCGCGCTCTATATCTACCAGAACGGCCGCGACACCGGCTATCGCATCCACGGCTCGCCGGAATGGTGGTCGATCGGCCAGTCCATGTCCTCGGGCTGTATCCGCCTGATGAATCAGGACATCATCGATCTCTATAATCGCGTGCAGGGCAAGGCGCCGATCATCGTCGGCTAGAGCGGCTCCTGTTCCAACGCATCGAAGCGGGATAAGAGATCAGTCCAGTGAACTGATTTCCCCGCATAGACGTTTCACAATTTTGCTGGAAATGCTCCAGGGCCGGACGTCGCTGGAGTGAAACCGACCGTTTCGGGTCAAACAAAAAGGCCGCGCCAGATCAGGCGCGGCCTTTTCCGTTTCAGTTTGAAAAGCTTATTCGAAGCGCACCGACTTCGGCATGGCTTCGCCAAGCCTGACGAAATGGCGCAGTTCGGCGCGCAGGTTTTCCGCCGAAGCCATATGGATATGGCTCTGCGGCGCGACCTGGTTCTGCACGACCTGCGTGGATACGCCCGGCATGACAAACGCTCCTGCGGTCAGGACGAGGGCGGCGGCAATGCCGAGGCGTCGTTCGGTTCTGGCCTGCATTTCTATCTCCTTGCGCCGATGGACGGCGGCTTAAAATATCGAATCACGTTCATTCGCAGACGCTGGGACATTTCAGTCGGGAGCCCGTCAGGGGCCGTTCAGTGAAAAGTCGCGCGCGGCGTAAAATTCAAGGCGCTGTCGATGGCATGGATCGGTATTGGCAACAAAGTCTGGCCGAAATCAGCCAGCGTGTCGGCAAAATTGCGCGCAGCCCCTGCCACATCGTCGCAGCGGCGATGACAGGCAATGGCTTCAAGGCAGGTATCGAGCAACAGCGCGTCCCGGTTCTGGATGCCGGAAATCAGCCCCAGCGTCAGGCATTCCTCGCGGCAGACATGGTGCGAATCGAAGGGGAAGGCCCGCAAGGGACAGCTGGCGCAATGACGCAGAACGCGGATGAAATGCGACAGCTCGCCCACCGCCCGCCTGGCCTCGGAGGCCCCAAGCACTTCCGAATAGAGGCCCCAGGTCATTTCCCACGGGATGATCGAGCCCGTCTCGAAACCCGCGGTCCAGCGGCGATAGCCTTCCAGCACCAGCTTTTCCGGCAGGCGGTCGAAATAGCCTGCGGTGTTGGCACCGTTCAGTTGGGATATGCGCATATTCATGTCCGCCTCCCGAAGAAGGAGCGGAACGAACACGAGGCTGCGGATGCGGAGCTAAGCCCGCCCGTCCGGAAACGTTCCGTTTCCCCTCGCACATTGCAATATCCGGTCGGCAGGAGACGAAGCTGCAAGGGCAGGCCGTCGACATTTGCGGACCGGCATTCGCCGAGACCAATCATAGGGTCCTCCAATCGAAAGGGTTCAAGGCCCAGACATCAAAGGTTGTGAATTTGCACCATCCATAAAAGCCCGAAAATCCATCTGGAGTCAATTACTCAAGTTTAAAATCTTGTTGGATTTCAATTGTTTGGAATTATTCTAGACTCTAATAGTCATGTTTACAGCATTCAGGAAGGAACGCAACCGCTGCGGGGGTTCAGCGGTTGCGGCAAACGGGCGCATAATGCGCGAGGGAGAGACAACGCGGATCATCCGCCCCTTTGCTCACCACAGTCGCATTCTCCGGGACGCCGGGCTGCAAAGAGCAATCGGTCTGCGCATCCTGCCCGCGTCACTTTCTCCGCCGCATGATCTTTTGCGAAAAGCCTGCGGCCTTTCGGGATCATGTCCGGAAATACGCTCCGCGCGGTACGCGAAAATTACTCTTCCGCCACGGCCTGACGAATATGCGACCGCAGTGTCGGGGGCATCCCGAACCTTGAAACGGTGTCGGGATGCGCATCAGAGCTTTTCGACCTGTATGGATCAGACCGGCGCTCTGACTTCTTCAAGCATGATCTTGATCGATCCTCGTTTCACTCAGGCCGGATTGCGCTCTGGAGACGCGCCGGCAGGGTGCACTCGGGTCGAACCATGCTCTAGTGACCCGAATGGTCTTCGTCCTTCTGGCCGCTTTTCGCGGTGACGGGGAAGTCGATCGTCACCTTGCCGGCCTTTTCGAATTCCAGCGTGACGGAAACAGTCTCGCCTTCCTTGTAGGGCTTCTCCGGCTGGATGAACATGAGGTGGTAACCGCCGGATTTCAGCTCGACCTTCCCGCCTGCCGGAATCTCCAGGCCGCCTTCAAGCTGGCGCATCTTCATCACGTCGTTCTGCATCGACATTTCGTGGATTTCGACGCGCTTGACGTCTTTGGTGGTCACCGAAACCAGCTTGTCGGCCTCCTTGCCGTCATTGGCGATGGTGAGAAAACCGCCAGCAACCTTGGCGCCGGGAACCATGGCCCGCACCGAGGGAGCCGTGATTTCCAGTTCACCGAGCCTGGTCGGGGCCGCCGCCTGCATGGAGGCATGGTCCATCTTGCCCATCTGGCCATGATCGCCGTGACCGCCGCCATGTTCGCCGTGTCCGTCATCGGCACCGACGACCTTCACCAGAAGCTGCGGCGCGGGATGTTCGAGATCGTGCGGGTTCTGGCCTTCCTTGGGAATTTCCGTCCAGGCAACCGATGCGGCGCTTCCGCAAAGCTGCGTCACGGGGAAGGAGAGGGTGGTGTCCTTGTCGAACTTGGCAAGCTGGCCGACGACGGTGAATTCGTCATAGAAATCGCCCGGCAGGCTGCCATCGGTGAAACGCACTTCGCGAATGCCGGAGGTCACGTCCTTGCCATGCACCTTGTAGCTCCGGGCATAGTCGCCCTTGGCGGTCTCGATCTTCCAGCCGGCCTTGGCCTGCGGCTGGGCGGAAACGAAGCCCTCGGGAAGCTCGATCTTCACTTCGGTCGTGGCCATGCCGTCGCAGCCATGCGGCACGCGGAAGGTCGCCTTGTAGAAGCTGCCGGCCTTGGCTTCGCCCTGGTCGAGCGAGGAATGGGCCTGTGCCAGACCTGCGGAAGCGCACAGCGCGGCAAGCGAGATTGCGGAGGCGAAAAGACGATGGTTCTTCATTGTTTCAAACCTGAATAATCATTGGTAGGCACGCCGAAACGGGGTTCGGGCGCGTTCAATTCCGAATGCGGGGGCATTCATTCAAAAGATCATATTCAGGCGAGAGGCGGCGCTTGCGGCGGTGCCGATGGCGGGTAGGTGCTGTGCCGCAGGATGGGCTGCGGCGGCACGATGCCGTCGGCCATGGCGATGTGCGGGGCGGCACCGGTGGAACCGGCTGGCGCGGGGCACAGGAAGGCGGAGGAAATCCGGCAGGCTTCGCAACCATTGTTGCTGAAGTGCTTGTCATGGCCCTTCTGGTCCGGATCGGAGCCATGATCGCCGATGCAGAGCACCGGATAGCTGCCATCCGGCAACTGGTATTGGGCCAGCAGGTAGCTGTCGGGCGCATTGAGGTCGACGGGCTTGTGCGCAAAGGCGACGAACATCAGGGCGAATACGCTGAGTATGCGTATCGCCAGAGACATCCGATATTGGCCGATGCTCGTCTTCAACTCAAAGCTTCTCCATGCAAGCCGAGATTACGTATCCCATGCAGCCCGTCTTTGCCAAGCATCAAACAGAAACGGCGCGAATTGGTCGCGCCAGCGGTTTTCTCCAGACTTGCCTTAAAATTATCCCGCAGGCGGGCAGGTACTATAAGATGGCCTCTGATCCTTGCTGTTTCTGTCAGGATCAATTAGGCTCACTTTTGGGGTAGAACAGGCGGGGGATACGAAAAGATTGCATAAATTTCACATTTGAAGAATTGAATTGCCGATGGCGGGGGCATAATTGGTAGTGATGATAAAGAAACGCAAAGGGACTAATCCGATGTTCTCGAAATCCTTCAAAGAAGGGTTCGCGTCCGGTTTTGGAGCGCCCTTCTCCTTCTTTGCAAAAACACGAATAGAGCGTCCACGCCAGTATAGCGTCAATGTTTACAAGGCTTGGGCGGATGCAGGGATGTTTCTTTCGCGAGCCACTGAAAAACAGGGCTCTCTAATTGAATCCGAAACCAGAAAAGCAAGAACAAAAAGGCGTGGCCACAAAAGCGCCGCCTGAAATAACGACGCTCGCGGAAGAAATTTCAAGGCAGATCGGTCCGCTTCTGCCACAGCAACAACGAGAGGCTGTTCTGACCAGAATAGTCTCCGTCATGTCCAACGAGCAGTTTTCAGGTCCAATCGCCCACCCGAAGCATCTTCGCGAATATGAAGATATTGTACCGGGTTCGGCTGAACGCATAATAAGCATGGCCGAAAAAGCGCAGGACCATAACCGGCGGATGGAAGAAAAGATCGTCGATCATCAAATAAACGATGCGCGGCGCGGGATGAATTATGGTTTTGCCGGGCTTGTACTTCTCGTCCTGCTGGCTTTTATTGCTGGTATGTTTCACAATAATCTGCTGGCGACGTTGCTGCTGAGCACGGCTGCTTTCGGCGCTGTCGCTCACTTCATCAATGGGCGCTTGACCAACGGCAAAGCTGAAATCCCAGAAAAGAACTGAGTATTTCCGGAAAGCAAGAAGCGCGACCGGGGCCGTTTACGAGTTGTCGCCGAACTCTTTATCCGGCGACAACTTATGGCTGGCGGCTAGAATGTTAACGCACCGCGCCCCTGACAGAGAGTAAGTGGCCTTGTGTTCGACAGTTCCGGGCCGTCCTTTAGAGCGCGTTTCGATCCGATTGGATCAGATCGCCCGCTTCTTCATCTGTTCGGCAATATAATCCGCCTGACGGATGGCGAGCGCCACGATGGTCAGGGTCGGATTTTCCGCCCCGCCGGTGGTGAACTGGCTACCGTCGGAAACGAACAGGTTCTTGATGTCATGCGTCTGCCCGTGCTTGTTCACCACGCCATCCTGCGGCTTTTCGCTCATCCGGTTGGTGCCCAGGTTATGCGTTGACGGATAGGGCGGCGTCGGGAAGGTGCGGATCGCGCCGACGGCCTCGTAAAGCGCCTTGCCCTGCGCATAGGCATGGTTGCGCATGGCAATGTCGTTGGGATGGTCGTCATAATAGACATCGGGAACCGGCAGGCCGTGTTCGTCCTTCACATCCTTGCTGAGCGTGATGCGGTTTTTCTCCTGCGGCATGTCTTCGCCGACGATCCACAGGCCCGCCATGTTGACATAATCGTCAAGCGCCGAGGTGAAGCCGCGTCCCCAGCCGCCCGGATTGAGGAAGGCCGCCATGAAGGGCAGGCCGAGCGAGATGGTTTCCATCTCATAGCCGCCGACGAAACCGCGTTTCGGATTATGCGCGGCCTCGTCGCGGATGATGCCCGCCATGGTCGTGCCGCGATACATGTGCACCGGCTTTTCGAATGAGGCATAGACCGAGCCGGTGGTGTGGCGCATGTAGTTGCGCCCTACCTGTCCCGAGGAATTGGCAAGGCCGTCCGGGAATTTCGACGAGGCCGAGTTCAGCAGGAGGCGCGGGCTTTCGATCGAATTGCCGGCCACGCAGACGACGCGCGCTTTCTGGAAATGCTGCTTGCCGTCCTTGTCGGCATAGAGCACGCCCGTCACCTTGCCAGCCGCATTGTGCTCGATCTTGAGCGCCGTGCATTCCGGGCGAACTTCCAGCCTGCCGGTTTCCTCGCCCTTCGGGATTTCCGTATAGAGCGTCGACCATTTCGCGCCCCATTTGCAGCCCTGGAAGCAGAAGCCGGTCTGCTGGCAGCCCATGCGGTCGTCGCGTGGGGCGGAGTTGATCGCCATGCGGCCCGTATGGCATTCCTTGTAGCCGAGCTTGTCGGCGCCCGCCTTCAGAACCTTGAAATTATTGTTGCCCGGCAGACCCTCGATCCCGTTGGTGCGGGTGACGCCCATCTTGTCCTCGGCCTTGACGTAATAGGGTTCCAGTTCGGCGAGCGTTATCGGCCAGTCAAGCAGGTTCGCCCCTTCGACCTTGCCGTAATGGGTAAGCGTCTGGAACTCGTAATCCTGAAAGCGCAGCGATGCGCCCGCCCAGTGCGTGGTGGTGCCGCCGACGGCCTTCACGATCCATGCGGGCAGGTTCGGGAAATCGTGCGACACGCGCCAGCTGCCCGATGTGGTGCGCTTGTCGAGCCAGGCGAGCTGGTCGAAACTGTCCCATTCGTCATTGATGAAGTCTTCGAATTCGTGGCGTTTTCCCGCTTCCAGAATGACGACGTCGATGCCTTTCTGGGCCAGTTCGTTGCCGAGCGTGCCGCCGCCTGCGCCCGAGCCGATGATGACGACGACCTTATCGTTCTTGAGATCATATGGAGCAGCCATTGTTTCCTCCCAATGCTCTCCCGTTTCCGCAGGCAAGGCGCTTGCAGGACGGGGATGCCGCTTTGAAATTGGTGTGTTCCGGCGCCAGGGCGCTTACAGCCATTCGATATCGTCGAAGCCGCGCTGGATGTAGCCGCCCTTGGAATAGGCCTCGCCCTCGTAGCCGAAGAGCGGCCAGATTTCCTTCTGGTTATAGAGGCCGGTCACAAGCCCGCTGCGCACCTTCTGGAAGAAGGGGCTTTTCTCGATATCGCGCAGGATCGCGACGCGCTCCTCCTCCCAGCCCAGACCGAGATAGCCTCCGGCTCCGGCCCGCTTGTCCAGATCGGCGACACCGTCCTCGATCAGCTTCTTCAGCGTCTCGTCCTTGGCGGAATCCGCGTCATAGGGCTTGACGGCGATGGCGTAGAAACGGTCGGGCAGCTTGTCGTGCGGGTAGATGTCGCGCGCGAGCTGGATCAGGGTCGCCATGGTTTCGGGCTTGAGCGTGGCGGTCTCGAGCGCCCATGCGAATTGCGGGCAGATAACGGCGTTGCCGCTGATGACCAGCATGGCCCCGAGGCTGAGGCCCGCGCCGCGCTTGAGAATGTCGCGGCGCGACAGCGTCTTTTTCTCCCGGGTGGAAAGACCGTCGAAAACGGTTGTCATTCGGTTCTCCTCCATTGCTTGCCCGTCCGGAATGGGCGGGCTGGCTGTGCGTTCCCGGAGATTTCCACCACCGGGAGCGCTGGCATTCGCATCCTTCAGGGCCGCTCCTCCCGGCCATGAAGGATGATGGGGCGGGCCTACTGGTAACGGCCCCCGCGTTGCAGAACTTCGATCTTGTAGCCGTCCGGGTCTTCCGCGAAGAAGAAGCGGGCAAGCTGCACGCCATTGTTCTTGAAATCGACGAGCTTGCCGACCTTGAAGCCAAGTTCGCTGAAGCGGGCATGTTCGGCATCGACATCATCGACCACGACGGCAAGATGGCCGTAGCCGTCGCCCAGGTTGTAAGGCTCGGTGCGGCCCTTGTTGACCGTCAGTTCGACTTCGAAATCGGCTTCGGCATTGCGCAGATAGATCAGCGTGAAGGTTTCGAAATCGATGCGCTCGGCAATATCGAGGCCAAAAGCCTGTTTGTAGAAGGAAACGGATTTTTCCTCGTCGAGAACACGGATCATCGAATGAATGGCTTTGGCCACATGCTACTCCTGTTTCTTTCGCCGCTTCGTCAAATGCGGCTTGCGATTGTCTTGCTGGTTGTCGATTATGGAAGAAAAAACCACGGCGTGGTGGCAATCGGCTACCACAGCCAGTTTCGTGCTCTTAATGAATGGAGGAACCCATGTGCAAGGTTTTCGCCGAGCAGGACCCGGAAGGCTACCGGCAGATCAACCGCTCCGTGCGCATAGGCGGCCATTCCACCAGCATTCAGCTGGAGGCCACCTTCTGGCGCCTGCTGGACGAGATCGCGGCCAGCCAGAACCTGACCACGCCCCGCTTCATATCGACGCTTTACGATGAAGCGCTGGAGGCCAATGGCGCGATCCCCAACTTCGCCTCCATGCTGCGCACGACCTGCGCGCTTTATCTCATGGGCCACCGTCCCGAGGCGGCCGTTTGTGAGGAAGCGGCCTGAATGAATATTGGCCTCTTGGTGAAATGGGAATAGGGGAGTAGGGGAGTATGGGAACAGGCAGTAAGGCAATATGTTCTCAAACATACTCCCTTACTCCCCTATTCCCTTACTGCCTTCGTTAAAGGAATCGAAATGGCAAGCGTAACACGCGAACAGGTTCAGGAGCGGCTGCGGGCCGTGACGGGACCGGATTTCGAAAGCGATGTCGTGTCGCTCGGTCTGGTGTCGGATATCTTTATTGCCGACGGCAAGGTCTTCTTCTCCATCACGGTTCCTGCCGAGCGCGCCGACGCGCTGGAGCCGATGCGGCTTGCCGCCGAGAAGGCGGTGAAGGAAATTCCGGGCGTCACCGGCGCGCTGGTCACGCTCACCGCCGAAAAGAAGGGCGGACGCACCAGCGACGACGCGCCCCCGCCACCAAAACCCCAAGCTAGACCAGCAGCCGCACCGGCGCAGCACCGCCATCCCGCGCCGCCGCAGCGCGCGGCAACGAAGCCGGGCATTCCGGGCGTCGGCGCGATCATCGCGGTTGCATCGGGTAAGGGAGGCGTCGGCAAGTCCACCACGGCGGTCAATCTGGCGCTTGGCCTTGCCGCCAACGGGCTTAAGGTCGGCATTCTCGACGCCGATATTTACGGGCCGTCCATGCCGCGCCTGCTCGGCCTTTCCGGCCGCCCGGAAACGGTGGAGGGCCGCATCCTGAAGCCGATGGAAAATTACGGCATCAAGGTCATGTCCATGGGCTTTATGGTCGACGAGGAAACGCCGATGATCTGGCGTGGCCCGATGGTCATGTCGGCGCTGACGCAGATGCTGCGCGAAGTGGCCTGGGGCGAGCTTGATGTGCTGGTGGTCGACATGCCGCCCGGCACCGGCGACGCGCAGCTCACCATGGCGCAGCAGGTGCCGCTTGCGGGTGCCGTGGTTGTTTCGACGCCGCAGGACCTGGCGCTGATCGATGCGCGCAAGGGGCTGAACATGTTCCGCAAGGTGGATGTCCCGCTTCTGGGTATCGTCGAAAACATGAGCTACTTCATCGCGCCGGACACCGGCGCGCGCTACGATATTTTCGGCAATGGCGGCGCGCGCAGGGAGGCCGAACGTCTCGACGTGCCGTTCCTCGGCGAAGTGCCGCTGCATATGGATGTGCGGGCCTATTCGGACGCCGGAACGCCGATCACGGTCAAGGAGCCGGAGAGCGAACACGCGAAAATCTACCGCGATATCGCGGCCAAAGTCTGGGACAACATGAAGGGCGGCAAGGGGGCTGGGAAGCCAGCGCCGGCGATTGTGTTTGATTAAGGGGTTAAGGCAGTAGGGCAGTAAGGCAGTATGTTAAGGGAATAGGGGAGTAAGGGAGTAGGGGAATATGTTTGGTTGCGGACGACCGCAACGCACATATCCTTCTCTGCCCTACTGCCCTACTGCCCTACTGCCCTACTGCCCTACTGCCCTACTGCCCTACTGCCCTACTGCCCTATTCCCCTAATCATGTAACCACCGACGGCTCCGCCCGTCCGCTGCGCTTCTTCACTTCCGCGATCTGTTCTGCCGCTTCGATGTAGGGAGCCAGCGTTTCCTGCGTGTCGAGATTGTGCCGGGCGGTGTCGGCCTCATAGCGCTCGACATAGATGCGGATGGTGGCGCCCGACGTGCCGGTGCCGGACAGGCGCAGCACCACGCGGCCGCCTTCCGGGAAATAGATGCGGATGCCCTGATGTTCGCTGATCGAGCCATCGACCGGATCGCGATAGGCGAAGTCGTCGGCCTTCTCGATCGTGAGGCCGTTGACCGTCGTGCCGGGCAGGGAGGCAAGCTTGCCGCGCAGGTCGGCCACCAACTGTCTCGCGATGTCGGAATCGACCGCTTCATAGTCGTGGCGGGTGTAATAGTTGCGTCCGAAACGCGCCCAGTGCTCCTCGACGATTTCCTTCACGCTCTGCTTGCGCACCGCCAGAATATTGAGCCACAGCAGAACCGCCCACAGGCCGTCCTTCTCGCGCACATGGTCGGAGCCGGTGCCGGAGCTTTCCTCGCCGCAGATCGTCACCTTGCCGTTGTCGAGCAGATTGCCGAAGAACTTCCAGCCGGTCGGCGTTTCAAACATGCCGAGCCCGAGCTTTTCCGCCACGCGGTCGGCGGCGGCGCTGGTCGGCATGGACCGGGCAATGCCCTTGATGCCGTCCTTGTAGCCGGGCGCCAGATGCGCATTGGCGGCGAGCATGGCAAGCGAATCAGACGGGGTGACGAAGATGCCGCGCCCGATAATGAGATTGCGGTCGCCGTCGCCATCGGAAGCCGCGCCGAAATCCGGCGCATGATCGGACATCAGAAGATCGTAGAGATCCTTGGCGTAGACGAGATTCGGGTCCGGATGATGCCCGCCGAAATCCGGCAGCGGCACGAAATTGACGACGCTGCCCTTTGGTGCGCCAAGGCGCTTCTCGAAGATTTCCGTGGCGTAGGGGCCGGTCACCGCGTGCATTGCGTCGAACTTCATGCGGAATCCGCCCTTGATCATGGCGCGGATGGCGTCGAAGTCGAACAGGCTCTCCATCAGTTCGGCATAATCGGTAACGGGATCGAAGATGACGACCTCGGTGTCGCCGATCCGTGTGGTGCCGATCGTGTCGATATCGACATCGGCCACATCGGCGATCCTGTACTGGTCGATCACCTTGGAGCGGGCGAAGATCGCCTCGGTAATCTTTTCCGGCGCAGGCCCGCCATTGCCGATATTGTACTTGATGCCGAAATCTTCATTCGGCCCGCCGGGATTGTGGCTGGCCGAAAGGACCATGCCGCCGAAAGCCTTGTATTTGCGGATCATGTTGGAGGCGGCCGGCGTCGAAAGAATGCCGCCCTGACCCACCATGATGCGGCCAAAACCGTTGGCGGCGGCAATCTTGATCAGCTTCTGGATCACTTCGCGATTGTAATAGCGACCGTCGCCGCCGACCACGAGCGTCTTGCCGGTAAAACCTTCCAGCACATCGAAGACCGACTGGATGAAGTTTTCAGCGTAGTTCTGCTGCTGGAACACCGGAACCTTCTTGCGCAGGCCCGAAGTGCCCGGCTGCTGGTCCTGGTAGGGGGTGGTCGCGATTGTCGTTACGGTCATGTTTTTCCCGGTTGATTCAATCAGTTGGTACGATACACCTTGTCGGCATTTGCGGTCATTGCAAGACAACATAGATCAAACTTATTGATTGAAAATAACAAAGCGTGTGTTTGTCGCTGGCCATGCTACAAATTCCGTCATGACGGACAATGCTCGCCCCATCGCTGGCCCGCGCGATCAGATGCGCCTGAAACGCGACGATGCCACCGGCCTCGAAGCCGTGGCGGCGCGCTTTCACAGCCACGCCTATGACATGCATTTTCACGACGAATGGCTTGTCGGGGTGACACATGCGGGCGTTCAGGATTTTTTCTGCCGGGGCAGGCGGCGGCAAAGCACGCCGGGGCGGGTGATTCTCATCGAGCCGGGCGAACGCCACGACGGGCAGGCGGTGGCGGCGGACGGCTTTGCCTATAATATGCTCTATATGCCGCAGGCGCTGATCCGCGATGCCATGGGCGGCAATGATGCGCATATCGGCTTTCGCCAGACGCTGGCCGATGACAAGGAACTCTTCCATGCGGTCGCCCGCGCCTGCGAGGCAATCTTTCTGGAAGCGCCGCGCCTGATGATCGAGGATTGCCGCGACCGGGTGACGAACCATCTTTTCCGGCATCTTTCCCAGCATATGGGCCACGACGCGGCTGAAAAAGCGGCGGCTCCGCATCCGGTCGCAGCCCGCACGATGGATTATCTGCGCGCGCGCTTTGATGAGGAATTCGGCCTTGATGAACTGGCGGAAGCGGTGGGAGCCGCCGACCGTTTCCAGCTTTCACGCGGGTTCCGGCGCGCCTACGGTACCTCGCCGCATGCCTGTCTGGTGCAGTTGCGCCTTGCCGAAGCCCGCCGCCTGCTGCGTGAAAAAGTGCCGCCGGCGGAGGCCGCAGCACTCAGCGGCTTTGCCGACCAGAGCCATATGGGGCGATGGTTCCGTCGCGCCTATGGCATGACGCCTGCCGCCTATCGCCGGGGGCGCACAAACGTTCCAGAAATTGCAGCCGCAAAGGGCTAGTTCTTTCCTCGAACAGAGGAAGACCCGATGATTTTTGAAACCAAAGTAGCCATTCTTGTCCTGCACGATCTGCCCGTCTGGCAGAAGTTGAACGTAACCGCCTTCATCGCGACCGGCATATCCGGCGCGGTTCCGCAGGCAATGGGCGACCCTTATGAGGATGCGGCAGGCCGCAGGCATACGCCTCTGCTCGGCCAGCCGATGCTGATCTTCTCGGCAACGCCGGACGTGCTGCAACGGGCATGGCAGCAATCGATCCAGCGCGATCTCGTCCGTGCGCCCTATGTGCGCGCCATGTTCGAGACCGGGCACGACGTCGCCAACCGTGCTGTGTTCAAGGCCGAAAATGCCGATGCCCCCGATCTGGTCGGCCTTGCGCTTTATGGTCCAAAGAAGGATATCGACAAGGCGATCAAGGGAGCTAGCTTGCATCCTTGAACAGCACGCTCTGGTCGAACAGGTAGCGGTTGGAAAGCGGCAGGCTTGCCGCGCCCATCGCCTTGGCATGGACGCCAACCTTGCCCTCGATGATCTCCGGCGCCCGCAGGCCCTGCAAATCGAGGCATGAAAGCTCGATGCGGGTCGCTTCCACGATGCGGTGGCGCACATTGCCCGGCAGCCAGCCATCGATGACGGCGGCGGGAAAGTCGATGACGGAGGCGGCGGCCACTGCCGCATGCGCCAGCCCGCGTGCGGCAAGCGCCACCCATTCGTCGAGCGGCGTACCGAAATTGCGCCAGTTTTCCGGCGAAAGCCACAGATCGTCGGAGGGCAGGTGCCGCTCCTGCAACATGCGTTCGAGGACGAACAGCGAGGCCGTGTCGATAAGCTGCAAGGTCTCGCCGCGTTCCCACGTGCCGCGCATGCGCATCGGCATGGAGCCGAGCGCGCCCGCATTGCCGGTGCGCCCGGGATAGAGCGTGTTGTTCAGCACCACGCCGCCGCCGATGAACGACCCGATGAAGAAATAGACGAAATCGGTGAATTCTGGTCCGCGGCCAAAAGTCAGTTCCGCGCCGCAGGCCGCCGTTCCGTCATTCTGGATGAAGACTGGAAACGAGAAAGCATGGGCGAAATCGCTGACCAGATCGGCGCCAAGCCATGCATCAAGATCTTCGGCTGGCGCACCCACTTCCTCGACCCAGTTCCAGAGTTCAAAGGGCAGGGCAATGCCAAGCCCGGCGATGCGGTCGCGCCTGGCCGGTTCGAGCGCGGCTGTGAAGGCGTTGACGCTGTCGATGGTGAAGCTGCGGATTTCGTCCGGCACCGGCCAGCGATAGGTGATGTGCCGCCGCTCGCGAATCGCGCCCAGAAAATCCATCAGGATGATTTCCGCGCTGCGCCGCCCGATCTTGAGGCCGAAGGAGAAAACCCCGTCGGCGGCAAGGCGCATCGGCATGGAAGGCTGGCCGACACGGCCGCGCACCCGTTCGCCCTGCGTGATGAGGCCGTCCTTTTCCAGCGCGCGGATGATGACGGAAACCGTCTGCGCCGAAAGCCCGGTCAGGCGGGCAATGTCGGCGCGGGCAAGCGCGCCGTGCCTGCGCACCAGCGCCAGAACCAGCCGCTCATTATAGGCGCGCACGCCGATCTGGTTTGAACCGCGATTGACGTTCGCGCCGGGCCCGGCGAATTGCTGCATGGCGGGACCCGGAGTTCCTGAAAGCGTTCGCGAAATTATGCCGGAAGGCGTTGCGGGAACGCTTTCGGCTGATCCGCTGTCCGGCTCGCGTTCAACTTTATGCCTGACCATAGCCTCTCCCAGATTCCGGCCCATGGGATGCAATCGGAATGCGGCCATGGCGTGCGGGAATTCCTAAACCAAACATCGAAGGAGAAAAACCCCTGACGTGCGGGACATCAAATAAAACAATCGCTTAAGATAGGCGCGGATGAAGCTGACAGCCTGTCGCCCGCTCGTTTCGCGCTTTCTCCTCCGTCAATCAGAGTGACACAGCACATTAATAAATCAAGTGGATTTATTAATTGACTCTGTTTTAAAGCCGTGTTTTGCTTCTCCGGTGCCGGGAAGAGGAACCGGCTTCAATCTGGGAGGAGTCCATGAAGAAGACAGTTCTGTCGGCAGCCTTTGCTGCCTTCGCGCTTGGCGCTGCCGCCATTCCATTGAGTTCGGCCAACGCCGCCGATGCCGGCGCGTGCCTCATCACCAAGACCGACACCAACCCGTTCTTCGTCAAGATGAAGGAAGGCGCGGTCGCCAAGGCCAAGGAGCTTGGCGTCAATCTCAAGACCTATGCGGGCAAGATCGACGGCGATTCCGAAAGCCAGGTCGCGGCCATCGAAACCTGCATCGCCGATGGCGCCAAGGGCATTCTGATCACCGCTTCCGACACCAAGGGCATCGTGCCGTCGCTGCAGAAGGCGCGCGAGGCGGGCATGCTCATCATCGCGCTCGATACGCCGCTTGAGCCCGCCGACGCGGCGGATGCAACCTTCGCCACCGACAACTTCCTCGCCGGTGAGCTGGTCGGCAAATGGGCGGCGGCGACGCTTGGCGACAAGGCCAAGGACGCGCATGTGGCCTTCCTCAACCTCACCGCATCGCAGCCGAGCGTCGACGTGCTGCGCGATCAGGGCTTTGCCACCGGTTTCGGCATCGATCCGAAGGACAAGACCAAGCTCGGCGACGAGGACGATCCGCGCATTGCCGGTCGCGACCTGACCGACGGCAACGAGGAAGGCGGACGCCGCGCGATGGAGAACCTTCTCCAGAAGGACCCGAACATCAATGTCGTCCACACCATCAACGAACCTGCCGCCGCCGGTGCCTATGAGGCGCTGAAGGCCGTCGGGCGCGAAAAGGACGTGCTGATCGTCTCCATCGATGGCGGCTGCCCCGGTGTGAAGAATGTCGAGGCTGGCGTGATCGGCGCGACCTCGCAGCAATATCCGCTGCAGATGGCGGCGCTCGGCATCGAAGCGATCAAGAAGTTTGCCGATACGGGCGAAAAGCCGAAGCCGACCGAAGGCAAGGATTTTGTCGATACGGGCGTGTCGCTCGTCACCGACAAGCCGGTCGACGGCGTTCCGTCGATCGATACCAAGACCGCGCTCGGCAAGTGCTGGGGCTGACAGGCTCTTTGGGTTCTGGTTCGGCGGATCGGAAGGTCTGCCGGGCCAGGGTGAAGGCAGGAGACAGAGATGAGTGAGCCACAGGCGGCTTCCGCTGCACAAAAACCGTCCATGCAGGACTATGAAAAGACGCTTTCGCAGAGCGCGGCCGAAGTCGCCTCCTTCGATGCGGGCGACCGGTCGCTGCTTTATCGGATGCGGAGTTTCCTGCATCACAATCCCGCTGCCGTGCCGCTGATCGTACTCGTCCTGTCGCTGCTGATCTTCGGCGTCACGCTGGGCGGCAAGTTCTTCTCCGCCTTCTCGCTGACGCTCATCCTGCAGCAGGTCGCCATCACCGGCATTGTCGCGGCGGCGCAGACGCTGGTGATCCTCACCGCTGGTATCGACCTTTCGGTCGGCGCCATCATGGTGCTGTCCTCGGTGGTGATGGGCCAGTTCACCTTCCGCTACGGTCTGCCCGCCGAGCTTGCTGTTCTCTGCGGCTTTGCCACGGGCGCGCTCTGCGGCTTCATCAACGGCTTTCTGGTCGCCTATGTGCGCCTGCCGCCCTTCATCGTGACGCTCGGCATGTGGCAGGTGATCCTCGCCACCAACTTCCTTTATTCCGCTAACGAGACCATCCGCGCGCAGGAAATCACGGCGGAAGCGCCGATCCTGCAATTCTTCGGCGAGAGCGTGCGCATCGGCGGCGCGGTCTTCACCTATGGCGTCATCGCCATGGTGCTTCTGGTGCTGCTGCTCTGGTATGTGCTGAACCACACCGCCTGGGGACGGCACGTCTATGCCATCGGCGACGACCCCGAGGCGGCGCAGCTTTCCGGCGTCTCGGTCAAGCCTATCCTCATGTCGGTCTATGTGCTGGCGGGTATCATCTGCGCGCTGGCAGGCTGGGCGATGATCGGCCGTCTCGGCTCCGTTTCACCCACAGCGGGCCAGTTCGCCAATATCGAATCCATCACCGCCGTGGTGATCGGCGGCATATCGCTCTTCGGCGGGCGCGGCTCCATCCTCGGCACCATGTTCGGCGCGCTGATCGTCGGCGTGTTCTCGCTGGGCCTGCGCCTGTGGGGCACCGATCCGCAATGGACCTATCTCCTGATCGGCGTTCTCATCATTGCCGCCGTCGCCATCGACCAGTGGATCAGAAAGGCTGCCGCATGAAAACGAACACCACGCCTGTTCTTTCCGCCCGGGGGCTGGTCAAGCGCTATGGTCGCGTCACGGCGCTCGACCATGCCGATTTCGACCTCTATCCCGGCGAAATCCTCGCGGTCATTGGCGATAATGGCGCGGGCAAGTCCTCGCTCATCAAAGCGCTGTCCGGCGCGATCAAGCCGGACGAGGGCGAAATCCTGCTCGACGGCAAGCCGGTCAGCTTTCATTCGCCGATGGAAGCACGGCAGGCAGGCATCGAGACAGTCTATCAGAACCTTGCCTTGTCGCCCGCGCTTTCCATCGCCGACAACCTGTTTCTCGGCCGCGAAATCCGCCGCAAGGGGCCGCTCGGCTCGCTGTTCCGCATGCTGGATCGCGGGGCGATGGAAAAGATCGCCCGCGAAAAACTCTCCGAACTGGGCCTGATGACCATCCAGAACATCGGCCAGGCGGTGGAAACCCTTTCGGGCGGCCAGCGCCAGGGCGTTGCGGTGGCGCGTGCCGCCGCCTTCGGTTCCAAGGTGGTCATCATGGACGAGCCGACTGCGGCGCTCGGCGTCAAGGAATCGCGCCGCGTGCTGGAACTCATTCAGGACGTGAAGCGGCGCGGCATGCCCATCGTGCTCATCTCGCACAACATGCCGCATGTGTTCGAGGTCGCCGACCGCATCCACATTCACCGGCTGGGACGCCGCCTGACGGTCATCGACCCCAAGGAATATTCCATGTCGGATGCGGTGGCGCTGATGACCGGCGCGATGAGGCCGAAGGAAGCTGCTTGAGCTTCTGATATGCTGGCAGGACGAATCACGGAAACCGGACATGACGCCTATCGAGCGCGAAGCCCTGCCTTCGGAAATTCTTGCGCGGCTGGCGGAAACTGACGGACGCCTGATCGTGGCCGTTGCAGGCCCGCCGGGAGCCGGAAAATCCACCATGTCCGATTATCTGCTCCATGCCATCAACAAGGGCGGCGAAGCGCCGTCCATCGTTGTGCCCATGGACGGATTTCACCTCGATGATGCCATTCTCGACAGGCGCGGATTGTTGAGCCGCAAGGGTTCGCCGCCAACCTTCGACTGCGCCGGGTTTGCGGTGCTGCTGCAACGGCTGAAACAGGCGGACGGCGAAGTCTTCATCCCGGTCTTCGACCGCTCGCTGGAGCTTTCCCGCGCCGCCGCATCCGTGGTCGGGCCGGAGCATCGCGTGCTTCTGGTGGAAGGCAATTACCTGCTGCTCGATCAGCAGCCATGGGCGCAGCTTGCTCCCTTCTTCGATCTGACGGTCTATCTGGACGTGCCTTTCGACGAACTGGAGCGCCGCCTGACCGATCGCTGGCTCGGCTTCGGCTTCGATGCCGAAACCGCCCGGAACCGCGCCCTTTCCAACGATATTCCCAATGCCGAACTCGTGGTCGCGCAATCGCGCAAGGCGGATTTTGTCGTGGTCTCGGACGGGCGATAACAGGGAATTGCGTCTTTCAAGGGTTGCGGCGACGCGCTTGCGTCTGCATGATGGCAGAAATCGCTTCATCAGTTTCCGACCGGAATAGTTCCCCATGACGACATATGTTTTTGCGCCGCCCCCGCAGCCGTTTCTGCCGGTGAAGGGAACGGACGCGCTCTTTCCCGTGCATCGCATCTATTGCGTCGGCCAGAACTATGCCGATCACGCCATCGAAATGGGCGGCGATCCGACCCGCAACCCGCCGTTCTTCTTCCAGAAGAACCCGGACAGCCTGGTGATCGGGGGCGACGACTTCCCTTATCCGCCGAAGACCGAGGACGTGCATCACGAGATCGAACTCGTGGTGGCGCTGAAGACCGGCGGCACCGACATTTCCGTCGAAAAGGCGCTGGACCATGTTTATGGCTATGCCGTCGGCATCGACATGACGCGCCGCGACCTGCAGGCCGTGGCCAAGAAGGCGGGCCGCCCGTGGGAAGTGGCGAAGGCTTTCGAGCACTCCGCGCCCTGTTCGGCCCTCGTGCCGGTGTCGGAAATCGGCCACCCGGAAAAGGCGGCGATTTCGCTTTCCATCAATGGCGAGACGCGCCAGTCGGGCGACCTCAACCAGATGATCTGGAAGGTGGCGGAGACCATTTCCTACCTGTCGTCGCTCTTTGAGCTGCGCCCCGGCGATCTTATCTTTACCGGTACGCCTGCGGGCGTGGGCCCGGTCAAGCGCGGCGACCGTCTGGAAGGCAAGGTGGATGGTGTGGGGGAACTGTCCGTAACCGTAGTGTGAAAATATGCGGAGGAGCATGAATGAGCACCTATCTTCCCGATGACGTGCACGACGCTCTGGAGCGCTTCATCGCCGAAAGGCATCCCGGTCTCAACCAGACCGAGGCGATGACGCTTATCCTGCGCAAATGGCTGGTGCGCGAGGGCTATCTGTCGGCGGAGCCCGAACACGGCACCCCGCCGGAGGAACTGAACGCGACCAATGACGATTGAACAAGGCAGCAAGTGACTATGGCCAAACAGCCGCCGGAAGGAGCGGGCCGCAAGGCCGCGCTCGGGCGACGCCTTTTGATTCTGACAATTCTGGCAATTCTGCTCGTGATCGCGCTCGTCTGGACGAGCATTTATCTGTTCGATCCCCATGGCGGTCTGGACTTCGATGATCTTGCTATTTTTGCGTTTAATTTCAATGCGGTAGATATGGTGCTGCACCGCCTCGCGTGAGCGCGTTAATATTTTTGTTACCATTTGAAATATTCATTTTGGCCGCGCCCGGACGTTTAGCGCTTCCGTTTGCCGCCTTTTGCATGGTACACGACTGTCATCGACCGAAAGAATATTGACTGAAACGGGTGTCCCGCGATGCCCGCAAAGCCAAGAGGATCTGGATGGCATTCGAGGACATCAAGGCGGAAATTGCGCTGCTTTTCGAGCAAATGGTGAATCAGCCGCAAGACGCTCATGAAATCCGCGAAACGGTTCGCGAGAAGCTCAATGCGCTGCGCGCAAGCGGCTTGCCTCTGCCGGCCGATCTGGTCGAGCTTGAAAAACGCATCGAACAAGATTTCGATTCCTGAGAACGGGTCCGGTCATGCGTCTCCAGCTTTCTTCTTCTTCCGCTGATATGGTCCGCAAGGGCATTCTGCTTCTGGGTTGCGCCGTGGCGCTCAGCGCCTGCAACACCACCGATGGCGGCAAGCCGGTGAAAACCGCGCTGATCACGCAGACCGATACATCCGGCACGACCGTTGCCGCCGCAGGAAGCGCCGCCGGTGCCACGGCAGATGCCGCAGGCACGGCGACAGCCGATGCGGGCGCTGCTGCCGCTGGAACGCAGACCGTCGCGGCGGTGACCGATCCTTCCGATCCGGTCCTGCCCGCCGTCGTTCCCATTCCCGGCATTCGCGGCCAGTCCGAACCGATGATGGCCTATGCCGGTGCGCAGGCCGCCGCTTCCCCGGCATCCGTTGCCGCCAACATGGCTTTCGAGACGCCGGACAGCGCGCCCAAGGATCTGGACACGCTCATCACCAAATATTCCGTCGCCTATGACGTACCGGAACGCCTTGTGCGCCGGGTCGTGCATCGTGAAAGCCGGTTCAATCCGGGTGCGCGCAACGGACCCTATTGGGGCCTGATGCAGATCAGCCATCCGACCGCGCGCGGCATGGGATATACGGGCGCGGCCAAGGGCCTGCTCGATGCGGAAACCAATCTGAAATATGCGGTCCGCTATCTGTCCGGCGCCTACAAGGTGGCGGGCGGCGACGAAAGCCAGGCGGTCCGCTATTATGCGCGCGGCTATTATTACGATGCCAAGCGCAAGGGGCTGTTGCAGGAAACGGGCCTTGACGGCAGCTGGAAGCGCAGCGGCCCGACCCGTGAGGCAGCGGCTTCCATCCAGCCCGCATCATTGCCGGAAGGTGCCGCCGCACCGCTTCCGGGCGTGGCTCCCATCCAGGCTTCCTACACACCGGCGGCTCAATAACGAACTGTCATCTTGACGCTGCAATCTAATGGCAGTTTCCTGTTGAGAGCGCATTTCGATCTGATCTGATCGGACCGGCGCTCTATCTCCATGTTTTAACCGCATCTTTTCCGAAAACCGTTCCACACTTTCGGGATGCGCTCTGGAACCGACGACAGGAAGACCGCATGAATGTGAGATTGCCGCACCCCATCAAGTGGAAATATGACCGGGCCGAATTGTGGGCCGACGGCGTCATCCATGTTCTGGGTGTGGGGCTGGCGCTTGTCGGCGCGGTTGCCATGCTGGTCCATTTCCTGCCGAATATGCCGGCAGTGACCTCGATCTCGTCGGGCGTCTACCTGCTGAGCCTTCTGGCGGCGCTCGGAATTTCGGCTGTCTACAATATCTGGCCGGTCTCCCCGACCAAGTGGCTCCTGCGCCGTTTCGACCATTCGGCGATCTATCTGCTGATTGCCGGAACCTACACGCCCTTTGCCATGCATATGGGCGACCGTGCGCTGCCGCTGCTGCTTTTCGTCTGGAGCGTGGCTTCGGTCGGCATCACGCTGAAACTGTTCATGCCGGGACGTTTCGACCGGCTGTCGATCCTGCTTTATCTGGCGCTCGGCTGGAGCGGCGTCATGGTCTATGACACCATGGTGCAGTCGCTGCCGCCAGCGGTCTTCTGGCTGATCGCAGCCGGTGGCATGGTCTATTCGCTGGGCGTGATCTTCCATGTCTGGGAGCGGCTGCGGTTTCAGAATGCCATCTGGCACGGCTTTGTCGTGGTGGGCGCGGCGCTGCATTATTGTGCGGTGTTCGTTGTCGGTACATGGAACTGAAGCCCGGTCTATTTCGGCTCTGACGGCCTGCAAACGGCACACCTCTGCGCTTCCGGTGCTCATGTACCCTAAAGTACACTCCGCTCCGGTTCTCGAATTGCACCATTTTCGTCGCGTCATAGCCAAAATGGCCAACGGGCTTCGAGCGCGTGATTGCTCAATGAAAGTCGCGTGAGTTCGGCATGATTTTTACATTTCGCGGATGATGCGCCATCTGGGATGGGGCGACGAGACGCTGCGCTTCGCGTCCGCTCATCTCGATCAGCGCTGCCGAACGGTCCTGCAATTTCGCCGCCACCAGATGCACCACCCCTTCGGGGCTGCGCTGGATGCGGCCTTCGATATGGATCAGCCGCGCCCCCATCACTTCGCGGCGAAACGCCTTCATGATCTTCGGCCAGACGACGATATTGGCGATGCCGGTTTCATCCTCGATGGTGAGGAACACCACGCCCTTGGCGCTGCCGGGGCGCTGGCGCACGGTGACGACGCCCGCCACTTTCATGCGGCGTCCGTCGGCGCCTTCCTGCACGGCGCGGCAGGTGGAAACGCCTTCCGCCGCAAGCCCCTCGCGCAGATATTGCAGCGGATGCCCTTTCAGCGAAAGCCGCGTCGTCTCGTAATCGGCAATCACATGCTCGGATGCCGCCATTTCGGGAAGTTTTGTGCGCGGTTCCTCCGCCAGTTCGCTGGTCGCGGCGGCACGGAACAGCGGCAGCGTTTCGTCATTGGGCAGGCGGCGCACGGCCCACAATGCGGCGCGGCGGTCGATATCGAGCGAGCCGAAGGCGTCGGCATCGGCCAGAAGCGTGAAGGCGCGCCGGTCGAGCCGCAGCCGCCGGTGCATGTCCTCGATGGTACGGTAGGGCTCCTGCCGGTCGGCAATCAGGAGTTCGGTGTCACGTTTGGAAAAACCGTCGATCTGGCGGAAGCCGAGCCGCAGCGCCAGGCGAATATCGGGCGTTTCCTCCAGAATATTATCCCATTGGCTGAAATTCACGTCGACGGGCAGCACCGTCACGCCATGCTCGCGGGCATCGCGCACGATCTGGGCGGGCGCGTAAAAACCCATGGGCTGGGAATTGAGAAGAGCGGCGGCGAACACTTCCGGATGGTGGCATTTGAGCCATGCGGAAATATAGACCAGATGCGCAAAGCTCGCCGCATGGCTTTCAGGAAAGCCATATTCGCCGAAGCCCTTGATCTGGTTGAAGCAGTTTTCGGCAAAGGTCCGGTCGTAGCCGCGCCTGACCATGCCTTCGATCATCTTTTGCTCCATCGTGTGGATGGTGCCCATCTTGCGGAAGGTGGCCATGGCGCGGCGCAGCTGGTTGGCCTCATCGGGGGTGAATTTTGCGGCCTCCATGGCAATGCGCATCGCCTGTTCCTGAAAAAGCGGGACGCCTTTGGTCTTGCCGAGAATCTGCCGCAACTCGTCCGGCGGGCCGTGCTCCGGCGCGGGCGATGGCAAGGTGGAGGGTTCCTCTTTGTTTCGCCGGCGCAGGTAAGGATGCACCATGTCGCCCTGAATGGGGCCGGGGCGCACGATGGCGACCTCGATGACGAGATCGTAGAACTCACGCGGTTTCAGGCGTGGCAGCATGTTCATCTGGGCGCGGCTTTCCACCTGAAACACGCCGAGCGAATCGCCCGTGCACAGCATGTCGTAGACGCGCTTGTCTTCGCGCGGCAGATTGGCCAGCGTCAGCTTTTCGCCGCCATAAAGCTGCGGCTTGTGCTGGTGAATGAGGTCGAAAGCCTTGCGGATGCAGGTGAGCATGCCGAGCGACAGCACATCCACCTTCATCAGCCCCACCTCATCGATATCGTCCTTGTCCCATTCTATGAAGGAGCGCTTGTCCATTGCTGCCGGGCCGATGGGCACGGTCTCGTCCAGACGGTCGCGGGTGAGCACGAAACCGCCGACATGCTGCGACAGGTGGCGCGGAAAGCCGATCAGCGTGATGGCCAGTTCCACCGCACGCCGGATAATCGGATTGTCGGGGTCGAGACCCGCCTGCCTGATATGCTGCTTGTCGATGCCGCCGCCGGATATGCCCCAGACCGTATTGGCAAGCGCCGCCGTCACGTCTTCGGTCAGGCCCAGCGCCTTGCCGACATCGCGGATCGCGCTGCGGGACCGATAGCTGATGACGGTTGCGACAATGGCTGCGCGGTCTCTGGAATAGCGCTTATAGACATATTGCATCACCTCTTCGCGCCGATCATGCTCGAAATCGACGTCGATATCCGGCGGTTCCTGGCGCTCGGCGGAAATGAAGCGCTCGAACAGGAGGTCCACTTCCGTCGGGTTCACGCCGGTAATGCCAAGGCAGAAGCAGACGACGGAATTGGCCGCCGAACCGCGCCCCTGACACAGAATTTTTTCCCGGCGGGCATAGTTCACAATGTCATAGACGGTGAGAAAATAGGGCTCGTATTCAAGTTGGGCGATCAGTGCCAGTTCCTTGTTGATGAGGCTCTGCACCTTTGGCGGGATCGTGTCCGCGCCGTAATGACGGGCAGCACCTTCCCAGGTGAGGTCATAGAGATGCTGCCGTGCTGTCTTGCCGGGCGGAATGGGTTCATCGGGATAGGCATATTTCAGCTCATCCAGCTGGAAGGTGATGGGCGCGACGAAATCGGCGGTCGCTGCGACCGCTTCAGTGTAATCGCGGAACAGCCGCAGCATTTCCTCTGGCGGTTTCAGGTGACGTTCGGCATTCTTTTCGAGAAGCCGCCCAGCATCGAAAACGGTCGTGTGGTGGCGGGTTGCCGTCAGCACGTCCTGAAGCGGGCGGCGGTCTGGGTGATGATAAAGCACGTCATTGGTAGCGAGCAGCGGCACATTGGCCTCGGCTGCAAAACGGGCGCTGCGTTCTGCGCGGCGTCCGTCCTGTCCCTGATGCGGCATGGTGAGCGCCAGCCAGACGGAGCCAGGGGCAGCTTGCGCAATCTCCGTCAGGCGGTCGGCAAAGTCCGGCCTGTCGTCCTCGGGAGGAAAGACCGCGATCTGGAATTGCCGGGCGCGAAACAGAAGGTCGCTCCATTCGAGATGGCATTCGCCCTTGGTGGCGGCGCGGGTCTTGCCTTCGGTCAGCAGGCGGCACAATTGCCCATAGGCGGCGCGATCACGCGGATAGACGACCATGTCCGGCGTTCCGTCGGTGAAGGACAGGCGGCAGCCGATGAACAGCCGGAAATCGCTCTTGTCGCGAAATTCCTTCCATGCCGCATGGGCGCGCACCACACCGGCCAGCGTGTTGCGGTCGGCAATGCCTATGCCGGACAGGCCAAGCGCATGGGCCTGCAAAACCAGTTCCTGCGGATGCGAGGCGCCGCAAAGGAAGGAAAAATTGCTGGCAGCAGCCATTTCAAAAAACTGTGCCATCACGCAAACAACCCATGCAGAAACCAGCGCGGATGATTGAGGCCGTCATAAAGCCCCTCGCGAAAAATCCAGAAACGCTGGCCGTTTTCGTCCTCCACCCGGTAATAATCGCGCAGTTCCGGCACGTCCTGGCCGATTGCACGCCACCATTCCGGCTCGATCCGTTCCGGCCCTTCGGCAAGGCGCACCTGATGGCGCACCCGCCGCCACAGGAAGAAGGAAGGCGGACTGTCAGGCACTTCCGCCACGCTTTCGATCAATTGCGGCGGGCGAAACAGTTTTATGGGGCGCGCGGGCGGATCGCCGGGAAGCATTGGGGGAAGCGCCGGGGGAAGCCCTGAGGGAAGCATCGGAACGCTTTCATGACCGGCTTCGCCCTTGCCGTCCGTATGGAGGGCAGGGCGCAGGCCGAAGGCGCGTTCGGGAATATGGGTGTTGCGCGAAAAGGAGACGAGAACGCGGTCCTGTCCAAGCCGCGCCGAAAGCCGGTCGACAAGCTGGCTGAAACCCGCTTCATCCTCCTCATGCTGGTCGAGCCCCGTCTGGCGCTGGGCGACGGGTGCGCAGCGCAACGCCGCCAGCCGGATCATGTCGAAGCCGAAACCGGCGTCGAGGGGAGAGGTCAAGGCGTTGAGCCTTTCACGCGCAAGGCGCAGGAAAACCCTGTCGTCGCGCAAGGGCTGGCCGGTTTCGATATGGATATGGCGCACGTCGCCATCGACACGGAAGAAGGAGGCCTCGATCAACAACGCGCCCTTGCCCTCCGGTTCAAGCTGCGCAAAAAGCGCCTGCGCCAGTTCCTGCAAAATGTGTTCGACCAGCTCCATCCCCGTGACGGGTTCCGACAGGCGGCGTTCGGCGGTGCGGAGCGGCAGGATGCGCAAGGGGGAAATCGGCGCGCGCTCGCGCCGCGCCAGCCGATCGAGCCGAGTCGCAAGATCAGTGCCGAAGCGGGCGGTGAGCGCGGCGCGCGGAAGCCCCATCACATCGCCGATGCGTTTCAGCCCGGCGCGCTTGAGTCCGGTTTCGGCGGCTTGCGTCAGTTCAAGCGCGGAAAGCGGCAGGCGGGGAAGCTGCCGGTCGGCCTCCGCCTTGCTGAAGACGCCGCCCTTCGTTCCCCGTGCCAGAAGGCGTGCGGCAAAACTGTTGTCGGCAATCGCTGCCTGCACCTTCAGCCCGGCGCGTTCGATGCGGCCGATGGCGTCGGCGCGCATGGCGGCGAGCCCGCCGAACAGATGCGCGCAGCCGGTTATGTCGAGCATCAGCCCATGCGGCTCATCATAGGCGACGAGCGGCGTGTAGCGCTCGCACCAATGGGCAAGGCGCTTGAGCAATGCCGCATCCTGTTCTGGTGCTGCGGCCGCCACTTCCAGCCTTTCCACGCGGGCGCGGGCATCCGTCAGCGCCATGCCGGGGAAAAGACCGAGCCTTGCCGCCGCCGCATCCACCGCCGTCAGGCGCAGCGCATTGGCCGTGCGCTCGGTCACCACCAGGGGCGGGCGCTCCCTGCCGTCATGCGGAACGGCGCGGCGAAGCCGGTCGGTCGGCAGAAACGGAAACCACAGGGCGAGAAACAAGCGTTCTGCCGTCCCGTTCTCGTGCACCAAATTCAAGGGTTTCATTGTTCCATTCCATGATCCATTGTCCGCATGTGCCGTGGCGGTTGCGCTCCAGCACGGCGGAAAAGGCGGGCTTTCCCGGCGCACTCGCTCCGCTTGAACGCGATGGCGCGGGCGCCACCCGCCAGCGGCTGACGGCAGCGCTTTGCACCGCCGTCCGGTGGCTCCTGAGCAGGATGACGGGCAGCTGAGCGGTTTCTGTTGCAAGAAGCAGGCGGCGCGAGGCGGTGAGGTCGAGACATTTCGGCTGGCCTGTCACCGAGGCGACGACGCCGGAAACAAGATGCGAGGCCTTGCCGCCGCTGCCCGCTTCCAGCGCATCGTTTGCCGCTTTCAGCACATCCTGCGCCGTGGGGCAGCGCACGATCAGAAGCCGCGACGGATCGATGCCGAAGGCATGGAGCCCCGGCGGATAAAGCCCGCCATATTCGCTTGCAGCCTTTTCCTCCTCGATCCAGATGATGGGGCGCCGATATTGTGTGGAGTGCTCTGCCGCGCGGGCGGCAAAGGCGAGCGCAAAGCCGGTCGCCGCCATATGCGCGCCCGGATTTTCGGCAAAGACCTCGTGCAGCGCATCGCCCGCCAGACCATGCGGAAAGGCGGCATCTGCCCCGGCAAGGCCAAGCGTGAAACTGCGGGCGCGCGCAAAACCGCACCTGTCCTCGCTTCCTGTCCTGCTGGCAAAACTGCCTTGCGGATCATTGCCTGCAATGGCCGTAACCATGCGCCGCAACGCCGCGATGTCGATGCCGCTCACGTTCGATTCCTGTCAAATTGTTCTCTATTTGTTCTAGTATTGAATCGAGCGAGGCAAGAGTCAAGCGGGATCCGTCGGCGGAATCAGTCGGCGGGATCAGCCAGGAGCATGTGTGGATAAGAAAAATCCTTCCCTGGAGCGCCCTGCGTCCATTTGGACGCATAAAGGTCGCTCTCAGAGGGAAGCATTTATCGGCATGGGCGATCAGCTTGGCGCCACAGTTGCAAATTCGTCGGGCCGTGGCGAAAGAGTGATTTTCGAGTACCGGAGCGGAGCGTATTTGAAGGTAGGCACCGGAACGCAGACAAAGCGCTGTTTCAGCCCGGCATCACGAAGAATGCACCTGTAGTATCAGGCGGCTTCCCGGAAAGGCACGCCTGCCAGTTGCGCCAGATGGCCGGGAAGGTCGGTGCCAGCGCCAGCCGCATTGATCGTGTCGAAATAATCATGCCAGCCGGTGGCGGTGATTCCGGCAATCAGCATGTCGAGGGCTGCTTCGTCCGGGAAACGCCAGATAGCGAAGAAATTCTGACCGGGCGCAAAAGGCTTTGTCGCGTCGACAGGCCCCAACGCCAAAGCCTCGATACCGAGCGCCGCAAGTCCGCCTATGCCCGCGCCGACTTTCTCGAAGAAGGCCTGCCGGCCTTCAGCATCGAGTGCGTGCCAGCTCGATTTTGGGGAATAAAGCTCGGCGAGGTAATAGGTCATGTCATATCCCTTAGGGTTTCATTGATCTTGAAGGAGCGACCGGCGTCGGTGCGGCTCCAGATGCGGCGCAGCAAGGTGCTGAGAAGCTGCTGTTCGCCTGACGAGAGATCGCTCATCAGGCTTGCAATCCATGCGGTATGTTGTTCGAAAAGCTGTTGCGCCAGCAGCGAGCCTTCGGATGTCAGCCGGACAGTCAGCTTGCGGCGGTCCGCGCTATCCGCGTGGCGCTTGAGGAAACCATCACGCTCCAGCCCGTCCAGCAGGCCGGTGATGGTGGCGCGCGTGACGCCTGCGCGTTCCGAAAGCGCGTGCGGCGAGAGGCCCTCGGGCGCATCGTGCAGCAGAAACAGCAGGACGAACTTGCCCTCCGAAAGCTTGTGCGGCGCCAGCCGGCTGGCGCAATCCCGGTCAATGGCCGCAGCAAGCGACAAGACTTCAAAACAGGCTTTCAGCGCGTCGGTGGACGGGCTGTGCCGGCGTTCCATTTCGCCCAGAAGGGCACGATGTTTTTGCTCGATAATTTCCATACGGTGCCTTATAGTAAAGTGCCGTATTAAATGCAAATGATTTGATTGGCTGAGGAGGAAGAGTAGAAAGCTTGATCGATGCGCATATACGGTTTATATATGGTTCGTATATCAAACTCTTATTTCGGACACTGTTATGGGTATCGTAAAGATCGGTGACGAGCTGCATGAAGAACTGCGCAAGGCGAGCGACGTCATGTGCCGTTCGATCAATGCGCAGGCTGAATACTGGATGAAGATCGGCATGCTGGCGCAGGCCCATCCCGACCTGTCGTTCAACGAGATCGTGCAGATGCAGTTGCGCGCAGCGCAGGTCGAGCTGCCGGTTTTGTCGGTTCTGGCAGTGCAGCCGTCATGACCAAGACGCCGGCCGAAGTGGAAAAGATGGCGGCATCCGGCGCGCTGCTCGCCTCAGTTTTTGCCCTTCTCGACCGCACCCCGCTGGCGGGCATGACCACGATGCAGGTCAACGATCTGGTCGAGGACTACATCACCCGCGAATTGCAGGCGCGGCCTGCCAGTAAGGGGCAATATGACTATCCTTATGTGCTGAACAGCTCGAAGAACGAGGTCGTCTGCCATGGCATGCCGTCGAATGACGAGATCATTCAAAACGGCGAGATCATCAACTTCGACATCACGCTGGAAAAGGACGGCTATATCGCCGATTCCAGCAAGACCTACATGGTCGGAGAAGTTGCGCCCTTTGCCTCACGGCTGGTCCGCGTGACCTATGAGGCGCTGTGGAAGGGAATTGCCGCCGTGCGCCCCGGCGCGACGCTCGGCGATATCGGCCATGCCATCGAACGCCACGCCAAGCGGCATGATTACAGCATCGTGCGGGAATATTGCGGCCATGGCATCGGTCGCGAAATGCACGAAGAACCGCAGGTCCTGCATTTCGGCAAGCCCGGCACCGGGGTTCGCCTGCGCGAAGGCATGGTGTTCACCATCGAGCCGATGCTCAATCAGGGTACGGCCAAGGTGAAGCAGGAAAAGGACGGCTGGACGGTAGTCACGCGTGACGGAAAACTGTCAGCGCAGTTCGAGCATACGGTCGCCGTCACGGCCAATGGCGTGCGGGTGCTGACCTTGCGTCCCGGTGAGGAAAAGATGCTGGCGGCAATCAAGAACGCAGCCTGACATTATCAAATTTTGCCGGTCATCCAGAGCAGAAAGACAATCGTCCCGCCCACGCTCATTCCAGCGGCAAGAATGGTCCCCGCGATGACGGGCGCGAGTTTCAGGACCGAAACATGGGGCGTGATTTCCAGCCGGAAATTCGCCCTGATCTTTTCAGGGGTCAGGCAGGTGATTTCGTAATCCCCGGCTGTCATGCAGTCGAAATATCCCAAAACATGGGAAGCATTGCCGCGCATATCCGTCCGCCGGACGCTCAACAGGAAGCGGCTTGTGGAATGATAGGCAATCGGCGCGCCGGTCGCGCGCGCCTTGATGGCAAACTGCGTTGAGAAATAGGCCGTGCCGGGGAAAATGGTAAACGGCGGAAACACGATGCTGATCGCGTATCGCCCGGCGTTTGGCAAATGAAAGACGTGTGGCCGGGCGTTGCCCGCAAACTGGTGGCGGACCTCGGGCGCAATGATTTTCCATAGAATGGAAATGCAGCGTACCAGCAGATAAATGCCAAGCAGAATGCAGGCAGGCAGGGCCAGATAGACAGACAAGATTCACGTCCTGCTCGAGAGCATTTCCAGCAAAACCGTTTCACACTTTTGCGTTGGATAATGCGATAAAACAAATAGTTAGAGCGGTTCCGGCGATTCTGTCAGAGCAGGAACCGCTCTAAAAAAAAGCCCGCCGGGAGGGCGGGCTTTTGTCCGGGTTGGATATGCTTATTTGCGATCACGCGCGGCGAGCGTGCGCAGACGCAGCGCATTGAGCTTGATGAAGCCTGCGGCGTCCTTCTGGTCGTAAGCACCCTGATCGTCTTCGAAGGTGACGAGCTTGTCGGAATAGAGCGACTTTTCCGATTCACGGCCGATCACCATCACATTGCCCTTGTAGAGCTTGAGCGTGACTTCGCCTTCGACATGGCGCTGGCTGTGATCGATTGCCGCCTGCAGCATTTCGCGTTCCGGCGAGAACCAGAAGCCGTAATAGATGAGTTCCGCATAGCGCGGCATCAGCTCGTCTTTCAGGTGCGCCGCACCACGGTCGAGCGTGATCGATTCGATGGCGCGGTGTGCGGCAAGCAGGATCGTGCCACCCGGCGTTTCGTAGACGCCGCGCGACTTCATGCCGACGAAGCGGTTTTCCACGAGGTCGAGACGGCCGATGCCGTTGTCGCGGCCATAGTCGTTGAGCTTGGCAAGCAGTGTCGCAGGCGACAGGCGCTCGCCATTGATCGAAACGGCGTCGCCCTTTTCAAAGCCAATCTTGATGATCGTTGCCTTGTCGGGCGCGGTTTCCGGCGAAATGGTGCGCATATGCACATATTCGGGAGCCTCGACAGCCGGATCTTCCAGAACCTTGCCCTCGGACGAGGAGTGCAGCAGGTTGGCGTCGACGGAGAACGGCGCTTCGCCCTTCTTGTCCTTGGCGACGGGGATCTGGTGCTGTTCGGCGAATTCCAGCAGATGGGTGCGGCTCTTGAACGACCAGTCGCGCCAGGGGGCGATGATCTTGATGTCCGGGTTCAGCGCGTAAGCGGACAGCTCGAAACGAACCTGGTCGTTGCCCTTGCCGGTCGCGCCATGCGCGATGGCGTCGGCGCCGGTCTTCCTGGCGATGTCGATCAGGTGCTTGGAGATCAGCGGGCGGGCAATCGAGGTGCCGAGCAGGTAGACGCCTTCATAGACGGCATTGGCGCGGAACATCGGGAAGACGAAATCGCGCACGAATTCTTCGCGCACGTCCTCGATGAAGATTTCCTTGATGCCCAGCATTTCCGCCTTCTTGCGGGCCGGTTCAAGTTCTTCGCCCTGGCCGAGATCGGCGGTAAAGGTCACGACTTCCGCGCCCAGTTCCGTCTGAAGCCACTTCAGGATGATCGAGGTGTCGAGGCCGCCCGAATAGGCGAGAACGACTTTCTTAACGTCTTTCCACTTGCTCATAATTCACTTCCGTCTGATGCGGTGGCGGTTGGAGCGGAACTCCAACAGATATATCCGCAAGTCTTTTATCAGTTGCCAAGCCGCGTGCAAGCCGACGAACTGCGACTTATCGCGAAAACTCATGCGTATTACGTGATCTTTGGTTCGCCAACTTCATAAATGACGAGATTGCGGTCGCCGATGCCAAGTTCGGGCCATGTCGCGCGCCACGCGGCGATATGGGGGGAGGCGAAATGCCGGTCGAGCGAGGCGCGGTCGCGCCAGAATTCCTTGACGTGGATCAGGCCGGGCTCCAGCACGTCCTCGGCATAGCCATAGTCCACGCAGCCATCCTCCGCGCGGCTGGCCGAGATCATGGCCCGCATGGCTTCGCGCGCCCGCTCGAGGTTTTCCGGTGGCAGGCGGACGGTCCCCACGATCAGCAGCATTCCGGTCTCCATTCCACTGTTCCCTTTGCCGGGAAATTATTCTAGCGTGCGCCATCTCTTGGAGCACATTTCGATGTCTTTTCTGACGAACCTGACCTTCATCCCCGAATGGACGATCTTTGTCCAGTTCGCGATAGCAACCGCGATCCTTTCCATCACGCCCGGCCCCGACATGACGCTGTTCGTGGGGCGCGCCCTTTCCGAAGGCAAGGCGGCAGGCTTTGCCTGCATGGCTGGCGCCAGCACCGGCATCGTCATTCACACCACCATGGTGGCGCTCGGCCTTTCGGCGCTGATCATCGCTTCTCCGGCTGCCTTCACGGCGCTGAAAATCGTAGGCGCGGGCTATCTGGTCTTTCTGGCCGTGCAGGCGATCCGCAAGGGATCGGCCTTCTCGCCGGAAAAGAATGGTGGCAAGAAGCATACGCTGTTCCAGAACTGGCTGACCGGGCTCGGCATCAACCTGCTCAATCCGAAGATCATCCTGTTCAACATGACCTTCCTGCCGCAGTTCGTCTCGGCCCATGACCCGCATGCCATGGGCAAATTGTTCTTCCTCGGCCTGTCGTTCATTCCGATGGCGCTGCCCTTCACCATTCCGATGGTGGTGGCGGCGGACCGTTTCGCCGGGCTCCTGAAAAAGAACCCGACCGTGACGCGCATCGTGGATTGGATGTTTGCAGGCGTATTCTCGGCCTTCGCGCTGAAGATCATCACCGCACAGGCGAAATAGAGCATTTCCAGCAAAAGTGCGAAGCGGTTTTGCGCAGGATAATGCGAAAAAGATGGATTTTATTCTGCCGGGCGGGATAGAAGCCGTCCGGCATTGCGGCCTGCGAGCAGCCAGTAGACGAAGCTGCCGACGACGCCGGCGCCTGCTATTGCGGCAATCCAGAGCGAGCTTTCCTGTACGCTCCGGTTATCGCTGAACGGAAGCGATGCGCTAGCTGCCGCAAGCCCGATCAGTGCGCCCGCAACGCAGTAGAACAGCGACGATTTGTAACCGCGCGCTTCCGCCAGGATGATCAGGATGAGGGCGGGCACGAAGCTGAACCCGCCGGCCAGTACCGCAAGCGCGAAACCGCTGACGAACACGGCGCTCCAGAAGCTGGTGGCCGCGAAGAACGAACCGGCATCCGTATCGCTCGCCATCATGACGAAATCGTTCATGAAGGAATCGATGCCGAGGGTACGGAACAGGATGGCGGCCAGAAACCAGCCTGCCGCCAGCACAGCGCAGCAATAGCCGAACACGACGACGACGAAGCGCATGATATAGTCCAGAGTATCGTTCAAGCGCGCTCCCCCATTGGACTGTTATTCACCATGCCCGGCGATCATCATGGCTTCGAGCGCAAGGCGCTCGCTCTTGCGCATGCGCTCGGATTCCGACTTGAGCTGGCCGCAGGCGGCGAGGATGTCGCGGCCGCGCGGCGTGCGGATCGGCGATGCGTAGCCAGCCGCATTCACATAATCGGCAAATTTCTCGATCTGCTCCCATTCCGAGCACTGGTAATTCGTGCCGGGCCAGGGGTTGAACGGGATCAGGTTGATCTTGGCCGGAATGCCCTGCAACAGCTTTACCAGAAGTTTGGCGTCCTCAAGGCTGTCATTGATGTCCTTGAGCATCACATATTCGAAGGTGATGCGCTTGGCATTGGACAGGCCCGGATATTCGCGGCAGGCCTTGATGAGCTGTTCCAGCGGATACTTCTTGTTGATCGGCACCAGAATGTCGCGCAATTCGTCGCGCACGGCGTGCAGCGAAATGGCGAGCATGACGCCGATCTCGTCGCCGGTGCGATAGATTTCCGGCACGACGCCGGAGGTCGAAAGCGTGATGCGGCGCTTGGAAAGGGACAGGCCGTCGCCATCGGAGGCGATCAGCAGGGCCTTCTTCACTTCCTCGAAATTATAGAGCGGCTCGCCCATGCCCATCATCACGATATTGGTGATCTTGCGCCCTTCGGCAGGCACCATTGCGCCGTCCGGCGTATCCTTGTCCGGAAAATCGCCAAGCCGGTCGCGGGCGGTCAAAAGCTGCGCCAGAATTTCTTCCGAGGTGAGGTTGCGCACCAGCTTCTGCGTGCCGGTATGGCAGAACGAGCAGGTGAGCGTGCAGCCGACCTGGCTGGAAATGCACAGCGTGCCGCGGCCTTCCTCAGGGATATAGACGCTTTCGATTTCGACGGGGCGGCCAGCACCGCGTGGCGGAAAGCGAAACAGCCACTTGCGGGTGCCGTCCTGCGAAATCTGTTCCTCGACCACTTCGGGCCGCGCAATGGTGAAATGCTGCGCCAGAAGGGCACGCAAATCCTTGGATATATTGCGCATGTCGGCGAAGTCGGAAACGCCGCGCACATAGAGCCAGTGCCACAGCTGGCTGATACGCATTTTCGTCTGGCGTTCCGGCACGCCAACCTTGATCAGCGCTTGCGCCATTTCCTCGCGTGACATGCCGATAAGCGACGGCTTTGCCTCGAGGCTGGCGCGCGCATGGCGGGCAAGCTGGTCGCGCGTATCATCAATGGTAAGGTCGAACGAAATGGACATCTGTTTTCAACTGTTGGAGACGACCGCCGGAAGCGCGCCGATAAGCTTCGCCAGACAATCTGGCCCGAAATCATGGATAAATAGGGTCCGGCACCTGGCTTTTCGACCCTTGTTGCGCGCGCTCTTAGCACACAATATCGCATTCGTCATCCTACATGGAGTCTTGTCTGCCATGCACGGGTGCAGGAATGGCCGCGCCAAACAAAAAGCAACGGTGTTAGGTGTCAAGCACCGTTGCGTTTGCGTCCCGGATTCTCGCGTTGAGGATAATGATCATTTTTCGCATGACGGCGACGAGTGCGACTTTGCTCGGCTTTCCCTTTTGCTTGAGGCGCTGGAAGAACGCCTTCAT